>DATFGL010000215.1:0-11166 GCA_035249465.1 Rhodanobacteraceae bacterium | reverse complement strand
TCCACCGCGATGAACTGCGGTTCCTCGCCGTCCAGCCTGAGCGCGGTGAGCTTGCCGCCCCACACGCAACCCGTATCGATTGCGTACACGCCGAGACCGGCGAAGCGTCCGAGCGCGGACCAGTGTCCGCACACGATGCGGGTGTCGCGTGATTTCATGCCGGGTACCTCGAACCAGGGATACAGGCCCGCCCGTTGCGAACCGGGCGCGCCCTTCGCATCGAAGTCGATGCGTCCGTTAGCATCGCAATAACGCATGCGGGTGAAGATGTTGATGGCGGCGCGCAGGCGGTCGTGGCCGTGCAGTTTCGCCGACCAGCGCGCGGGGCGATTGCCGAACATCCGTTGCAGCAGGCCGCGGTGGGCGGGGCCACGCAGCGCGCGTTCGACTTCCTGCGCGATGTGCAGCGCCTGTTTCAGCGTCCATGACGGCGCGAGCCCCGCGTGCACGAGCGTGAAGCCCAGGGTGGCGTCGTGGTGCAGCAGGGATTGCGAGCGCAGCCAGTCGACAAGTGTCGCCGAATCTTCGGCTTCCAGAACCCGGCGCAAGTCGGGATTGGTGCGGGCGCGCGCTTCCGGCTCGCGCACGGCGATCGCGAGCAGGCTGAGGTCATGGTTGCCCAGCGTCACGACGCTGCGTTCGCGCAGGCCATGGATCAGCCGCAGGACTTCCAGTGATTCGCCGCCGCGGTTGACCAGATCGCCGCAAAACCAGAGGCGGTCCGTGGAGGGGTCGAAGCGCAGACGCTCCAGCAACCGCTGCAATTCCGGGTAGCAACCCTGCACATCGCCGATCGCGTAGATGGCCATGCGCGTCGGTACCCGTGGTCAGTGGAGGGTTCGGGGCACCGACAACACGAACTCGGGGATCGGAGCCTCGAAGTCGGTGCCGTCGTCGGCGTGAAACAGATAAGTGCCACGCATGGTGCCGACCTGGGTTTCCAGTATCGCGCCGGAGGTGTAGCTGTAGCTTTCCCCTGGTTGCAGGCGCGGCTGTTCGCCCACCACGCCTTCGCCGCGCACTTCCTCGACCTTGCCGTTGGCGTCGGTGATGACCCAGTGCCGCGTCTGCAGGCGGGCGGGCATCATCCCGAGGTTGCGCAGGGTGATTTCGTAGGCGAACACGTAGCGATTGGTCTCAGGCTTGGATTGTTCGGCCACGTAGCGCGCTTCCACCTCGACCTCGATCGCATGCGGATCGGGTTCGCGGTGCTCGCGCGCTTTGTCGGTAGTGGTCGGCCGGGGAGTCATTGGCTGGCATTGTCGGCGAGTTTCGGTGCGGCCCGCAAGCCGCCGGGATGCGCAAGCCGCGCCAGCGCGACAAAACCCGCAGGCGCGACATCCTCCGCGCGTGCGCGCGGGTCGATGCCGGCCGCGCGAATCGCATCCGCATCGAGCAGTCCGCGCAACGCGTTGGAGAGTGTCTTGCGCCGCTGGTTGAAGGCTGCGCGAACCACCGCATCGATCTTCGCTGCGAGTACCGGGTCGGGACGTTGCGCTTGCGGCAGCGGCGTCAGCCGCACGACGGCGGATTCAACCCTGGGAGGAGGCCGGAACGCGCCCGGCGCGACGCGCAGCAAGGGTTCGACCTTGCAGACCAGTTGCAGCATCACGGACAGGCGGCCATAAACCTTGCTGCCGGGCACCGCGGCCATCCTGTCCACCACTTCCTTCTGCAGCATGAAGTGCATGTCGATGATCGCCGCGGCATGTGCGAGGCAATGGAACAGGATCGGGCTCGACACGTAGTAGGGCAGGTTGCCCGCAAGACGCAGCTTGCCGCCGCCCGCAAGTGCGGTCAGGTCCACCTTCAACACGTCGGCGTGGATGATTTCCAGCGTGCCCACGCCCGTTGCCCGCGCGCGCAACGGTTCGATCAAGTCGGTGTCCAGTTCGATCGCCGTCAGGCGTCCGGCAGCCTGCAGCAGCGGCAGGGTAAGCGCGCCTTCGCCGGGACCGATTTCGATGATGCGATCGTCCGGCCGTGGTGCGATCGCCGCCACGATGCGCTCGATCACCCCACGTTCGTGCAGGAAGTGCTGGCCGTAGTGCTTCTTGGGGCGCGCGGACATGGGGCTCAGGTGTGCGGGTGCTGCGTTGCAAGCTGCAACGCCATCTCCGCGGCGGCGAACATGCTGGAGGCATCCGCGCGGCCCGTGCCGGCCAGATCGAGCGCGGTACCGTGGTCGACGGAGGTGCGTACGAACGGCAGGCCCAGCGTGATGTTGACGGTGCAATCGAACGCTTCCGATTTCAGCACCGGCAGCGCCTGGTCGTGGTACATCGCCAGCACGGCGTCGTAACGTGCACGCATGGCCGGGACGAACGCGGTGTCGGCGGGCAGGGGGCCCAGCAGCCGCATGCCTTCGCCGCGCAGCGCATCCACCACTGGAATGATCGTGTCGATTTCCTCGTGGCCGAGGTGGCCGGCTTCGCCGGCGTGCGGATTCAGACCCAGCACCGCAATGCGTGGCGCGGCGATCCCGAATTTCGCGATCAACTCCGCGTGCACGATGCGCAAGGTGCGTGTCAATGATTCGCGCGTGACCGCGCCGGACACGCGTGCGAGCGGCAGGTGCGTGGTGGCCAGCGCCACGCGAAGTTCGGGCGACGCCAGCATCATCACGACGTCGCAGCCCGCGCGTTGCGCAAACAGTTCGGTGTGGCCGGTGAAGTGCTCGCCGGCGTCGTTGATCACGGATTTCTGCACCGGTGCCGTCACCACGCCGTGGAACGCACCAGCGATGCAGCCGTCCGCGGCCTGCGCCAGCGTGTTGAGCACGTGGAAGGCATTGCGCGGATCGAGCCGGCCGGGAGTTTCCTCTGCGCGCAACGGCACTTCCACCAGGCGCAGGCTTCCGGCTGCGCGCAAATTGCGCGGCTGGCCATTGTCGGTTTCGAGCTTCAGGGTGATGCCGCAGCGGTGCGCTGCACGCTCCAGCAGTCCGGCGTCGCTGATCGCGATGAGGTCGGCGGCGAGCGGTGAGGCCGCCAGCCGTGCGACCAGTTCAGGGCCGACCCCCGCGGGGTCACCACTGGTTATGGCGAGGCGCGGGAGGGGCCGGTGGACATCCGGCCCCGTGCTCATTTGGCCGCGTCGCCCGAGTACGGATTGGCGTCGGCCAGTTCCGGAACCCGAATACTGATGTAGGCCGAGGATTCTATGTCGCGCATGAACTGTTCGTATGCCTGCCGGCCCTTGCGTTCGGCGATGGCCTGGCGCGCTTGCGCGCGTTCGATATCTTTCGTCCTGTCGGCCTGGCGGGTGCCGAGCAGCTGGATGATGTGCCACGAACCATCCGGGCTCCTGAACGGCTGGGTCACTTGCCCGGGCTGCATGCCCGCAAGCATCTTTCCGATCTCGGAACCCCAGTCGTCCCGCGCGAACCAGCCCATGTCGCCACCGGCGTTGGCGGTGGTGGGATCGTCGGAATCCCGCTTGGCCAGCGTGGCGAAGTCGGCATGCTGGTTGACGATTTCGTCGTAGAGCTTCTCGATCTTGTCCTTCGCGCCTTGCTCGCTCAGCACGGCTGTCGGCTTGATCATCAGGTGCAGGGCATGGAATTCCGTGACGATCTGCTTGTCGCCGGGCTCGCGTTTGCCTTCCAGCTTGAGGATGGTGAAGCCGGATGCATCGCGCAGCGGCTCGGTGATGCCGCCCGGTTGCAGCGAATTGACGATCTGCTGGACCGCCGGCGGCAGTTCGTCCACGCGCCGCCAGCCGAGGTCGCCGCCGTCCAGGGCCTCGGGTGCGCTGGAATCGCTGACTGCCAGGGCGGCGAAGTTCTTGCCTGCCTTCAGGTCACCCTCGATCTGATCGGCCTTGGCCTGCGCGGCGGCAATCTGTTTGGCATCTGCGCCTTCGGGCAGCCCGACCAGGATGCGCGCCAGGTGCACTTCGCCCTGCTTGAACGCCGGGCTGGCGATGAGGTTGTCGATTTCCGCATCCGACACCTGCGAGGATTGCTGCATCACCTGCTGCTGCAACGCGCGTACCAGCAACTGGTCGCGCAATTGCTCGCGGAACGAGCCGTAATCCACCCCTTCCTGCTGCATGGCCGCCTGCATCTGCGGCACGCTCATCTTGTTCTGTTGCGCAATGTTGGCGACCGCGGCATCGACCTGGTCGTCGGAGACCCGGATGCCGCCGTCGTGCGCCTTCTGCACCAGCAACTGGTTGAGGATCAGCCGTTGCAGAACCTGTTTGGCCAGCACGTCGGTCGGCGGCAACTGGCCGCCCGATTGCTGGATCTGGTGCGCCACCGTGCCCATCGTCTGGTTGAGCTGGCTCTGCATGATCACGCCGTCGTTGACCACCGCAATGATCCGGTCCAACGGCTGGACATCGTTGGACGCGGGTGTCTGCGGGCCGGGCAGTGGCGTGGACTGTGCGCCGG
This sequence comes from Rhodanobacteraceae bacterium, assembly GCA_035249465.1. GTDB lineage: Bacteria > Pseudomonadota > Gammaproteobacteria > Xanthomonadales > Rhodanobacteraceae > 66-474. Next base: position 6,770 of record DATFGL010000215.1, on the reverse strand, counting down.
TGGAGGGCGGTGCGTTGGGACTGAGCAGTTGCGCGGAGGCGGGCAGGGCGAACGCCGCAGCCGCGAAGGTCAGGACCAGACTGGCAAGGTGCAATGGTTTCATGTTCGTCACGTGTGACCGGGTTCGGAAGGCGGCATGCCGGGCGGTTTCCCGGGCGGCCGCTGGCTTGGACAGCGCGATCTGCCCGAAAGTTGAGTTTGGGTAGCAAAAACCTGACTCGAGCCCTGATGGAACCCCGGAAGAACCGTCGCGAGCGGAAGCAGCGGGTTGTTCGGTGTTTTTTTGAGGCTACTGATAGCCAAGGATAGCATTGCGCAGGAATGTGCCGGTGCGCTCGCCGTAGGCGCCGAGGCCCTTGAACTCGATTTCCAGCATGATGGCGTTGTTGGAATCGCCCTGGTAGTCGTACACGTAGTGGCGGCTGAGCAGGCGCACCGCGGTGCAGCAGCTGTCCCATTCGATGCCGGCGAAGGTATCGACCGCGCGCTTGTCGCGCAGCGAATAGGTGTAGCCGCCGACCAGCTTCCAGGCCGCGCCCACCGGGACTTCCGCCGACATGTCGGCCTGCTCGAGCAGGCCGCGCCGGTAGCGGTAATCGAAGTTGACGATGCCGTCGCCCCACAGGCGCCGCTGCAGGCCCACGGTGGACACGTCGGTCTCGTCGGTGTTGGGGTTCCATTGTTGCGACGTGGTCAGGCGCCAGTTGTCGTTCAACGCAACGGTGAGGTTGGCGACGTAATTGGAACCGGAGTAATCGACCGCCTTGCCGCCGGGATACAGCGTGACCTTCTGCGGATCGAAATAGCGGATCTGGCCGATGCTGGCCGAAACGCGCTCCACGCCGTCCGCGTCCAGGAAACGCGTGGTCAGCGCCAGCGAGAGGTCGTTGGCATTCATCTGGCGGTCGGCGCCGCTGAAACTGTTGGTGGTGAACAACTGCCAGAAATCGAAGGTAAGCGGCTGGGTGTCGAACAGCGGCAGGTCGTTCTGGTTGCGGTACGGCACGCGCAGGTAATAGATGCGCGGCTCCAGCGTCTGGGTGTAGTCGCTGCCGAACAGGTGCACGTCGCGCTCGAAGACCAGCCCGGCGTCGACGTCGAAGATCGGGGTGGTTCGCGCAGGGTGGTCCGTGTCGCTGCCTGCGACCGGCTGCGGCAGGTTGTACGCGGTGTAGCGCACGCCGACTTCCGGGCGCAGGAACCATGCCGCGCCCTGCAAGGGCCATGCGAGGTAGGGGTAGAAATCGAAGCGGTCGCCGCCGATCTTTTCCGGCTGGACGAAACGCACGGCTTCGGCGTTCACGCCCCACTCGGGACCGCCCGGGCCGCCGATCGGACGATCGGCATTGAAGAACAGCCGCGGCATGCGGCGGTAAGGCGCGGCCGTGCTTGGCAGTCCGGGGGTGGCGATCTGATACCAGTCGGCGCCGATGCCGGCGTTCCACCAGTCGGTGGCCTTGGTGACGTAGGACGACGAACCCAGCAGCGTCACGGTGGACGTCGTGAGGTTCTGGCCGAAATCCTGGAACCAGGCGGCGTCACTGGCGCGCCGTATGGAAGTGTTCCACTGCATGCCCAGCGGCAAGTTGGTCTGGTTGTCGAGGGTCAGATACCAGCGGCTGCGGTCGGCAACCTTGTCATCGGGCATGTAGCTGAAGTTGATCACGCCTTTGCTGTCGGGCGTGAGGTAACGGAACTGGCTGTCCAGCATGCCGCCGCGATTCGCGTACCACGCCGGCGTGAACGTGGCGTCGTAATTGGGCGCGATGTTCCAGTAGAACGGGATCGACGCGAAAAAGCCCGCACGGCTGCGGCTGCCGAACGACGGATACAGGAAACCGGTCTGGCGCTGGTGGTCGATCGGGAAGCGCAGGTAAGGCAGCCACAGGAACGGCACGCCCTTCAGGCGCATCGTCACGTCGTGGGCGCGGCCGACGCCCTCGTCGCGATTCATGGTCATGGTTTTCGCCGTGATCTCCCATACGCGGTTGTGGAGGTCACAGGTCGAATAAGTCATGTCGTGCAGCTTGTCGCGATCCTGGTCCAGCATGATCGCCTGGCTGGCGACGCCGTTGCCGCGCGAGGCCAGCAACTGGTATTGCACGTGGTTGGCGACGCCGTATTCGGGGTCGGTGGTGCCCTTCATGTTGTCCGCCGAGAACAGCATCCCGCGTTCCTGGTAACGCACGTGGCCTTCGGCATCGTAGGCAGTGGTGTCGGCGTTGTAGGTCAGGCTGTCCGAACGCAGCAACTGGTCGAGACGCTGCAGCGAGGTGTTGCCCGTGAGGTGGAAGAGGTTGCTGTCGGGGCTCGAAAAGCGGTCACCGTAAACCTGCGACGAACTGGCCCCACGGTCGCCCTCGGTGGGCAGGCCGGGCTCGTAGAAGTTCAGCAGGTCATTCTTCTTGCAGAGTGCGAAATCGTTCTTGACCACCGGGCAAGTGAACGCGCCGAGCGGGCAGACGTCCGCGCTCGCCTGCGCCAGTGCCATGCCGGGCGCGACCGCCAGCGTGATCGCGAAAGCCAGTGCACGCGGGGTGAGCGGCATCGATCGGCGCGGCACAGGGCATCTCTCCGGAAAATAACCCGCGTAAGCTACCAGAACGCGCCCTCCCTGTTGAGACGGGCGCGCTGTCTGTTCAGGCGGCTTTTGCCACGCCCAGCGGTGCGCAGCGCGCATCCAGCCACGCACGATCGGCCGCGTTGTCCAGCAGCGGCGCGAGCCGTTCGCGCACCGTTGCGTGATAGCGGTCGAGCCAGGCGATCTCGTTTGCATCGAGCAGCGACAGGTCGAGCAGGCGCGTGTCGATCGGGCACAGCGTCAGCGTTTCGAATCGCAGGAATTCGCCGAACTCGCTGTCGCCCGCGGGAAGGGTCGCGGCCAGGTTCTCGATGCGCACGCCGTGGCGTCCGGGCTTGTAGATGCCGGGCTCGATCGAGGTGATCATGCCGGCATCCATCGCTTCGAGGTGCTGGCCCGAGCGCGGCGGCCGGATCGACTGCGGGCCTTCGTGCACGTTGAGGCAATAACCGACGCCGTGACCGGTGCCGTGGCCGTAATCGATCCCCGCCGCCCAGATCGGCGCGCGCGCCAGCGCGTCGAGTTGTTGTCCGGATGTTCCGCGCGGGAATTTCGCGCGCGACAGCGCGATCACGCCCTTCAGCACCAGCGTCACGTCGCGGCGCTGTTCCGGTGTGGTTTCGCCCAGGCACCACATGCGGGTGATGTCGGTGGTGCCGCCGAGGTATTGCGCGCCGGAATCGATCAGCAGCATGCCGCGCGGTTCCAGTTCGGAATGCGATTCGGGCGTCGCGGAGTAGTGCGGCAGCGCGGCGTTGGCCTGGTAGCCGGCGATGGTGGAAAAACTCTCGCTGACGAACCCGGGCTGCCGGGATCGCAGTTCGCGCAGCTTTTCGTCCACGTCGAGTTCGGTCAGGCGCGCGCCGTCGCGCAGCGATTGCTCCAGCCAGCGCGCACCGCGCACCAGCGCCACGCCGTCGCGGCGCATCGCTTCGCGCACGTGGTCCATCTCCCTGTCCGTTTTGCGTGCCTTGGCGGCAGTGATCGGGCCGGGCGCTTCGATCGGTTTGACGTGAGCGGGAATCGAGTGGGCGATCGCGGCGGAAATCTGGGCGGGTGCGAGCAGCAGCTTCGCATCCGGTGGCAGTTTCGCAAGCGCGCCACCAACCTCGTTGTACGGCGCGATGCGGATGCCGCCGGCCCCGATTGCCTTTTGCAGCTTGGGGTCGAGCCTGGACGCTTCGACAAACAGCGTCGCGCCGTCTGCACCGATCAGCAGGTGCGACAGGAACACCGGGTTGTATTCCACGTCGCTGCCGCGCAGGTTCAGCACCCACGCGATTTCGTCCAGTGCGGAGACGATATGGTGGCTCGCGCCGGCCTGTTTCATCGCCGCGCGCACGTCCGCGAGTTTTTCTGCGCGGCCGAGGATCGCGTACTCCAGCGGGTGCTCGTACACCGGCGCGTGCGGCAGCGATGGCCGATCATTCCAGATCGCGCCGGGCAGGTCGTCCTCGACCAGCTCCGCGACGTGTTCCGCCAGTTGTTTGCGCATCGAACGTTCCGAGGCCAGTGACAGCATGTCCGCCGCGCAGGCGACCTTGTCGCCTTTGCTCACGTGCGCGCACAGCCATGTGACGTGTTCGGCCGTGTGCGGCACGACCAGCCTCACCAGTTCCACGCCGCTCCCTGCGAGCTGGCGTTCGGCTTGCGAGAAGTAGCGAGAGTCGGTCCACACGCCGGCGAAATCGGCGGTTACCACCAGCGTACCGGCCGATCCCGTGAAGCCCGAGAGCCACTTGCGTGCGGTCCAATGCGCGGGCAGGTACTCGGAAAGGTGCGGGTCGGCGGTAGGCACGACGCAGGCGGCGATGCCGCGCCGCTGCATCACGCTGCGCAGGGCGGCAATGCGTGATGGGATCGTGGAAAGATTCATTGCAGGCACCAGTTTGAAAAAGCTGTTGTGGAACGTCAGGGCAGGAAGCCCGTTCTGGTGCTTCACGAGGTCGAATGCCTGCAAGCACGGTGACGTTTCGTCATGCAGCAATCATGGATGATCGCACAAATATGCACTCGCGGAAGCGCACGGTCGCCGCTAGAATGACGCTTTCCACGAACGGTCCGACCATGACCTCCCTGATTTTCGTCACCGGCGGCGTGGTGTCCTCGCTTGGCAAGGGCATCGCATCGGCGTCGCTGGCGTCCATCCTCGAGGCCCGCGGCCTCAACGTGACGTTGATGAAGCTCGACCCCTACATCAACGTCGATCCCGGCACGATGAGCCCGTTCCAGCACGGCGAGGTGTACGTCACCGACGACGGCGCCGAAACCGACCTGGACCTTGGTCACTACGAACGCTTCGTGCGTACCCGGCTGTCGGGCAAGAATTCCATCACCACCGGCAAGATCTACGAAGCCGTGATCCGCAAGGAACGCCGTGGCGACTATCTCGGCGCGACGGTACAGGTGATTCCGCACATCACCAACCAGATCAAGCACGCGATCGACGAAGCCACGCGTGGCTTCGACGTGGCGCTGGTCGAGATCGGTGGAACGGTGGGTGACATCGAGTCGCAACCGTTCCTGGAAGCCGCGCGGCAACTCCGGATCGAGCGCGGCGCCGACAAGGTGCTGTTCATGCACCTGACCCTGGTGCCGTTCATCAAGGCCGCGGGCGAGATCAAGACCAAGCCGACCCAGCACTCGGTGAAGGAACTGCGCGCGCTCGGCATCCAGCCCGACATCCTGGTGTGCCGTTGCGAGGAACCGCTGCCGGAGAACGAGCGCCGCAAGATCGCGCTGTTCACCAACGTTCCGGAAAACGCGGTGATCAGCGCGGCCGATGCCGACACCATCTACAAGCTGCCGCTGTGGCTGCACCAGGAAGGACTGGACGAGATCGTGGTCGAACGCCTGCACCTGGATGCCAAGCCCACCGATCTCGCGGAATGGCGGCGCACCGTGGATGCGGTCGAAAACCCGAAGGACGAGGTGCGCATCTACATCGTCGGCAAGTACGTCGAGCACAAGGATGCGTACAAGTCGCTGGGCGAGGCGCTGCGCCACGGCGGCATCCACAACGCGACGCGCGTCCAGCTTGAATGGATCGACTCGGAAGACATCGAAACCCGCGGCCCCGGCGCGGTGCTGCACGACGCCGACGCGGTCCTGGTGCCGGGCGGTTTCGGCAAGCGCGGTTTCGAGGGCAAGATCCAGACGGTGAAGTACGCGCGCGAGCGCGGCATCCCGTATTTCGGCATCTGTTACGGCATGCACGCGGCGGTGGTGGAATTCGCACGCGACGCCGCCGGCATTGCCGGCGCGGGGTCTACCGAGAACGACCGCGATTGCGCGGATCCGGTGATCGCGCTGATCACCGAGTGGACGCAAGGTGCGGGCGAGGTGCAACGTCGCGACGAACATTCCGACCTCGGCGGCACGATGCGTCTGGGTGCGCAGGAGTGCCTGCTGAGGGCGGGAACGATCGCGCGCGAGTTGTACGGCGCCGACACCATCCGCGAACGCCATCGCCACCGCTACGAGTTCAACAACCGTTATCGCGAACGACTGGAAAAGGCCGGTCTCGTGGTCGCGGGCGTGTCGGTGGATGACCTGGTCGAGATCGTGGAACTGTCGCAGCAGAAACACCCGTGGTTTCTTGCCTGCCAGTTCCATCCCGAATTCACCTCGACGCCGCGCGACGGCCATCCCCTGTTCAATGGTTTCGTGCGAGCCGCGCGGGAGTACAAGGCGATGCGCGACGCGCCGAGGCTCGCGAAGGAAGCGGCGGGATGAACTTGTGCGGCTTCGAAGTCGGCCTCGACCGGCCGTTCTTCATGATCGCCGGCCCCTGCGTGGTCGAGTCGGAACAATTGCAACTCGATGCCGCCGGACGCTTGAAGGAAATCACTGGCAGGCTCGGCATTCCCTTCATCTTCAAGTCCAGCTTCGACAAGGCCAACCGTACCTCGGGCAAGAGCTTTCGCGGGTTGGGGATGGAAGAGGGCCTGCGAATCCTCGGCGAGGTGAAAAAGCAGATCGGCGTGCCGGTGCTCACCGACGTGCACGAGTACACGCCGTTCGATGAAGTCGCCGAAGTGGTGGACGTGCTGCAGACGCCGGCGTTCCTGTGCCGGCAGACCGATTTCATCCAGAAGGTCGCGGCTGTCGGCAAACCGGTCAACATCAAGAAGGGGCAGTTCCTGTCGCCGTGGGACATGAAGAACGTGGTCGAAAAGGCGCGTGCGGT
>DATFGL010000214.1:0-2387 GCA_035249465.1 Rhodanobacteraceae bacterium | reverse complement strand
GGCATCAATGCGCTCGTGTGCGCTCGCGCGGCTGGTCGATTTCCCGCAGGCGCTCCGCGACTGTTGCACCGCACACGGCTTTCGAATTGGTCTTGCGGATGCTGGCGGCCGCCGCTGCGCCGACACGTCGCGCAAATTCTCGGTCGTCGAACACTTGCCGCATGAACCTCGCCGCGTGGGCGACGTCCGCATCGGCCCACTGTTGCCCCTGCCAATACGGATAGTCGCCCTCGCACAGAGGGATCATCTTGTAATCGACCAGCAGGCTGTTGTCGCGATCCATGAAATCCAGATTGCCGGAATACGCCGTCGCGATCACCGGCTTGCCGAGATACATGCACTCGGCCATGCCGAGTCCGAAGCCTTCCGAACGATGCAACGATACGTAGCAATCGATTGTGTTCTGCAAGCCGAACATTTCCCCGCGCGACAGGAAGCCGTCGCGCACCTCGATGCGTGGATCGTCGGCGACGCTGCGCTGCAGGGCTTCCAATTGCTCGGGGAAACGTGCGCCGTTGATCGACTTCACCAGCAATCGTACGCCCGGCACGCCATCGGCGAACGCCTGCCGAAAGGCCGCGATCGCGGCGTCGGGGTTCTTGCGGGCGATAAAGCTGTTGAAGTCGTAACTGAACAGGAACACGAATTCGTCACGCGGCAACCCGAAGTGTCCGCGATCCAGATCTGCCGGCACCTCGAACTCGATGCCCTTGGGCATGCGCCGCACCGGCTTGTCGGTGCAGGCCATGATCGCCTTGCGCACGAATTCGGTCGGCACCCACACCTCGTCCACCAGCGCGAATGCCGTGCGCCACGGGTCCGGGAACTTCTCCAGTTCCCAAAGAAAATAGCCGACATTATGGCGGCCGCCGAAGGCGCGCCGCCCCAGCACACCATGCACCACTTGCAGTTGGTCGGCGTTGATGAAGAACACGTTGGTCGCATAACGCAGCGTGTCGGAAAAATGCTGTTCCATCGAACGGTCGCTCTGGCGACTGATCACCCCGACGCTGAAGTTGAAGATCAGGAAAGGGTGCCCGACGCGCTCCAGCGCACGTGCGTAGGAGCGCACGTTTTCGGCGATGCCGAATTCACCGCGTGCGTAGCCGAGCAGGTTCACTCCGCCGTGCTCGGCCTGTGCCGCGGGCCGGATATCGGTGGTGCGTTCCTGTTCGAACTCGAACGGGACCGGCGGCATCGGCACGTCGGCAGCGGCGTGAACGCGATGGCGCAGTGCCAGCCGCAGGCGAAACGGGATGCGCGCGTACAGCCGCGCGAGGCCGCCGTGGCGCTTGCCCCAACCCATCACCCGCAGCATCACGCCACCGGCTTTGGCGGTCAGCCCACGCCCAGCGTGTGCCGCTTCACCGCGCGGCTTGTATTGCGCGCGGATCGGCTCGATGAACGCTGCGTCGAGGCCCATCTCGGTGGCCGTCTGGACCAGGAACCAGTTGATGAATCCGGCACGCCCGGCGCGCGTCTGCAGGCTATAGGCATCGCGCAGGTCGTCGCGCATCTGCCACGCTTCGTACATGACATGGCTGACCGGCAGGCCCGGCACTGCAGGCAGCTCACGGCAGGGCTGGTTGAACAGGCCACGGTCCATCCGCAGCGGGTGCAGCACGGGTTCGTCGCAACGCGAGTCGAAACAGCGGCGATAGGTGCGGCGCAAGACCGGCACGATCTTTTCGCCGTCGGCGAAACGGCCGTACGCATACTGCTTTGCGGCGTGTTGCACATGATCATTGGCGCGCAGTTTGCCGAGATACTCGTCGTACAGTGGCCGCAGGCCGCCGATCGTCTCCGCATTGAAGCGGTCCTGGTGTTTCGAGTAAATGCCGGGCCGGTTGAGATCGACACCGGAAAAATGCGCGAACACCAGCGGTACGCCATTGGCGCGGTAGCCACCGCCGGGATCAGGCGTTACCGGACGCCCGGCAAGATTCCAGTACGCGACGTTGTAGCCATCGTGGCGCAGGACAGCTACGTCCGGAAACAAACCCGGCGCCATGTCCATCCACTTCTGGTCGGTGAACAGACCCGCTTCGAGGTCGACATGGCAATCGAATTCCAGCTTGCGCGCCCACCAATCGATCAAGGCGGCGCTTTGCGGATGCGCGGCGTTGATCGCCACGAACCCGCAGTTGTACACGCCGGTACGCATCAACGACAGTTCGGTCGGGAATTTTCCATCATCCGGCAGCGGTGCGTTGAGGTGCGGCGTCAGCACGGCCAGCTTGCGGTCTTCGAATGCCCGAGCAACTTCATCCAGCGGGCGCAGCACGTAGATGTCCGGATCCAGGTACACCAAACCGGCCTGTGGATGGCGCATCCGCAGCCATTCGAACATGTACGGCTTGACCGCCGTGTTCAGCTCCATGATGTCG
>DATFGL010000213.1:0-11069 GCA_035249465.1 Rhodanobacteraceae bacterium | reverse complement strand
GCGCGCAGCCATCGGGTGAACAGGCCGCAGATCACCGCCGGGAAGATCTGCAACATCCAGATGCCGCCCAGCAGTTGCAGGTCGATCGCGAACTTGGTCGGCAGGTATAACACTGCCAGCAGCGCACCGAACTTCACCAGCAGCGACACGTTCTTGGCGATCCGCGATTCCTGTGCGTCGCTCAGTTTGTCATTGACGTACGCGCGCCAGATGTTGCGGGTGAACAGGTTGGCCGCGCCAATCGACATGATCGCCGCCGGCACCAGCGCGCCCAGCGCGATCGCGGCGAAGCAGAATCCCGCGAACCACGGCGGGAAGCTCGCGTTGATCAGCGCGGGCACCGCCATCGAACCATCCTTGACGTCGACGTGCGCGGCCAGCGCCATGTAGCCGAGCAGCGCGACCAGCCCCAGCATGATGCTGTACGCGGGCAGCCACACCGCGTTGCGGCGGATGGTGGCGGGGCCGTCGGCGGACAGTGTCGCGGTGGTCGCGTGCGGATACAGGAACAACGCGAACGCCGAACCCAGCGCCAGCGTCGCGAACGACCAGTACTGGTCTGGCTTCAGGATCACTCCGGTGTCGCCGCCCTTCGCGGCGAACGCCTTTTCGGCGGCGGCGAACGCCTTTTCGGCGGCGGCGAACACCGCGCCGTAGCCGCCCAGCTTGATCGGAATGATCACCACCGCCGCTATCACGGTGATGTAGAGCATCGCGTCCTTCACGAACGCGATCAGCGCGGGGGCGCGCAAGCCGCTGGAGTAGGTGTACAGCGCGAGGATCACGAACGCGATGATCAGCGGGGTTTCCTTGCCGATGCCGAGCGCGCCGAGGCCCATCGCCTCGAACACTTTTTCAAGGCCCACCAGCTGCAGCGCGATGTACGGCATGGTCGCCAGTACGCCGGTGACCGCGACGGCCAGCGCGAGTCCACGGCTGCCGTAGCGGCCTTCCACGAAATCCGCCGAGGTGATCCAGCCGTGTTTGCGGCACACGTTCCACAGGCGCGGCATGGTCAGGAACACCAGCGGATACACGAACACCGTGTACGGCATCGCGAAGAATCCGTATGCGCCGACCGCGTACACCAGCGCGGGCACCGCGATGAGCGTGTAGGCGGTATAGAGGTCGCCACCCAGCAGGAACCACGTAACGAAGGTTCCGAAACGGCGGCCGCCCAGCCCCCACTCGTGCAGATTGCTCAAGTCGCCGCGCCGCCAGCGCGCCGCGAAGAACCCAAGCACCGTCACCAGCGCGAAGAAGAACACGAATACACCCAGCGCGGTCCAGTCCAAACGCATGCCGTTCACGCGCGCCGCCCGCGATGCACCATCCAGGTCAGCGCTGCCGTCAGCACGATCCAGGCGAATAGCCAGACATAGAAAAACGGAAACCCGGCGAGCGTCGGCTGCACGCGGTTGTAGAACGGCACCCACAGCAATGCGATGAAGGGGAGCAGCAGGGCCAGCGGCAAGCAGCGGCGCAGTATTCGCATGCGGGATACCTTGCCGCGAAAGTCGCGGCGATCATCGTGGCGTCGTATGCTGGCGCGCGTTCGGCACCGCTGGCAAGTGCCGGGTGCAGCGGCGACAACTCATCCAGAACGGGGAAGCCAAGGCATGCCAAGCCAAGTCAATCGCGGGCCGCGTCAGATCTGGCAGGCGCTCATCTGGTCGCTGAAGGGCTTGCGTGCCGGCTGGTGCATCGAAGCGTCGTTTCGTCTCGAAGTGATCCTGTTGGTGCTCCTGTTTCCGGTCGGCCTGTGGCTGGGCCATGGCGCAATCGAGAAGGCGCTGCTGGCCGGATCGTTGCTGCCGGTGCTGGCCGCGGAGATGCTCAACTCCGCGATCGAAGCCGTAGTGGACAAACTGTGGCCCGACCATCACGAAATCGCGGGTCGCGCCAAGGACATGGGCTCGGCCGCGGTGTTCCTGCTGATGATCAACATGCTGGTGATCTGGAGCGTGATCCTGCTTCCGCGCGTGCTGTAGGAAAAGGCAGGCCAACTTTCTTCGTCATTCCCGCGAAGGCGGGAATCCAGTGCCTTTCTTGAAACTCGCTTATGTAGAAAGACACTGGATTCCGGATATCGCTTCGCGATTCCGGGATGACGAGCAAAATCAGAGCTTTCTGAGCGTTCGCGTTAGCGCCATTGCGCGGACTTGCGGCGCATGCTGCAATCCGCGTATTGGCCCGAGGAGGATTCGCCATGCGTAGTTTGCGGGTGTTGCTGGCCGGCCTTGCAATGGTGTCGGCGTGCGGACTGCTTTCGGGTTGCGGCTACAACCAGATCCAGAAGAAAGACGAGGCGGTCAAGGCCGCGTGGTCGGAAGTGGTCAACCAGTACCAGCGGCGCGCCGACCTGGTGCCGAACCTGGTCGCGACGGTCAAGGGCTACGCCGCGCACGAGGAGCAGGTGTTCCGTGAAGTCACCGATGCGCGCGCGAAGGTCGGGCAAGTCACCGTCAACGCCGACGATGCAGCGTCGCTCGCCAAATACCAGGCCGTGCAGGGCGAGTTGTCCAGCGCGTTGACGCGTCTGATGGCGGTGTCGGAAAACTATCCGAACCTGAAAGCCGACGGCTTGTTCCAGAACCTGCAGGCGCAGCTCGAGGGCACCGAGAATCGCATCACCGTGGCGCGCCATCGCTACGTCGAAGCGGTGCAGGACTACAACAGTTACATCCGCGGCTTTCCGGTCAATCTGACCGCCAAGGCGTTCGGGTACGAGGTGAAGCCGAACTTCAGCGTGGAGAACGAGGCCGCGATTTCGACGGCGCCGAAGGTGGATTTCGGTACAACGCCCGTGCCGGCATCCGCGTCGAGCACGCACTGATGGCTCGCAGTTCGCGCCCTGGTGCTTGGGCTTTTCCCTCTACCTTCGGGAGAGGCAGAGCGGCAGCGAACGCGCGCGTAGCGCGACCGAAGGCCGGGTGAGGGTACGGACGTGCCGACCTCCGGAAGTATGCGGACCTTCACCCCGGCGCTGCGCGCTCGGCGCGATGCGCCGCCTCTCCCGAAGGCAGAGGGGTTCATTCGCGCCATTGAGCAAACGGTGTGCGTGCTGGTGTGCTTGCTTGGCATCGGGTTGCTCGCCATGCCGATCCGCGCGCGCGCCGACGTCGCAGTGCCGACGCTGAAGGCGCGCGTCACCGACCTGACCGGCACGCTCACGGCGCAACAGACGCAGCAACTGGAAACACAACTCGCCGCACTCGAACGGCGCAAGGGCGCGCAGGTCGTGGTGTTGATGCTACCCTCCACGCAACCCGAGGACATCGCCGATTACGCGACGCGCGTGTTCGATCAGTGGAAGATCGGCCGCAAGAACGTGGACGACGGCGTGCTGGTGGTCGTGGCCAGGGACGATCATCGTGCGATGATCGAAACCGGTTATGGCCTCGAAGGCGCGATTCCCGACGCCGCGGCTTCGCGCATCATCCGCGAATACATGTCGCCGAAGTTCCGGGTGAACGATTTCTACGGTGGCTTGAACGACGCGATCGACGCGTTGACAAAATTGATCGACGGTGAGCCGCTGCCGCCACCCTTGCAAGGGCCGCAGCGCAATGGTGGCGGCGTGGCGCACGGGCAGGATTGGTTCACCGGCCTGTTGGTCGCGGGTTTCATGCTGGTGTGGGCGCGCGGAATGTTCGGCAGGTTGCCACGGGTGCCGCGCGCTGGCGCGGTGGGCGCCTTGACCGGCGCGCTGTCGTGGCTGTTCAGCGGACTGTGGCCGCTGGGGCTGGCCTTCGGCGTGCTCGGATTGGTGTTCGGGTTCGTCGGCGGCACCGGCGGCACCTTCGCGCGGCGCGGGGGCTTCGGCGGGTGGGGCGGCTTTGGTGGCGGCGGCTTCGGAGGCGGCGGCTTCGGAGGCGGCGGCTTTGGCGGGGGTGGCGGATTTTCCGGTGGCGGTGGCGGCACCGGTGGTGGCGGTGCTTCGGGGAGCTGGTGATGGATGCGATGCGATGGTTGCGGCACTGGTTCCACGCGCCCGCGAGCCGGGCGTTCCCGCCTGCCGCGATGCAGGAAATCCAGGAAGCGATCGCGCGTGGCGAGGTGAAGCACGACGGCGAGATCTGCTTCGCGGTCGAGGCGCGTCTGCCCGCGCGCTACCTGATCGGCGGGCGCCGCATCCGCGCGCGCGCGGAAAGCGTCTTCGGCGACCTCAAGGTTTGGGATACCGAACGCCGCACGGGCGTCCTGATTTACGTGTTGCTGGGCGATTACACGATCGAGATCATTCCGGATCGCGGCGTGACGGCGCGGGTGCCGGAGGGTTCGTGGGAACGCATCATCGGGTTCATGAGCGAACAGTTCCGGCAGGAGCACTGGAAGGAAGGCGCGCTGGACGGCATCATCGCCACCCACAACCTGCTGGAGTTGTACCTGCCGCCGGGCCCCGGCCGCCACAATGAGCTGCCGGATGCACCGGTGGTGTTGTGAACGCGCGGTTAGTTCGCGAGTGCCGCGCGCAATGCATCGGCGAGGGCGTCAGGCGAAGTGACCGGCGCCTGGCAAGTCAGTCCCGAACACACATAGGCGGCGCCATCGTCGTGTGATGCGCGGGCAGCAAGCACGCCGGGCAGATGAGGTACATCGGCGGGAATCAGGAACGCATCGACAGGGTCGCCGCCGGGCATGAGGCCCGCACCGCGCAAGGCCGAATGCGTGGCCGCCTGCCAATCCGCCGCACGCGCCGCGGGGCAGCGCACCACGATCTGCGGGCGCGGATGGACGGATTCATCCAGCGCGCGCAACAGCGTTGGGCACGCATCGGGGTAGCGGTTCAATGCACCGGCCGCGGCTTGCAATGCGCGCGAGGCGCGATCGAGATAGCGTACGTCGCCGGTGAGGTGACCCAATCGCAACAGCGAACGGATGGCCATGGCGCTGCCGTTCGGCAACGCGTCATCCATCCAGTTCTCGTTGTGGGTCAGCGGCGTGGCATGTTGCGGTGTCGAAAAGCGGAATGCGCCGGATGTTTCGTTGTCGAACCTGTCCAGCAATGCATCGGCGAGCGTGATCGCCCAACCCAGGTCGCGCGGGTCGAAGGCCAGTTGCAGGGTTTCGATCAGGGCATCCAGGAGAAACGCATGGTCGTCGAGAAAACCTGCGATGCGCCAGGAGGGTTCCGCTGCGTTGGCGTACAGCTGTTCGTCGATCCAGACCGCCTCGCGAAGGCCGGCCAGTGCGCGGCGTGCCATGCCGGCGCAACGCGTGTTGTCCAAAAGCCGCGCGCATCGTGCAAGGCCTGATATGGCGAGCGCGTTCCACGCCGTGAGGATCTTGTCGTCGCGCGCGGGCGGGACGCGCGTGGCGCGGGCATCGAGCAGGCGGCGGCGAATGGCGTCGAGCCGAGCCGTGATTTCGGTCGGCGCCAGTGTGAAGCGATCGGCCAGCGATCTGACCGGAACAGCGCGCAGCAAGTGCCACGCACGGCCCTCGAAGTTGGGCGGCCCATCCAGTCCGAATGCTGCCTCCGCGAGCTTGAAATCCGCATCATCCAGCGCGGCGTGTACTTCATCGCGGGTCCACAGGTAGTACTTGCCTTCCTCGTGTTCGCTGTCCGCGTCGCGTGAGCTGAAAAACGTACCACCGGGTGCGGGCATGTCGCGCGCAAGCCAGTCCACGATGCCTTGCGCGGCCGTCGTGGCCTGGTCGCGCAGCGCGGAATCCGTGCCGGGGGCGGATGCCGCGCGTGCGTAGACCGGCAGAAGCTGCGCGTTGTCGTACAGCATTTTTTCGAAGTGCGGGATGGTCCAGTCCGCGTCCACGCAGTAGCGGAAGAACCCGCCGCCCAGGTGATCCCGCAGGCCACGCGCCGCCATGTTCGCGAGCGTGAGATGCGCCATCCGGGTCGCGCGTGGGTTCGCTCCGCCGGTATCGAGCAACCATTCCAACTCGCTCGCACGCGGAAACTTGGGTGCGCCCTCGTTGCCGCCGTGCTGGTCATCGAAACGTGTGGCGATACGCTGCAACGCGGCCGTCCGCACGGTGGCGGACTCGTTCGTCTGCCCGGAAGAGTCGGCGCGCGCGTGTTGGAGCCAGTCGCGGAGCTGTCCGGCTTGCGCGCGAAGCTCGCTGCGGCGGGAATCGAAGTATTCGCGCACGCGTTGCAGCACTTCCGGAAAACCCGGCAATCCATGCCGCGGCGCGGGCGGAAAGTAGGTGCCGATGTAGAACGGCGAGAGGTCCTGCGGGTCGAGGAATGCCGTCAGCGGCCAGCCGCCGCCGCGACCGCTGAGCGCATGGTGTGCCAGTTGGAACACCCGGTCGATGTCGGGCCGTTCCTCGCGATCGAGCTTGATGTTCACGAACGCGCGGTTCATCGCGGCGGCGATGCCGGGATTTTCGAAACATTCGTGCGCCATCACGTGACACCAGTGGCAGGCGCTGTAGCCGATCGAAAGCAGGATCGGTGTGTCGGTTGCGCGCGCATGCACCAGCGCCGCATCGTCCCAAGGCTGCCAGTTGACAGGATTGCCGGCGTGCTGGCGCAGGTACGGACTGGATGCGGCGGCCAGCCGGTTGCGCGCGAAGTCGTCGTTGCTCATGCCGCCATGCTAGCGCGACGCGAAAAAGAAGCCCGGCTTGCGCCAGGCCTCGGGTGCTTCGTGAAACATTTTTCGCCGTTATTGGGGTGCAGCGACACAAAACAGGGTGCAGGAGATCAACAGCCAGCAGGCACGACGCGGCAGATGCATCATTGATTCCCATTCTTGGACAATCCCAGCCGAAAGTGTGCAAATCGCGACCGCGCCGCGCCATGCATCGCTTGTGGAAATCCTTGCGGTTGAGATAGCGTGTCGGGCTGACTCCGCAGGATCGCACCGTGACCCAGTCAATCGAATACCCCGCGTTGTATCTGAAACGTGGCGAGGACGCGCGCCTGCGCGCGGGGCACCTGTGGGTGTTTTCGAACGAAGTCGACGTGGCGCGTTCGCCGTTGGCCGACTTCCAGCCGGGCGAGCCGTGCGTCGTTGTCGCCGCCAACGACAAGCCCATCGGCGTCGGCTACGTCAATCCGCGTTCGCTTATCTGCGCGCGGCTGGTGGCGCGTGGTATCGAGCACGCGCTTGATGCGCCGCTGCTGACACATCGCCTGCAGGTGGCGCTGGCGTTGCGCGAACGCCTGTACGTCGAACCGTATTATCGCCTGTTGTATGGCGAATCGGACGGCGTGCCGGGCCTGACGCTCGACCGCTTCGATGACGTGGTCGTCGCGCAGGCCACCACGGCCGGCATCGAACGCCTGAAGCCGCAGGTCGAAGCTGCGGTGAAAAAGGTGATCAAACCGCGTGCGCTGATCTGGAAGAACGACGCAGGGGTCCGCGCGCTGGAAGGCTTGATGGAATACGCCGACGTCGGCTTCGGCGATCCGCCCGGTGCACTGCACGTGCGCGAGGATGGCGTGGAATTCGCGGTGGACGCGATCGGCGGCCAGAAGACGGGCTGGTTCTACGACCAACGCGCCAACCGCGACGCGTTGGCACCATACGTCAAGGGCGCGCGGGTGCTGGACATGTTCGCGTACCTCGGCGCTTGGGGCCTGCGCGCGGCGGCGATGGGCGCGAAGGAAGTCGCGTGCGTGGACGCGTCGGCGTCGGCGGTGAAGCTGATCGGAGAGAACGCGGCGCGCAACGGGCTGGCCGATCGCGTGCGCGCCGAGCGCGCGGATGCATTCGATTTCCTGAAGGATCTGCGCGAGCGTCGCGAACACTTCGATGTGGTGATTCTCGATCCACCGGCGTTCGTCAAGCGCAAGAAGGATCTGAAGGAAGGCGCGCTGGCGTATCGCCGGATCAACGAATTGGCGATGCAGGTGCTGGCGCGCGACGGCATCCTGGTGACCTGTTCGTGCTCGTACCACATGCCACGCGCGGTGCTGCTCGACGCAGTGCAGAAAGGTGTGCGCCACCTTGACCGCAGCGCGCAGGTGTTGCAGTCGTTGCAACAGGCACCCGATCACCCGCTGCACCCGGCGATCCCGGAAACCGATTATCTGAAAGGGTTTGTCTGCCGGGTGCTGCCCGCTACGTAACGTGGCGCCCATCCGTCACGTGGGGAACGGGTGCTTTATGATCGCAAGCTTCGGCGTGGCTGCCGCAAACCACAGCACTCTTCATGTTGATCGTCGGAATCGAAGGCAAGCAGCTCGCCGAACACGAACGCGCCCGCCTGCTGGCGCCCGAAGTGAGTGGCGCGATCCTGTTCACCCGCAACTACGAAAGCCGCGGGCAACTGGCGCGGCTGGTCACGTCCATCCGCGAACTGCGCGGCGATAATTTCGTGTTGAGCGTGGACCACGAAGGCGGCCCGGTACAGCGGTTCTGCGAAGGCTTCACGCGCCTGCCACCGCTGGCGCGCATCGGCGCGCTGTATCGGCGTGATCGCGCTGCCGGCATTGCTATGGCGGAGCAGCACGCGATCGTGATGGCCAGCGAAGTGCGCGCCTGCGACATCGATATTTCGTTCGCGCCGGTGGTCGATCTCGCGCGCGGCAACCGCGTCATCGCGGAGCGCGCGTTCGACCCGGACCCGCAGATCGTGGCCGAACTGGCCGCGGGTTACGTGCGGGGCATGCGCCTGGCCGGCATGGCGGCGACCGTGAAGCATTACCCGGGCCATGGCTCGGTTCCCGAAGACACGCACCTCGAGGCCGCGATCGATCCTCGCCCCTTGAACGCCATCCGCGACAGCGACCTGGTTCCGTTCGTCGAAGGGTTCGCGGCCGGCGCCGAAGCGGTGATGGTTGCGCATGTCACCTACCCGGCGGTCGACGCGCTGGCCGCGGGTTACTCAAAAATCTGGATCGATGGCGTGTTGCGCGGCGAGATGGGATATCGCGGCGTGGTGTTCAGCGACGATGTGGGCATGGCTGCGGCGGAATCGGCGGGCGGCATCGGCGAACGCGTGATCGCGCATCTCGATGCCGGTTGCGATCTGGTGTTGGTGTGCCATCCGTCGATGGTGGACGCGGCGATCGAGTCCGTGCGCGGCCGCGCGCCGTGCGCCCAGGGAAAAATCGCGACACTGCGCGGCACGGTGGCGCCCGGGTGGGATTCCCTGTCGACCGATCCGCAACACGCGCGTTACGTGGCGGCGCTGGCGACCCTGGCCGCGTCGGAAACGGTCCGCGCATGAGCGCGGTCGAACATCCGCTGGCGGTCGCGTTGCCGCGCGCCGAACGTCTCCACGACCACGCAGCGCTGGAAGCCGCGATCGCGCGCATGGGGGCGGCCATTGCCGACACGCTGGGAGGCGAGCGTGCGGTGTTCCTGACCGTGATGAACGGCGGGATGTTCTTCGCCGCGCCGCTTGCACTGGCCATCGGCTGCGACCTCGAATTCGATTACGTGCACGCGACCCGTTACGGCGACGCAACGGTGGGCCGCGAGATCCAATGGCGCTGCCGTCCGCGGGCGCGGCTTGCCGGACGCACGGTGGTCCTCGCCGACGACATCCTGGACGAGGGTTACACCTTGGCCGCCTTGCGGGACTACTGCGCCGCGGAAGGCGCGAAGCGCGTGCTGATCGCGGTGCTGTGCGAGAAACGTCATGATCGCCGCGTGGCGGGGTTGCAAGCGGATTTCGTCGGCGTGGAAGTGCCCGACCGCTACGTGTTTGGCTACGGGCTCGATTATTTCGGGCAGGGGCGCAACCTGCCGGCCATCTACGCGTTGCCGGAGGGCGAGGCATGAACCCCGCGGCCATCGATCTGGCGGTCATCGGCGGTACCGGCGTCTATGCGTTTCCGGGGTTGCGGCACGCGCAGCGCCAATGGGTTTCAACCCGTTGGGGCAAGCCGTCCTCGGCGATCGTGGTGGGCGAAGTGGAGGGCCGGCGCGTCGCATTTCTTGCGCGCCACGGCGAAGGTCACACCCTCGCACCGCACCGCATCAACTACCGTGCCAACATCGACGCGTTGCACGAACTCGGCGTGCGGCGCGTGATCGGCGTGAACGCGGTGGGTGGCATCCGCGAGGACATGGGGCCGCGGGTGCTGGCGATTCCGGACCAGTTGATCGACTACACCACGGGCCGCATCTCGAGTTTCTGCGATGCCGAAGGCGAAGCGGTCCTGCATGCCGAATTCGGTGAGCCCTACACGGAATCACTGCGGCGCGGCCTGCTGGAAGCCGCGCATCGCGCGGACATTGCCTTGGTCGTCGGCGGTTGTTACGGCGCCACGCAGGGGCCGCGTCTGGAAACCCGCGCAGAAATCGCGCGCATGCGCCGCGACGGCTGCGACCTGGTCGGCATGACCGGTATGCCGG
This sequence comes from Rhodanobacteraceae bacterium, assembly GCA_035249465.1. Lineage (GTDB taxonomy): Bacteria > Pseudomonadota > Gammaproteobacteria > Xanthomonadales > Rhodanobacteraceae > 66-474. Next base: position 789 of record DATFGL010000213.1, on the reverse strand, counting down.
AAGCCGCCTTGGCGCGCGAGCGCGGCCAGGACTATGCCTGCATCGCCGTCGTTGCCAACTGGGCGGCGGGTTGCGGTCCTGATCCGGACGCGCCGATCAGTCTCGAAGAGATCCACGCCCATCTTGCGGCGGCGACCGGGCAGGTCCCGGCGATCGTGCGTGCCCTTCTCGCGGTTTGAGCGATCCAGCGCCTGTAAACGCAATACCAAGTGAACCGCGTTGCTTCCGCAGCGGTTGTCAGACAAGGTGCGTGCCGCAGTGCCATGGTGGTTCCATGGCCAAGGCGCGCACTGCCGTATGGTGGCCGCTGCGGGACAACCCTTCGGGCCGGGGCTGTTTGCCCGCATGGCTGCGTCATCGCTCGTCGATGTATCGACATACATCTTCCTCACTCTTCCTTGCCCTGTGGGCAAACGGCCGACGGCGCGGTCATGTGGCATTGCGTTTATAGGCCCTGGATCACGAAATGACGCTTGCGCGTGGCAAAAACCCGGCTGATACTCAACCCCGCGGCAGGTACAAGCCGCGAAACGAATCGTTGCGAAAAGGGGTTCCGGAAATGGCAGTGGGTACGGTGAAGTGGTTCAACGATGCCAAGGGTTTCGGGTTCATTACACCCGATGGCGGTGGCGCCGACGTGTTCGTGCATTTTTCCGCGATCAAGGCGCAGGGGTTCCGCAGCCTCAAGGAAGGCCAGCGCGTCAGGTTCGAGATCGTGCAGGGCCCCAAGGGCATGCAAGCTTCTGAAGTGATGCCGGAAGAGGCGCAGGCCTCGGCCGCACCGGCCGC
>DATFGL010000212.1:0-2412 GCA_035249465.1 Rhodanobacteraceae bacterium | reverse complement strand
GTGTCTTCGAATTCGTGCGCGGCTTTCGCGACCACCGACGGTTCGGCATACACCGCGCTGCGCGGCCCGGTTTCGCGCACATCGAGATCGCCTGCCGCGATCGCCATCAGGTACGACGGAATCGGATGCGTCTGCTCGAAGTCGAACGAACCGTCCAGCGCATGCTTGGGATCGTTCGGCGCGCTCATCACCACGCGCACGTCCTTCGGCGCGGTGACGTGCGCCTTGTAGGTGAAGCGGATCGCGGGCGAGTCCTGCAGCGGGATCCACGAACGGGCGTGGGTCGCTTCCGATTGCGAGAACAGGAACGGCAGCTTCTTGTCGGCGGTTTGCGCGGCGGTCAGCCACTGCAGGCCGCTGGCGTCGGGCGACGTGGTGTAGGCGATGCGCACGGCGTGCGGATGCTTCGGCGCGGCGATGGTGAGCTTCGAGCCCATGTTCGGTACCGGCGTGGCCAATTCGTACTTCAGCGCGCTGGCATGACCCTTGCCATCCACCGCTTCGATCGATGCGATCTTCAGGTTTTCAGTGTCCAGCACCAGGTGCTGCGCCGACGGGTTTTTCCAGTCCAGCGTCAGCGTGGCGATGCCGTCCAGTTGCCTGTGCGGAAAATCGACCTTGAGGTTCAGGTCGATGTGGTTGATGACGACATTCTGCGGCTGCGCCCAAGAATGCGGGTCGGCGGCCTGCGCGGCAACCGGCAGCACGAAAGCGCCTAGGGCGAGGGTGGATAGCAGGCGCATGGGCGCTCCTGTCGAAAAGTAAATCCCGAGTATGCCAGCGCCCTGCGACATGCGCCCCTGCACAAAGTCGTGCAGGCGTTTGCAACACGCGCCGCGTAGAATCCGTGGTTCACTCGCGCGGAGATCGTGGCATGCCGACCCTGTACATCGCCAACAAGAATTATTCGTCGTGGTCGTTGCGCCCGTGGGTGCTGTTGCGCGAACTCGGGGTTCCGTTCGAGGAAAAAATGATGCCGTTCCACGGCGGCGCGTTCACGGGCTTCTCGCCCAGCGGCAAGGTGCCGTGCCTCGTGGACGGTGCCGTCACCGTGTGGGATTCGCTGGCGATCACCGAATACGTCGCCGAGGCGCATCCAGAGGTGTGGCCGGCCGACAAGGCCGCGCGTGTTTTCGCGCGCTGCGCCGCCGCGGAAATGCATTCGGGCTTCACCGCGCTGCGCACGCAGTGCGGCATGAACTGCGGCATCCGGGTCAAGTTGCGTCGTGTCGACAACGCGTTGCAGAGCGACCTCGCACGCCTGAATGCGTTGTGGAATGACGGCCTGCAGCGCTTCGGCGGTCCCTTCCTCGCGGGTAATGCCTTCAGCGCGGCCGACGCGTTCTATGCGCCGGTCGCATTCCGCATCCAGACCTACGCACCGCCGCTCGATGCTGCCGCGAATGCCTATGCGCAACGCCTGCTGGCACTGCCCTCGATGCAGGATTGGTATCGCGCGGCGTTGGCGGAAACCTGGCGCGATGCCGCGCACGACGCCGAAGTCGCGCAGTGGGGCACGGTCACCGAAGAGCTGCGTGCCGTTTGACGAGGTGCAGCGTCAAGGCAACTCGTCGACGGTGTGCGGATCCTCGCTGTACGGGTGCATCGTCGCGAGGAATCCGGGTTGCGTTTGCACCCGTGCGATCCAGGCGCGGAAGTGCGGATACGGTGCCAGCGCAATGCCGGCCTCTTCCGCGCGGCTGCCGTACGCGAACACCGACATGTCGGCGATGCTGTAGCGATCGTTGGCGAGGAACGAGCGCGTGGACAATTCGCGTTCCAGGATCGCGAGCGTGCGCAACGCAGCGTTGCGCTTGAGTTCCACCAGCGCCGGTGGACGCCGGGCGAGTTTGCCGGTGAGCTTCCAGTAGCGTAGCGAACCGATCACCGACTCCACGCGTTCCTGCTCGAAGTGCAGCCACTGCTGCACCTTGGCGCGTTCGAACGGGTCGCCCGGCAGGTACGGCGTTCCGTCGGCGAGGTAGGCGAGGATCGCATTGGATTCCGCCAACGTACGGCCATCGTCCAGCCGGATCGCGGGCACCGTGCCGGTGGGACTGATCGCGAGGTATTCATCGCTGCGCCCCGCGCCCTCGAAAATGCTCACGATCTCGGTGCGGTACGGTCGCTCGAGGTGGTTGAGCAGCAAACGCACCTTCCAGGCATTTTCAGAGGGCAGGTAGTCGAACAAGGTCAGCATGTTTCGCTCCGGGTTGGTGAGAGCGCAATCTTCCGGCGCATGACGAGTACCGCCATCCGGTTCTTGCCTGCGATCAGTCGAATCGATCGGCAAAGCGGTCGGTCGCCTCGACCAGTTTGTCCACGATCGCCGGATCGGATGCAGAGTGCCCCGCCAGCACGATGTGGAACTCCGCTTCCGGCCACGCCTGATGCAGTTCGAAGGCGGTTTTC
>DATFGL010000211.1:0-15691 GCA_035249465.1 Rhodanobacteraceae bacterium | reverse complement strand
GTCCAGCAGCACCAGCGCCTGGGTGTTGCACTTGCCGCACATCATCGCGCCGGGCGGAAAGACGCCGGCATCGCCGGACGCTTCGGCTGCGTCGCCGGATTCGCTGGATCCCGGCCTGCGCCGGGATGACGAGGGTTGGGGTGCCGCGTAGTTTTCGGCCTCTTCACCGACCATCGCGCCGCCCATTTCGCCGGCGGTGCTTACTTCAGAGTTTTTTTTTGCGCCCTTGCGCTCGTAGGCGGCGCGCTTTTCGGCGATCAGCGCCTTCTGCGCGTCGGAAAGTTCGGCGCCCTTGAGCAGGCCGATCATCGTCAGGTGTGTCTCGATGATGTTGCCGAGTTCGGCCACGATCGAGGGCATGTACACGCCGCCGGCCTTGAAGTAGCCGCCGCGCGGATCGAACACGGCCTTCAGTTCTTCCACGAGGAAGGTGACGTCGCCGCCCTTGCGAAACACGGCGGACATGATGCGGGTGAGCGCCACGATCCACTGGAAGTGGTCCATGTTCTTCGAGTTGATGAAGATCTCGAAGGGGCGGCGCATTTCGTATTCGGTGCCGGCGTTCAGCACGATGTCGTTGATGGTGACGTACAGCGCGTGCTCGAACAGCGGTGATTTGATCTTGTAGGTACACCCGATCAGGATTTCCGGACGCTCGAGCTTCTCGTGCATCTGGATGACCTTGAACTCGCTCACCTCGGGCGCTTCGGCCTGCGTGGTGGCGGCTGGCGTTTCCCGCGCAGCTTTCGTGTCGTTGCCGAGGACCTGGTAGCCCTTGATCTTCTTGTTGATGCGGGTGGTCATGCTGTGCATTCCTGGGCCGGGTTCGAAAAGCCCGTTCAAAAAAACGACGCCGGCCCGGCTGGGGCCGGCGTCTCGGGTGCGACGTGATTACTTTTTCTTGCGACGGGCGCCTTTCTTGGCGGCCTTCTTCGCGGGCTTCCTGGCAGTTTTCTTCTTGGCGCCGCCTTTCTTCACGGCCTTGCGGGCGCCCTTCTTGACCGCCTTGCGCGTGGTCTTCCTGGCAGCCTTGCGGGCACCTTTCTTGACCGCCTTGCGTGCGCCTTTCTTGGCGGCCTTCCTGGTGCCGCCTTTCTTTGCGGCTTTCTTCGCAGCTTTCCTGGCGGGTTTCTTCGCGGCCTTCCTGGCCGCTTTCTTCGCCGCCGGTTTCTTGGCGGCCTTCTTTTTCTTCGCCGGCTTCCTGGCAGCCGGTTTGGCAGCGGCCGGGGCCGGTGCGGCAGGCGCTGCCGCGGGTTCTTCGGTGATGCTCCACGGGAACGTTGTTTCGTTGCTCATCGGATGCTCCTCCGGATGGATCGTTGACAGTGGACCACTGGTTGCACTTCAAGAACGGCAACGCGCGTTGCCGTGGACGCATTCTCACACAATGAAAGCGCGTGCGCGCATTCGTTGCGTGATTCGTGCGATCGATCCCTGATCAAAACTTGCCGTAGTAGCCCTCTTTCAATGCATCGAAGAGGTTGGCGGCGGTGTGGGTTTCGCCGTCGTACTCGACTTCCTCGTTGCCCTTCACCTCGACCACGCTGCCGTCTTCCAGCTCGAAGCGGTAGGTGGTGTTGGCGAGGTCGGCTTCCTTCACCAGCACACCCTGGAAGGCGGCCGGGTTGAAGCGGAACGTGGTGCAGCCCTTCAGGCCTTTCTTGTAGGCGTGGAAGTAGATGTCCTTGAACTCCCCGTACGGATAATCCGTGGGCACGTTGGCGGTCTTGGAGATCGACGAATCCACCCATTTCTGCGCCGCGGCCTGCATGTCCACGTGCTGCATCGGGCTGATGTCGTCGGCGGCGGTGAAGTAATCCGGCAGCTTTTCGCTGGGCTCGTCGGAGCCGGGCTTGGCGTCGGCGTTGATGAAGGCGCGGTAGGCCAGCAGCTCGTAGCTCAGCACCTCGACCTTTTCCTTGGTCTTGCGGCCGGGCCGGATCACGTTGCGCGAATAGCTGTGCGCGAACGACGGCTCGATGCCGTTCGACGCGTTGTTGGCCAGCGACAGCGAAATCGTGCCGGTGGGTGCGATCGAGGTGTGGTGGGTGAAGCGCGCACCGGTTTCGGCCAGTTGCGCGACCAGTTCCGGCGCGACTTCGGCGACGCGCTGCATGTAGCGCGAATACTTCGCGTGCAGCACGCGGCCCGGGATCGTGTCGCCGGCCTTGTAACCGTCGCGCGCCATTTCCGGGCGCTTGCGCAGCATGTCGCCGGTGACGGTGTAGTCCCTGGTCAGGATCGGCGCGGGGCCCTTTTCCTGCGCCAATTCCAGCGCCACTTCCCAGCCGGCCAGCGCCATTTCGCGCGAGACGTCCTCGGTGAACTTGACCGCTTCGTCCGAGCCGTAACGCAGCTTCAGCATCGCCAGCGTGCTCCCCAGGCCCAGGAAGCCCATGCCGTGGCGCCGCTTGGACATGATCTCGTCGCGTTGCTTGGCCAGCGGCAGGCCGTTCACCTCGACCACGTTGTCGAGCATGCGGGTGAATACCTTCACCACTTCGCGGTATTCGTCCACGTCGAAGTGCGCCTTCGGCCCGAACGGATCGCGCACGAAACGCGTCAGGTTCACCGAGCCCAGCAGGCAGGAACCGTACGGCGGAAGTGGCTGTTCGCCGCAAGGGTTGGTCGCGCGGATGTGCTCGCACCACCAGTTGTTGTTCATCTCGTTGACGCGGTCGATCAGGATGAAACCGGGCTCGGCGTAGTCGTACGTCGAGACCATGATCATGTCCCACAGGTGCCGCGCGCGGACGTGCCCGTAGATCTTGCAGGCCACCAGGCCGTCGTCGCGGACGATGTAGTTCTCGTGGCTGGGCCATTCGCGCCAGACGACCTGTGTTTCATCCGCGAGATCGACTTCGTCCTTTTCCTTGACGTGCACCGGGAACACCAGCGGCCAGTCGGCATCGGTTTCGACAGCCTGCATGAAGCCGTCGGTGACCAGCAGGCTGAGGTTGAACTGGCGCAGCCGCCCGTCCTCGCGCTTGGCCCGGATGAATTCCTTCACGTCCGGATGCGACACGTCGAACGTGCCCATCTGCGCGCCGCGGCGGCCGCCGGCCGACGACACGGTGAAGCACATCTTGTCGTAGATATCCATGAACGACAGCGGGCCCGAGGTGTACGCGCCGGCGCCGGATACATACGCGTTGCGCGGGCGCAGTGTCGAGAACTCGTAGCCGATGCCGCAGCCGGCTTTCAGGGTGAGCCCGGCCTCGTGGACTTTTTCCAGGATGTCGTCCATCGAATCGGTGACGGTGCCCGACACGGTGCAATTGATGGTGGACGTGGCGGGCTTGTGTTCGCGCGCGCCCGCGTTGGAGGTGATGCGGCCGGCCGGGATCGCGCCGTGGCGCAACGCCCACAGGAAGCGTTCGTGCCAATGCTCGCGCAGCGCGGGCGTGGTTTCCACGTCGGCCAGCGCACGCGCGACCCGCGACCAGGTGTCGTCCACGGTCGCGTCGACCGGTTCGCCCTGCTTGGTCTTCAGCCGGTATTTCTTGTCCCAGATGTCCAGGGATGCCGGTTGCAGGGGAACTTCCGTTACCGCCCGCGCAATCTCTCGTACCCGCGCCGTACCCATCTTGTTCGTATCCTCCGTGTCCGTTCCGGGTTCTTGTTTTCGATGCCCGGATGCCGACGACCTCGCCGCGCGTCGCGCCTTGCGGCGCCGCGGGGTCCGTGTCAACCAATGAAGCGCCGCCGCACCCGTTTCCGATGCAGGCCGTACGCCTCGTCCAATCGCCAGATCAGCATCTTCGCCCCCTTGCCCGAGACTGTATTGAAGCCAAACTATTGGGCTTCGCCGCTGCCCAAAGCACAAGATGTTGTGATCACGAGCGAGGCTCAACCCTACGCTGACCGGCCGGGGCTGTAAAGGGGGCGAAGCAAAAAAATTTCGCGGCGCGGCAGCGCGGCACCGCACGGGTGACATCACCCCGGCGGCTTGTCGATAATGGCCCGGTTCCAGCATCGAAAAGGAGCTGTCATGCCGTCCACATCCCGCCCCCGACTTGCCCGCCTGATGGCCGCCGCACTGGCGCTGGCTTGCGCGCTGCCGGTCGCGGCCGGCACGCTTCCGGTCGCGGTGAACGGACAGGCGCTGCCTTCGCTGGCGCCGATGCTGGCCAAGGTGTCACCCGCGGTCGTGAACATCTCCTCGACCAGCCATCGACGCGTCGCGGTCAATCCGTTCTTCAGCGATCCGATCATGCGCCAGTTCTTCGGCCTGCCGGCGGTGCCCCCTTCGCGCGAACTGGTGCAGCAATCGCTGGGCTCGGGCGTGATCGTCAACGCGAAGGATGGTTACATCCTCACCAACAACCACGTGATCGCGGGCGCGGACGACATCAAGGTCACGCTCACCGACGGCAAGTCGTACACCGCGAAGGTGATCGGCGCCGATGCGCAGACCGATCTCGCGGTGATCCAGATCCACGCGCCGAACCTGGTGGCGTTGCCGCTGGCGGATTCCTCGAAGTTGCGCGTCGGTGATTTCGTGGTCGCGGTGGGCGACCCGTTCGGCCTTGGCCAGTCGGCGACGTCCGGCATCGTCTCCGGGCTGCAGCGCCAGGACCTGCGCCGCAGCGGGGTGCAGAACTACATCCAGACCGACGCTTCGATCAATCCGGGCAATTCGGGCGGTGCACTGGTGAATCTCGACGGCGAACTGGTCGGCATCAATTCGATGATCTATTCGCCCTCCGGCGCGAGCGCGGGGCTGGGTTTCGCGATCCCGACCGACCTTGCCGCCGAGGTGATGAAGCAGCTGATCGCGCACGGCAAGGTGGAGCGCGGCACGCTCGGGGTGGACGCGCAGGACCTGAATCCGCGCGTGGCCGCCGCGCTCGGCATCAAGGCTTCGAACGGCGCGCTGATCACCAACGTGATGCCCGACTCGCCGGCGGCGAAAGCCGGGCTGAAGCCGGGCGATCTCGTCATCCGCGTGAACGGCAAGCCCGTCACCGATGCGCAGGACCTGCGCAACGCGCAAGGCCTGGCGCCGGTCGGCAGCACGCTGGCGCTGGGCATCGATCGTGGCGGCAAGTCGCTCACGATCGACGCGAAGCTCACCGCTCTCAGTGGACAGGCCGACGGCGCCTCGCTGGATCCGCGGCTCGCCGGCGCAAGCTTCAGCGATGCGCCCCCCGGCGACGATGGCGTCGAAGGCGTGAGCGTATCCAACGTGGCGCCCGGCAGCCGCGCCGCGCGCAACGGGCTGGCCAGCGGCGACGTGCTGGTCGGCGTCAACAACGTGGCGACGCCCAACCTTGCGCAACTGCGACGCATGTTCGCGCAGCATCCACGCCTGTTGCTGCTGTCGCTGGTGCGCGATGGGCAACTGGTGCAAATACAGATTGGCGGGTGAGGCGGGTTTGCGTGAGACGCCAGTGGCGTCCCACGCCCCGGCGTTCGGCAGCGGCGCTTCAGTTCTGACGATGCATCACAGGACCCGGTTCTTTTCATCGAAACGTGAGCGGCATCAGCGAAACGCCGCGCGGGAAGCTGAACGGCATTGCCGCAAATGCAATCGATTCCGCCATAATCGCCCGGTCTCTTCCCTCCACACAGTCACTCGGTAACCCGTTCATGTCAGCACGTTCGTTGAGCCTGCTCGCTGCGTCCTTCTCCCTCGCCTTCGCCCTTGCCGCCACCGCGGCCCCCGCCAAACACTCCAGGCGCCATCACGAAACGCGGCAAAAGGTTTCGGGCCCTGCGTTGATCGTGCGCGGCGACCAGGTCAGTACCGAGGGCCTCGTCGATGCGGTCGCGAGCGCGTTCGCCGATACCGGCGACGGGCATCTGGAAGTCACGCCGTTCAACACCGTGGACGGCATCGACCAGGCGTTGTCCGGCAGCGTCGATATTGCCGCCAGCGCGCGGCCCGCGTATTTCAAACGCACCCAGGAAGCGGGGCTCACCTTCGCGCCGGTGGCGTGGGACGCGCTGGTGTTGATCACCAACACCGCCAATCCGGTGAACAACCTCACGCTGAAACAGGTGCACGACATCTACTACGGCAAGATCACCAACTGGTCGCAGGTGGGCGGTTCCGACCAGAAGATCGACCTCGACGGCATCGCGTCGCCGCTGGACGGCGTGCAATTCAGTTTCCGCCGCCTGATGTTCGGCAACGGTGACAATCCGGTCGCGGTGCCGCGCCTGTTCATCAACATCGATTCGCTGCAATCGGAAGTGGCGCTGGACACCAAGGCGCTGGCGCTGTCGACGCTGGTGCATGCACGCCGCGAGAAGGGCATCAAGATCATTCCGATCGAAGGCGTCACGCCCAGCCTCGCCACGCTGGAGAACGCGACGTATCCGCTGCCGCTCACGATTTACCTGGCCTACAAGGCCGACAGCCCCAAGCTCGCCACCATCCAGAAGTTCCTGACGTTCCTGGGCGGCGACAAGGCGGGTGAGGTGCTGCGCAGCCATGACCTGCTGCCCTATGCGCAAGCCGTGGTGCTGAATGCCAGGAGCGAGAAGGACCGCATCAATCTGCTCGGCGCGCGCATGGTCGCCGAGGGCCTGCCCGCCGAGTACGCACCCGGCAACGAGTTCGCGCGCCTGTCCAGCCAATCGGCCGACCTGGAGCACGCGATGCGCCTGCAGCAGGCCGCCGCCGACCAGGTCGCCGCGGCCAACCGGGAACGCATCGCTGCCGCGCAGGCTGCGGGCGTGGATCCCTCGCCGCAGGCTGCCTCGTCGACGCCGGCATCGCGGGCGGCTGATTACACCGTGGTCAGCGGCGACACGCTGTCGAAGATCGCCCGGAAACATTCGGTCAGCGTCGATGACTTGCGCAAGTGGAACGGCCTGCACGGCGACATGCTCAAGGTCGGGCAGGTCCTGAAAGTCGGCGCGCAGTGATGCGATCGTTTTGAGAACGGAGAACCGGCCATGCTGGGTTTGAGCGCGGATCGGCGCGGGCGCCGCGCCATCCCGCTGACGCCGGTCACGCGCGGCGCATGGCCGGGCCTGGCGAAGACGCTCGGTGCACGCCAGCAGCGCTGGGCGCAGTCCAGCGGCTTCGAAGGCCAGGCCGGTGGGTTCTGCCTGCTGCCGGATGCGCAGGGCGGTACCGCGCGCGTGGTTTGCGGCATCGACGGATCATCGCCGCCGTTCGCCCTGGGTGGCTTGCCGTACCGTCTGCCCGCCAACGACTATCGCCTGGACGGCGATGCACTCGCGCCGCAAGCCGCCGCGCTTGGGTGGGCACTCGGCAGCTACCGTTTCACGAAGTACCGCAAGCCGCGCACCGAACCGGCGCGGTTGTTGCTGCCGCGCAGGGTGCTGGACGACGTCGAGCCGACGGTCGACGCCATCACGCGCGTGCGCGATCTGGTCAATACGTCAGCGCAGGATCTGGGACCCGCGGAGGTGTGCTCGGCGGTGCGCGAGATCGCCGATCGCCACGGCGCCAAGTGTCGTGAGTGGAGTGGCGAGGGTTTGCTGAAAGCGGGGTTCCCCACCGTGCATGCGGTCGGCCGCGCCAGTGCGCGCGCGCCGCGCGTGATCGAGATGCGTTGGGGTGATCCGAAACATCCGCTGCTGGCGCTGGTCGGCAAGGGCGTGTGTTTCGATACCGGCGGACTCGATCTCAAGACCCACGACGGCATGCGCTGGATGAAGAAGGACATGGGCGGCGCGGCGCACGCGCTGGCGCTGGCACAACTGGTGATGGCGTCGAACCTGCCCGTGCGGTTGCTGCTGGTGATCCCGACCGTGGACAACGCGGTGGGCGGCGATGCGATGCGGCCGGGCGACGTGATCCGCACCCGCGCCGGCATCACCGTGGAAGTGGACAACACCGACGCCGAGGGCCGCCTGATCCTGTGCGATGCGTTGGCGCTGGCGGTCGAGGACAAGCCCGACCTGTTGATCGATTTCGCCACTCTGACAGGCGCCGCGCGCGTCGCGCTCGGTCCGGATCTGCCGGCCGTGTTCGCCAACCGCGACGATGTCGCCGGCGAGCTGCTCGCGGCGGCGGATGCGCAACACGATCCCGTGTGGCGGCTGCCGCTGTGGCAGCCGTATCGCGCGATGCTGGTGTCGTCGATCGCCGATACCTGCAACACCGGTGCTTCGCGCCATGCCGGCGCGATCACGGCCGCGCTGTACCTGCAGCACTTCGTGCCGGCCAGCGTGCCGTGGCTGCACGTGGATGTGTACGCCTGGAACGACGGCGAACGCCCCGGCCGTCCGCGTGGCGGCGACGCGCAATCGCTGCGCGCGTTCCACGCGTTCCTGCAGCGGCGCTACGCGCGCGGCTGAACCTCCACGCGCGTACGGATGTCGCGCTCGGGGTATGCGTTCTGGTGGAACAGCAGCAGCACGCGCTTTTCGCGTTTCTCCAGCGTGCCGCGTGCGACCGGCCGATCCAGCAGGCGCTGGTGCGGCCCGCCGAGATCGCGCGAAAGATGCCGAACCCCATGCGAAAGATTCTTGCCGGGTGTCGCGGCGATCGTGCGCAACGCGTCATTGAGCACCCCGTCGTCGGTGGACGTTCCGGACGTGAAAACCTCCTCGTCCTCCACGTGGATGCGCCCGCGCAACGCCGGTTCCATCACCAGCGCGTCGGAGAGGCCGTAGTCGAGACCGATCGCCGCCTGCGGCAACACGGTGCCGCGTTCGTCGTCGAGGGCCGGCGGCAAGGGGCCGGTGGCGAGCATGGGTGCAACTTCTCACGGTCGAAACCATCGGCCTGGGTCGCACAAGACTGTTTACAATGCGCCAATGCGCATCGCCTCGTGGAACGTCAACTCGCTGAAGGTGCGGCTGCCGCACCTCGAACAGTGGTGCCGCGAAGCGCAGCCGGACGTGCTGGCGCTGCAGGAAACCAAAACCGAGGACGACAAGTTCCCGCGCGAAGCCATCGAAGCGCTCGGCTACCACGTCGCGTACTCCGGCCAGAAGACCTACAACGGCGTGGCGATCCTGTCGCGCGAACCGTTGCAGGATGTTGCGGCCGGCGTGGACGGATTCGAGGATCCGCATCGTCGCGTGCTCGCGGCGACGGTCGGCGGCGTGCGCATCATCGATCTCTACGTCGTGAACGGCCAGAGCGTCGGCAGCGAAAAGTACGAATGGAAGCTGAAGTGGCTGGCCGCCGTCACCGATCACCTGCGCGCGGAATTGCAACGCCACGGCAGGGTGGTCGTGCTGGGCGATTTCAACATTGCACCTGACGATCGCGACGTGCACGATCCGGAAGCGTGGCGCGGACAGGTGCTGTGTTCCGAACTCGAACGTGCGGCGCTCCGGGGCATTCTCGATCTCGGGTTCGTCGATTCGTTTCGTGCCTTCGTCGAAGATGCCGGGCATTTCAGCTGGTGGGATTACCGGCAAGCCGCGTTCCGCCGCAATCTCGGTCTGCGCATCGACCTGATCCTTGCCAGTGAGCCCCTGCGAGCGCAACTGCTGTCCGCGTCGATCGATCGCACACCGCGCACCTGGGAGCGTCCGTCCGATCATGCTCCAGTGGTTCTCGAACTTGACGCGGGTGGTCCTGCTTGACGCACTTCACCGCTGCTCCCTGGAGTGGCGGTCTCCTCCACAAACCCCGTCGAGCCGCCCCGCCACAGCGGCTCGACCGCTCCCTTGACTCAAGGGGGCCAAGACATGCTGCGTGTTGTGCTTGCGAACTGGGCGGCGCGCCCCGATTATTCGGGCATGGACGAAATACCCGCCATCCGCGAAATCATCGACGACGTCGAGCTTGAAGTGCTCGACCGTTACCTGCGCGGCCACGCGCAGGATTCCGATGAGACCATGCTGCTGGACGGCGTGCACGGCATGCTGACCGCGCTCGCGATCGGCCCCGATCCGGCGCTGCCGGAAGAATGGTTGCCTGAAATCCTGCATGCACCGTTCGAGGATCCGGAACAGGGCGCGGCGGTGCTCGGCCTGCTGGCCAAGCTCAACGATTCGATTCCCGCCGAACTGGAAGGCGAGGTGTACGAGCCTGTGCTCGGCGAGGTCGAGCCGGAACAGGCCGCGCACAGCGACCTGAGTGCGGCCGGCTGGTGCGAGGGCTTCAGCCGCGGCATCGACCTGCGTGCGTCGATCTGGGAATCGCGCTTGGCCGAAGATGGCGAGCTGATGGAAATGCTCAGTCCGATCATGGCGCTGGCGGTGGATGAAGGCGTGCTGGCTGCCGACGTGCCGATCGCGAAGCTCGATGACAACGAATACGAAGCCTGCCTTGCGCAGATCCCGGATGCGGTGGAAGCCGTCGCGCATTACTGGCGCGTGCGTCCGCCCACGGAGCGCGAACGCACCGCTGGCGGTGGGGCTTCATCCAGTGCATTTGCAAGTGCGCCGGCACGACGTGGTGGCCGCTGGGTGCATTGAGGGTCTTCGAATAACCTGCTGTGCTGCTCGCCACCTCAATGTGGCTCGCCCTTCGGGCTGCCGGAGCCTGCCCCGCACTCGATCCGGGGACGCTCAAACCGGCAGTCCCGTCGGTCTGGAACTTGTCCATAAATAACGAAGCCGTTCGTGTCGAGCCCTTCGACTGCGCTCGGGACAGGCTGCGCGAAGCGCAGCTTCGCGGAGTCGAAACGCCGGAATTCCGAATCGTATGGCGCTTCGACTTCCTCGCTCCCCAAGGCGCGGCCATCCTTGGCCGTTCCACGCGTCGCGTCCGGTGAACACTGCGTTCATTTCGCGGGCATTGGTTTTGCCGGCGAAAAGGCGCATCTTGGTGGGCATCTGGTTTTTGCGATCGTCCGTGATCGCGGCTTCCCGAATCGCGCCAGCGATCCGAAAAGTCAAAGCGGCCGCATGCACCAGAACGGCCATCCATGGTCTGACCTTTCACAACAGCTCGCCCAGGAGGTGTTCCGTGACTTCCCGTGTCATCACCCGCCGCGTACGCGGCATCCCGACCAGCGACGGTGCCGGCGTCAAGCTGACCCGCGTGATCGGCCAGCCGATGCTGGATTCGCTGGACCCGTTCCTGCTGCTGGACGAGTTCGGTTCGGATTCGGCTACCGATTACATCGCAGGCTTCCCTGATCACCCGCACCGCGGCTTCGAAACCGTCACCTACATGCTGGACGGGCGGATGCGCCACCGCGACAACCACGGCAATTCCGGCCTGCTGGAGTCGGGCAGCGTGCAATGGATGACCGCGGGCCGTGGCATCGTCCACTCGGAAATGCCCGAGCAGGAACACGGCCTGATGCGCGGTTTCCAGCTGTGGGTGAACCTGGCTGCGAAAGACAAGATGACGCAGCCGCGTTATCAGGATATCGCGCCGGGCAAGATTCCGACTGCCGAACCCGCGCCTGGGGTGAAGGTGCGCGTCATCGCGGGCGAGATGTTTGGCGCGCGCGGGCCGGTGGACGGCATCGCGATCGCGCCGGTGTACCTCGACATCGCCTTGGAGCCCGGGACGAAGCTGTCGGTGCCACTGCCGGAAGACCACAGCGCATTCGCGTACGTGTTCGAAGGCGACGCGGTGCAGGTCGGTGCGGAAACGCTGGGCTTGCGCGAACTCGGCGTGCTGTCGAAGGGCGACGCGGTCGACCTGGCGGTTGCCGCCGGTGCGAAGGCCGCGCGCGTGTTGCTGGTCGCGGGCCGGCCGCTCAATGAGTCCGTCGCGCGCTACGGTCCGTTCGTGATGAACACGCCCGAGCAGATCGTGCAGGCGATGCAGGATTACCAGGCCGGGCGGTTCTGACCAGCATGGTGGGACCGGCCAACCCACCCGTCGAGGCGTTGGCCGGTCGTGCGGTTGTACGACGCGCGTGAACCTTCGCCAGACTTGAATTCTGATCAACCTCAAGTTGCAAAAACATCGCTAGATCGCGGTATGCGAGCTGCGTAGCATGAGCGTCGTTCAAGTGCCGAGGTTGACGATCATGGTTGCATTCATGCACGAGGTTGTTGCGCGCATCCGCGCGACGCATGCCTCCGTACCGAAGACATCGAGCGGCCGGACGCACCACCGTGATACATGCCACACCTCCGGTGCGCCGCATGCCGGGAAGTCGCGGAAGTGGGTCATCGCAGGGCTGCGTTGATCGCTGTGAGCCCGGCGCCGTCGTCGCGGGTTGTCATTCCGCCGGCCTGTTTGTCCGCGCACAAAAAAACCGGACGGCTTGCGCCGTCCGGCCGGAGTCGCGCTGGCGGAGGGAGGGGGATCTCTGCCGCGCGTACTTTCTGCGATCCTTCGCGGGATCAGCGCACCTTCTTGGCGGGCGCGGCGGCGGCTTCGTTGGCCGCCTTCAGGCTGTTGCGGGTCAGGTCGCCGAACTGCTCGGCGGCCTTCTGCGCCACGCCCAGGATTTCCTGGCCGGCGGCGTAGGCGGCTTCCGCGCTGTTGCGCGCGAAGTCGAGACCCTTCGGCCACAGCGCGGTGACGTCCTGGATCTCGCGCGCTTCCAACGAATCGGCGACGAACGCGAGGTTCGACTTGGCCTGCGATTCCAGTGCCTTGACCTGCAGGCCCTGGATTTCGGAAATGCCCTTCAGCGCAGCGACCTGCGCCTTGTAGGCCTGCTCGGCGAACTGCTTGCCGAGATCGAGCGACTGCTTCTGGAATTGGCTGTACATGGTGTGTCCCTCTTTGCAGGGGTGGGTTGAACTGGCGCCCACTCTAGCGCGTTCTATTGTGCAGTGCAACAATATCCTCCATGAATTTATGATTTATTCATACAAATATATAAATATCAATTGCTTATAAAACAACTCTGAATGCTGTGACGCAGCGAAACGGAAACCCGATGCGCCTTGAAGGTGCTGAATACCGGGGCTGTGGAAGGACGGCCGGCAAGGGTCGCGTGAGTCATCGAACCGCACGGTTCGATCCATCAATCACGCCCGCCCGGTGCACGCAAAGGCGCCGTCGAACCAGGAGGGATGGTGGCTAGGGGCGGAATCGAACCGCCGACCTCAGCATTATGAGTGCCGCGCTCTAACCGTCTGAGCTACCTAGCCGAAACCTGCTGCGTCGCTTGCTCCAGCGGGCAGCGCCGGGCCACCGGAGGGCAACCATGGCGTGCAGCGGCGCAGGGAGCCGGTCAGTCTAACGAACCCCTTTGTGCTGTCAAGCTTCGGGCGGGCTGCCCATGCACGGCAGGTATAATTCGCGCCGTCTTTCCTGCGGTTCACGGGCTGGCCGATGCGGCGCTTCCACCTTGCAGAACCGCTGGTGATGCTCGCGACCGTGGTGCAGTGGTTGGTGCTGTCGATCTTCACCGGCGCGCTGGTCGGCGCCGGGTGCACGATTTTCCTGCGCGCGCTGTTCGCGACCGCCGGGCGCGCATACGCGGCGCCGTTGTGGCTGCAGATGGCGCTGTTGCCGGTCGGTGGCTTCGCGAATGGGTTGCTGTTGCACTACGGCTACAAGCTGCGCCGCAGTACCTTCAATGACAACGCGATCGTCGCGGTCAACGAACAACACGGCAAGTTGCCGTTCCGCACGATGTGGATCAAACCGGTGGCGGCGTTGATCACGCTGGGTTGCGGTGGCTCGGCGGGCAAGGAAGGGCCGTGTTCGCACATCGGCGCCAGCCTCGCGGCCACGGTCGGACGCTTGCTGCGTTTGAACCCGGAAATGCGCAAGCGCCTGTTGGCGTGCGGTGTCAGCGCGGGCTTCTCCAGCGTGTTCGGCACGCCGATCGCGGGGGCGATCTACGGCGTCGAGATGCTGGCGATCGGCCGTATCCGGCACGATTTCCTGTTTCCCGGCATCGTTGCCGGCGTCACCGCGTTCGAGGTGTCGCGGTATCTGGGTGTGCCGTATCCGCAATATCACATCGCGTTCACCGGCGACTTCACCGAATTGCTGTTCCTGAAGACGGTGGTGATCGGGATACTGTGTGGCGCGGTGGCGTGGTTGTTCGTGGAGTTGCTGCGCCAGGCCCGCAAGCTGTTCGGAGCGTTGAAACAGCGTTACGACCTGTGGCCACCGCTGATGCCCACGCTCGGTGGCGTGGTGCTGGCGTTGCTGATCCTCGCGATTCCGAACCAGTACCTGGGACTGAGCCTGCCGCTAATGGATCGCGCATTGCACGGCGATACCATGCCGTATCTCGGTTTCCTGTGGAAGGCGCTGCTGGTCGCGATCACGCTCGGGTCGGGTTTTTACGGCGGCATCGTCACGCC
Organism: Rhodanobacteraceae bacterium; assembly: GCA_035249465.1. GTDB lineage: Bacteria > Pseudomonadota > Gammaproteobacteria > Xanthomonadales > Rhodanobacteraceae > 66-474. The sequence goes on along the minus strand of DATFGL010000211.1, from coordinate 1,570 downwards.
GCAGTTCGTGATCGGCGCGGTCACCGGTGGCGCGTTCGCGCATTTCCTTGGACTGAACGCGGCCCTGGGTGCGGCGGTCGGGCTGGTCGCGGTGGTGGCGTCGGCATCCAACGCGCCAATCGCGGCGATCCTGATGGGCATTGAATTGTTCGGCGCGGATTCCACCTTGTACGTCGCCGGCGCCTGCGTCGCCGCGTACCTGATCATCGGGCACCGCAGCGTGTATCCCGAACAGCAGATCGCCTATTCGAAATCATCGTGGATTTTCGCGCGCGCCGACCTGCCGGTCGGACAGGAAAAGGTGCGGTTGTCCTACGGCCTGCTGCGCTGGTGGCGGATGCGGCGCAGGCGCGCGCAACGCACCGAAAATGCCGACTCGTGAGTTGCGGCGCCTCGTTTATACTAGCCGGCCCGGCGCACGTCGCGTGCCGGGCCCGACAACGCGCTCGTAGCTCAGCTGGATAGAGTACTGCCCTCCGAAGGCAGGGGTCGTGGGTTCGAATCCCGCCGAGCGCGCCAGTTTCTTGAAGCGTTCAACCGAAATGCAGATCGCGATGGGGTCCGAAACGGCCATTGCGATCGACATGACCGTCCGTGGACAGGGTCGAAGCTTGGCAAGTACCTCCCGGGTCGACCGGGAGGTACTCGTGTTCGTTCAGAAGTTTTGACTGAACCGGATGCCGATCGTGCGTGGATTGATGAAGCCGGTGTACACCTGCCCATTCGGATACGTCGTCGAAACACCATGCGCGGCGCAGGTTTCCGGCTTGCACTCGCTGTACTTGTACAGCTCCCCGCGTTCGTCGAAGGCGTTCTGGACGAACACGTCCAGCGACCAGTTGTTCTTCTGCATGCCGGCGGAAAGATCGACCGAGTTGTAGGACGGCAGGTCTCCCAGCAGGTTGCGCGGGACGAGGCGCAAATCGGTCGTACGCTGGCCGACGTGCACCCAGGCTGCCTGGACATACGCGTCGTTGCCACCGAGGTCGAATGCGTAACGCGCGATCAGGTTGCCCTTGAAGTGAGGCGTGATCGGCAGGCGCGTGCCGGCCGGGGCCTCCGGCCCGTCCACCACCGCGCCGGTCTGGGGGTTGATGGAACCGGGCGGGCAATTGGTCACCGGACTGCCGTTGCTGTCCGTGAACCCGCAATAGTTGGAGCTCAAGCGTGCCTTGTAAAACCCCACGCCTGCGCTGAGGTTGAGGTTGTAGGTGGCTTGCCAATCCAGTTGCGATTCCAGTCCATCGATCCGCGCCGAGTTCACGTTGCGGATGATCGTCAGCCCCGGTGGCACCAGGATGTTGTACTGGAAGTTGTCCCAGTTCTCGCGGAACAGCGCGCCGTTGAACGACATCCGGTTGTCGAACCAGGTGGTCTTCCAGCCCAGCTCGACGTTGGTCAGGAAATCGGGTTGGTAAGGCGGGGTATTGCCGGTGCGGTTGACGCCGCCGGGACGGAAACCTTCCGAGCGCGTGACGTACACCATCGCGGTCGGTGAAATGTTCCAGGTCAGGTTGATCTTGTGCAGCGAGCCGCTGTCGCGGGTGTTCTTGTCGAAATCCAGGCAGGG
>DATFGL010000210.1:0-7496 GCA_035249465.1 Rhodanobacteraceae bacterium | reverse complement strand
CACCGCCTCGCGCTGAGCGAGGAACGCCAGCACATCGCCGAGCAGGCCAACACGGCCAAGTCGCGCTTCCTTGCCAACATGGCGCACGAAATCCGCACACCGCTCACCGGCGTACTCGGCATGACCGAGTTGCTGCTGAAGACTGCGCTCAACGATCGCCAGCATCAGTATGCCGATGCCATCCGGCGCTCCGGCGCGCTGCTGTTGCGCCAGGTCAACGACGCGCTGGACGTGGCGCGCATCGAAGCGGGCCGGCTGGAATTGAACCTCGCGCCGTTCGATCCCGCAGCGGTCCTGCGCGAAGTCGCGGAGGCGGATGCCGGACTCGCGGCGCAGAAGCAGCTCGCGATCGATGTCGTGGTGGCGCCGGATGTGCCGCGCGCGGTGCGCGGCGATGCTCTGCGCGTGCAGCAGATCCTGTTCAACCTCACCCACAACGCGCTGAAGTTCACCACCCAGGGCGGCGTCACCCTGAAACTCGTGCGCGACGGCGAGGGCGTCGCCTACAGCGTGATCGACAACGGGCCCGGCATGACACCGGAAGAATGCGCGCGCATTTTCCAGCGCTTCGAACAGGCCGATTACGGGCGCCTGCAGCGCGGCAGCGGCCTCGGCCTCGCGATCAGCCGCGAGCTGGTCGGGCTGATGGGCGGCCGCATCGGCGTGCAATCGGTGCCCGGCCGCGGCAGTACGTTCACCGTGCATCTGCCGCTGGCCGGCGTGACGCCACTGGCCCGGCCGGCGCCCGCTCGCGTCCGCACGGATGCGCCCGCGGCGACGCCATCCGCCACCGTATCGCCGGCGCGGCGCGTCCTGCTGGTCGAGGACGATCCCATCGCGGGACAGGCGATCGCGGGCCTGATCGAAACGTTCGGATACAGCGTGATGCTGGCGCCGCACGCGCTCGCCGCGCTGTCGGAAATCGACGCCGGCGATGTCTTCGACGCCATGGTGTTCGACTTCGACCTGCCAGGCATGGGCGGCTGCGAACTGGCGGACATGTTGCGCCGGCGCGGCGACCTCAGGCCGATCATCGCGCTCACGGCCAGCGCGCACGGCGACGAGGAACAACGCGCCCGCGCGGCCGGCATGGATGCGTGCCTGCGCAAGCCGGTGCTGCCCGGCCCGCTGCGCGAAGTGCTGGATTCCGTGGTCGAGAAATCACCCGGATAGGAGGGCCGGAAGGCCCGAACGGGATCACGGCAAAACGAAAATTCGCCATCCATGGCCAAGAGCTCCGTGGTCGCGGCTTCCGCCGCTCCTACGCGCTTCGATCGATCAGCCACTGCGCGAGCAGCGGCACCGGGCGGCCGGTCGCGTAGCCCTTGCGTCCCGGGACCCACGCGGTACCGGCAACGTCGAGGTGCGCCCAACGCGTACCCTCGGTGAAGTTCGACAGGAACAGCGCGGCGGTGACCGCGCCGGCGCTCTTGCCGCCGATGTTGGCAATGTCCGCGAACGCCGATTCAAGCTGGCTGCGGTAGTCGTTCCACAACGGCAACCGCCACGCACGATCGAGCGAAGCGTTGCCGGCGGCGAGCAGCGCATCGGCGAGTTCGTCATCCGCACTGAACAGGCCGGAGGCATGCGTGCCCAGCGCGATCACGCACGCGCCCGTGAGTGTCGCGGCATCGACCAGCGCCTGCGGTGCGAAACGCTTGCAGGTGTAAGCCAGCGCGTCGCACAGGATCAAACGGCCCTCCGCGTCGGTGTTCAACACTTCCACCGTGATGCCGGCGTGGGTGTGCAGCACGTCGCCGGGACGATAACCGGCGCCATCGACCGCGTTTTCGACCGAGGGCACCACGCACACGAGGTTGATTGGCAGCTCCATCTCGACCGCCGCGAGGAACGCACCGAGCACGCCGGCCGCACCGCACATGTCGTACTTCATTTCCTCCATCGACCCGGTCGGCTTGATGTTCAGGCCGCCGGCGTCGAAGGTGACACCCTTGCCGACCAGCGCATAAGGCTTGGCGTCGGCCGCACCCTTGTACTGCAGCACGATGAGCTTGGGCGGCGCGGCGGAGCCCGAGGACACCGCCAGCAGCGCGCCCATACCGAGCTTCTGCATGTCGTCGCGTTCCAGCACTTCCAGCGTGACCGAATCGGCGTGCCCGTCGGCGAGGGTCCTGGCCTGCGCCGCGATGTGCGTGGGCGTGCACAGGTTCGGTGGCAGGCAACCGAGTTCGCGCGCGAACGCGACGCCGTGCGCGATGGCGCGCGCCTGCGCAAGACCCCGCGTCACGTCGGCACCGGCGGCGAGCGCCAGTTTTTGCAGGCGCGGTGCATCCGCGTTGGCGGGTTTCAGCGTCGCGGTGTAACGGAAGCACGCGTGGTCAATCGCCAGTGCACAGGTACGCGCGCGCCAGTCTGCATCCTGGCCGATGACTTCGACCTCCGGCAGGTACACGGTGGCGTCGGTCAACGGCAGGGATTTGAGCGCGCTGCCCGCCTCGCTGCAGGCGCGCAGGAAAGCGAGCACGTCGAATGCGGATTTGCGGCCCAGTCCCACCAGCAGGACACGGGGTGCCTTGACGCCGGATAAACCATGCAGCACCAGCGTGGCGCCGAGCTTGCCGATGAAGTCGCCCGCGGCCTTGAGCCGCGTCAGCACGCCGCCACCGGCAGCGTCGACCGCCGCCGCGGCCGGCGACTTCGCGTCCTCGAACACGCCCACCACCACGCATCCGCCATCCACGGCATCGGGGGCGGCGGAACTCTGGCTGAATTCAAGCATCGCAATACACTCCTGGAAAAACAGGCCAACGGGTAGGTGCCACTACACTGGTGAAACCCCTGAATAACCTGCTGCGCCTGGCGGCTCGCGGCGGGTCTTCACGGGGTTTCCCGTTCGCAAACGCCAAAGTCTAGCCGATGCCACGTCTTTCCATCCTCGACCGCTACATCCTGCGCGAATACCTGTACGGCGCGCTGGCGGCCATCGTGGTGCTGCTGGTGATCTTCACGGGCAGCACCTTCGCGGACATCGCCAACAAGGTCGCGACCGGCCGCCTGCCGGGCGGCGTGATGTTCACGGTGTTGGGGTTGAACCTGGTCAACACGCTGCAGGCGTTGCTGCCGATGGGCATGTTCCTGGGTGTGCTGCTGGCGTTGGGCCGGATGTATCGCGACAGCGAAATGCACGTGCTGTCGGCGTCCGGGTTCGGGCCGCTAGGCTTGCTGAAACCCACCGCGATCTTTGCCGTCGGCGCAGGCATCGTGGCGGGACTGGTGGCCTTGTGGCTGGGGCCGCTGGCCGCGCGCGCGTCGAGCGCCGAGGTCGAGCAAGCCAATCGCTCGGTGATCGCGGCCGGGCTGGAAGCCGGGCGCTTCACCAGCCTCACCGGACGCGGCGGCATCCTGTTCGCGAACACCGTCAGTCCGGACGGCACCAGGCTGGGCAAACTGTTCGTCGAAAGCGAGCGCACCGGCAAGGACGGCGTGCTCGACATCAGCGTGATCGTCGCCGATCACGGCAACCTGTTCCACGAGGGCCAGGAAGACAACCGTTTCATCGCGCTGCACGACGGCCATCGCTACGACATCCGTCTGAATCAGGACAATTGGCGGCTGATGCAATTCCAGCGCAACAACATCGCACTGTCGCAGCCCACCGACGACAGCGGCGACAACGATCCGGAATCGCTGCGCACCACCGCGTCGCTGATCGGAGACCACGACCCGTCGGCGCGCGCGGAACTGCAGTGGCGCATCGCGATTCCATTCGGGCCGCTGGTGCTGGCGATGCTGGCGCTGCCCATGTCGCGCCAGGGGCCTCGCGCTTCACCGGTCGGCCGGATCCTCATTGCGGTGCTGGCTTACCTGATCATCGTCAACCTGATGACCCTGGCGCGCTCGTTCATCGCCAGCGGCAAACTGGCGGCGCCGATCGGCATGTGGTGGGTGTTGGTCCCCGTGTTCGTGGGGGCGGCGTGGGTGTTCGCACGGCAGTACGCGATCCGCAAGCCGCGCGACGCGGAAGCTGCCTCGTGAGCGGTGCCTTCTGGCAGCGCGTTCGCATCAAGCGCGTGGACTGGCTCATCGCCGTCACGGTGCTGGGCGGCCTGCTGCTGACCTGGTTGGTGCTGACCGGTCTCGACGCGTTCATCCAGTTCGCGGGCCAGATCGGCAACATCGGCCACAACGGCTACACGCTCGGTAACGCGGTCGCCTACATCGTGCTGACGATTCCCCGCCGCGCCTACCAATGGTTCGTGTTCGCCGCCCTGATCGGAAGCCTGGTCGGGATGGGCGCATTGGCGGCGACCGGCGAACTCACCGCGTTGCGCGCGGCCGGCATGTCCAAACTCAGGATCTGCCTGTCGGTGACCGGGTTGGTGCTCGTGTTGATGATCGGCGTGTTCATCCTTGGTGAAACCGCGGCGCCGGCGGGCGACCAGCGCGCGCAGCAAGTCCAGCTGCGGCGCACCGCGGGCCAGCTGCACCTGCGCCAGAACGGCGGCCTGTGGGCGCGCGACGGCAACGACATCATCAACGCCAAGGCGGCGCTGGCGCATCTCGTTCATGGCCGGCCCGAAGTCGAACTGGCGGACGTGCGCGTATTCGGCTTCAACGATGCCGGCGAGCTCACCTCGTTCCGCAACGCCAGGCTGGCGACCCAGGAAGGCAAGGCGTGGACGCTGCACGATGTCCGCGACACGGCCGTCTCCCCGTCCGGCGCCGTAAGCACCACGCACGTGCAGCAGCCGTGGAAGACGTCACTCGATCCGGACGTGCTGGAAGCTTCGGTGGCGCATCCCGAATACCTGTCGCTGCGCGATCTGTCGCGCAACATCGATTACCTGCGCGCCAACCGGCAGAATCCCAGCGCCTATCTGAATGCGTACTGGACCCGTGCGTTCTATCCGCTCAACACGCTGCTGCTTGTGCTGTGCGCGCTGCCGTTCGGTTTCGGTGCGCTGCGTTCCGGCGGCCTCGGCAAACGCCTGTTCCTGGGCGTGATCGTGGCGATCGCGTGGTATTTCATCCAGCGCGCGATCATCAGCACCGGCACGGTGTTCGGCGCGCCGCCGCTCACCGTGAATCTGATTCCGGCGCTGTTGTTGCTGGCGATCGCGGCTTGGTATTACCGGCGGGTGTAACGCCTTTGCTTTTCCCTCTCCCCATGGGAGAAGGTGCCCGACTAAGGCCGACGGGATCGGCCGTGAACGGCGCCAGCCGGCCCGAAGGGCGAGCGCCAAGGATGGCGCGAGTAAGGGCGGGTGAGGATTCGGTTTTCTCCCCGCGCCGCATCGACATCCCTGTCTTTTCCGCGCGCTTCCAGCGCGCGGATGACTTTCTCTTGCGTGGCCAAGAGAAAAGTCACCAAAGAGAAGGCCACCCCGCGAACCCGCCCTTCGCACTTCCATGTGCTTCGGGTTCGCTCGCGACCGCCGGGGTTCGCCGACGGAGCAAACTGTCGCGCCTCACTTCGAACGAGGCCATGGATGGCCGGTAGCGAAGCGACAAACGCGCCGTTGGCGGTGCCGAGAAGCGCCGCCGGACGGCGGGGAAAGCGCCGCATGTTTGAGCACATGGATGTGCGAATTCGGCGCGGCCGCCGCTCGGCGAGCAGCGCGGGGCAGTCGAACGAACACGACGTTCGTTCGACCACCGCCACAGGTGCAATGGTTTTTGGGTACTTTTTGCCGAAACAGAAAGTAGCTCGCTCGCCGCCGAGGCGAGCGAAACCAAAGCGAAAGCGCATCGCACTTGCCAAAGACAAAATGGATTCCGGTCTGCGGCGGAATGACCAGCCTGATGCGCACGCCAGCCACGCGCACACGTCAAAGGCGCGTCATGCGTGTCCCGCACACGCGATCGTGCCAGGTGCGCCGGCCCGGATCGAACCACGCGTACCAGAAACCGCAGCCGATCAGCGCCAGCGATACCAGTGCCAGCACGAACCGCAGACACGCCGTGCGCGTGTCGAGGTGCATGCCATCGTCGCGCACCAACCGGAGTTTCCAGGCGCGCATGCCGACCGTCGCGCCGACCCGCACCCACGACACCACGAAATACGCGGCGGCCAGCGCCAGCAGCCAGAGATCGCGCAGGACACGATCGAGCGGATCGCGCGTCGCCGAAGCCAACTGCTGCAGGCTGTCGTCGCGATGGAACACCAGCATCCACAGCCCGGCGCCGGCGATCCACAACCCGAGCAGCGGAAACAGGTCGTAGAATATCGCCGCGAAGCGCCGCCACAACGGCACCGGCTTTGTTTGTGCGGCTGGAACGGGCGTCGATGGCATCGGAAGGCTTGCGGGAAAAAGGAGTGCGCGCCAGCATCGTGCGATGGCTTCCTCCACCACCGACATCGACCCGCGCGACCGCGCCGCAATCGACGCATTCCTCGAAGGCGTGTGGTCGCGCGATGGTCTCGCGGATCTGACGCTCGCCGATTATCGCGGCGATCTGGAACGTTGCGCCAGTTGGCTTGCGCGACACGCACATGGTTTGCTGGCGGCGACGCGCGCGGACCTGTTCGACTATCTCGCCGCGCGCAACAAGGCCGGCATCGGCGCACGCACCAATGCGCGCGAGCTGACAGCATTGCGGCGGTTCTATGCGGAACAGGTGCGCCATGATGCCGCTTTCGAAGACCCGACCTTGCTGCTGGATGCGCCCAAGTTGCCGCGCACGCTGCCCAAGGCGCTGGCCGAACGCGAGATCGAAGGCCTGTTGAACGCACCCGCCATCGACACGCCCATCGGGCTGCGCGACCGCGCGATGCTGGAACTGATGTATGCCTGCGGATTGCGCGTCAGCGAGCTGGTGACGCTGCCTCTGGCGGGATTGAACCTGCGCCAGGGCGTGCTGCGCGTCACCGGCAAGGGCGGCAAGGAACGCCTGGTGCCGATCGGCGAAACCTGCATGGATTGGCTGACGCGATACCTGCGCGATGCGCGACCCGCGTTGGCGAAAGGCCGGGAAACGCCCGCGCTGTTCCTGTCCAACCGCGCCGCCGGCATGACCCGCCAGATGGCCTGGACGCTCGTGAAAAAGCACGCGCTCACGGCCGGCATTGCGGCCAAACGCATTTCGCCACACGTATTGCGACATTCGTTCGCGACGCATCTTCTGAACCACGGCGCCGATTTGCGGGCGCTGCAGATGCTGCTGGGCCACAGCAATCTTTCGACCACGCAAATCTACACGCTGGTCGCGCGCGAGGGGTTGAAACGGTTGCACTCACAACATCATCCGCGGGCATGACTTCGCGATCATCCATGATCGCTGCCCCGACTCGTGATTGGGCGAACTCAACTCCTTCGACTGCAAAATCACCAGAACGGGCTTCCCGCCCCGACTCTCACGCGCCTCCATGCGATCGTCCATGATCGCGGCTGCGGTAAATGCAGTGGCGGCCATCGTCGATCGTGGCCACGAGAGACCAGAACGGCCATCCATGGCCTGACTTTTCACGACAGCCGCTTCGCACCGGACACTCCGATGGAGTGAGCGGCTATCATTCCGTTTTTCCGCGGAGCCGC
>DATFGL010000209.1:0-6105 GCA_035249465.1 Rhodanobacteraceae bacterium | reverse complement strand
AGTTGCTGCTGAAGTACCAGGACAAGTACCGCACCGTGCAGGTGGATTACCACGGCGGCCTGCAATACCCGCACCTCGAGCGAATCAAGGGCGCGCCGGATTACCTGTCGCAGATCATCAAGGCCAAGTAGGAGGGCCGGGAAGCCCAATCGGGGTTGTGGCGAGTTGCGGGGTTGCCCGGTCGCGGTCGTCGCCGTTCCTACGTGGTGGTTGTCGGGATTGCTTGCGATGGCAAAGTTGATCTGTTGTCGCGCAATGATGCGCGCACCGCGCGCTCCTCGTCGGGCGAGAGTGCTTGCAGCAACGCGACCTCGCCACCAGCGCGCGTCGCGACCGGCAAGCCGTCGCGATACACGATGCGCGACGTCGCCAGCGCCGGCACCTTCGCACCCGGCAGTACGCCGCCGACAAGGTTCAACGGATCGGCGCCGCTGATCGTGATCAATGCGCCATCGTGTTCGCGCTTGCGCACGCGGCGAAGTGCCTCGACGGCTTCCGGCAGCGCAAACTGTTCGCCCACCACACCTTCGACGAAACGGCCGCCGCGGATCTCGCCACGCGCTTCCAGCCGCTGGAACACGCGCCGCAATTCGCGCCACGGTGGCAGCCACGCCGCTTCGCGTTCCAGCAATTTCCAGAACACCACGCCCCAGCGGCGCAGCAGCACGCGGGCGATGTGTTCAATCGCCTCGGCCCGTGCGTCCGGCGCCGAAGCTGCACCACGCCGAACCAGGCTCCACCGCCCTGCGTCCTCGATGCCATTCAGCAGGTGCCGTGCGAGCCGGCGCTGGCGTGGATGTTTGCGCTTCGAGGCCGGCTGCAGCAGCGCGCGCAAACCGGCGAAGCTGTCCGCGCCGATCATGCCGGCGCCGACCCCTTCGCCCAGTGCCTCTTCCAGTTCCACCTTCAACAGACGCGTGCCGTCGGCGATCTCGCCGAAGAACGACGCGCCGTGTTGCGCGAGGAATTCCACGACGGCCTGCGCCCGTGACGACAGCGCCGGCGCTTCGGCACCCGACTGTGTGCCCACGGCGTTCCACGCCGCCAATTGCTTGCGCGGCAGCAGCACGATCGGCGAGGCGCGCACCGGCGAAGCGTGCACGCCGCCCGCGGACGCCCGCAGCCGGGTCCACGCGACCCGGCCCGCGCCGCACAGCGCGTCCAGCCAGCCGATGTCGTAACCCGCGACGCGCGAAGGCAGCAGTTGTGATTCCCATGCGCCGGCCGGGGCCTCGAAGCCTTCCAGTTGCGCCAGCACCGCGGCCAGGGCGTCGGGGCCACGCAAACGTGTTTCCGGTGAGAGGTGCTGCCAGTCCATCAGGAAGCGCACGAATTCGCGCGGCGCGACCGGTTCGATTTCACGACGCAGGCGTTGCAGGGTGCGCCGATGGATGCGCGCGAGCAGATGCCTGTCGCACCACTGTTCATTGTTCGCCCCCGGTGTGAAGCGCCCGCGCATCGCGGTGCCTTCGCGCTCCAACACTGCCAACGCCATGTCGATGTCGCTGCGCGGAATCGACAGGCTTTCCGCCAACGCGCCGGCATCGGTAACACCCACGCAGCCCAGCCGCGCGCGCAGGATTTCCGGCAGCGCTTCGTCGCGTGTCCAGGTTTTCGTGGCGAATTCCGCAGGCGCCTGGATGGGCGGCTGCAACGCCGCGTCCGGATGGACCGCGCGCCACATCGGCAACAGTTCTGCGGCGACCCACAGCTTGAACCCCTCTCCCTCCGGGAGAGGCGGCCGCAGGCCGAGCGCGCAGCGCTGGGGTGAGGGTCCGAGGCTTGAGCCGTGCTGGACAGTGCGCGAATCCGAACCCTCACCCGCCGCTTCGCGGCACCACGGAGCTCTTTGCCATGGATGGTGGCATTCCCCGAAGGGAGAGGGGAAATGCATTCGCGTCGCGCGTTGCGTCCGTGCAAGTTCGTCAAGCAGCGAGTTCCACCCCGTATTTCGTTGCGCTTCTCCTGTGCTGACCGCACCGAGCGACAACAGCGCCTCGTGCATCTCGTCCGCATCGCGCGGCGCGGGCCATGCTTCCTCGCGCACGGCGGCAATGGCATCCGCGTCCAGTTTGCCGAGGTCTTCCGCGCTTTGCGCATCGACGAAACCGCGCGAAGCGACGGCCTGGGTGCGGCGTTCCTCCAGCGGTGCACCGTCGAGGAACGCATACGGCCGCGCGCCCAGCACCTCCGCTGCCAGTTGCGAAGGTGCGGTCAGGTCGCGCGCGATGATTTCCGCTCCGCCGCTTTCGAGCTTTTTCAGCAACGCGACCAAACCATCCAGGTCCATCGCGTCGAACAAACAATCCTGCAGCGTCTGTGCGACCAGCGGGTGATCGGGGATCTTGCGTTCGCCCACGATGTTCTCGAGGCAGGCGACCTGGTCGGGAAACACCGTGGCCAGCAGGTCTTCCGATTTCATGCGCTGGATCTGCGGTGGCACCTTGGCGCCACCCGTGAAACGCGGCAGCGCAAGTGCGGCGCCGGCATTCCAGCGGAAGCGCAGCGCGAACATGGGCGCATCCAGCAGCGCTTGGGTCAGCACGTCACGTACCGAATTGGAATGCAGGTAGCGCGCGACTTCGTCCAGCGGGAAACTGTGGCTGGTCGAAAGCGACAGCACGATCGCGTCTTCGGTCGCCGCGGCCTGCAGTTCGAAATTGAAGCTGCGGCAGAACCGCTTGCGCAGTGCCAGTCCCCACGCGCGGTTCAGGCGGCTGCCGAACGGCGAGTGGATGATCAACTGCATGCCGCCCGATTCGTCGAAGAAACGCTCCATCGCCAGCGTCGACTGCGTCGGCAGCAGTCCCAATTCGGTTTTTGCGGCAGCGAGATAATCCACCAGTTGTCGCGCGGCCGCGTCGCCGAGACCGACTTCGGCGGTGAGCCATTGCGATGCCGCTTCGCTCCCGGAATCGAGGCGTATGGCAACTTCTGCGCGTAGCCGCGCCACCGCGAAGGAGAGTTCATCGCTGCGTCCCGGCGCCTCGCCCAGCCAGAACGGGATCGACGGCGGCGCGCCTTGCGCGTCTTCCACACGAACGCGGCCGCGTTCGACGCGCAGGATGCGGTACGACTGGTTGCCGAGCTGGAAAATGTCGCCGGCGATCGACTCGACCGCGAAATCCTCGTGCACGCTGCCGATGCGCAGCGACTGCGGTTCCAGCACCACGTCGTAATCGGCGGTGTCCGGAATCGCTCCGCCGGAGGTGAGTGACGTCATGCGCGCGCCGCGTCGCGCGCGCAACTTGCCGTTGACGGCATCGCGGTGCAGGTAGGCGGCGCGGGTACCGCGCCGCGTGCTGTAACCCTCGGCCAGCATCCGCACGACGTCGGTGAACGCTTCGCGCGTGAGCGTCCGGTATGGGTACGCGCGCTGGAACATGTCGAACAGCTCGGCCTCACCGCGCTCGCCACAAGCGACTTCGGCGACGATCTGCTGCGCCAGCACGTCCAGCGGCGCGGGCGGCATGCGCAGCGTGTCGAGTTCTTCGCGGCGCACCGCGTCCAGCAGTGCCGCGCACTCGACCAGATCATCGCGCGAAGTCGGGAACAGGCGTGCCTTGGAAATCCCGTCGACCGCGTGGCCGGCACGGCCGGCGCGTTGCAGGAACGCGGCGATGGAACGTGGCGACGCAAGCTGGCACACCAGATCGACCTCGCCGATGTCGATGCCGAGTTCCAGTGACGCGGTCGCGACCAGCGCGCGCAACTGGCCGGCTTTCAGGCGCTGCTCGGCATCGAGGCGCTTTTCCTTCGACAGGCTGCCGTGGTGCGCGGCCACCGCATCCTTGCCCAGCCGTTCGGCGAGGTGGCGCGTCGCCCGCTCGACCGTGCGGCGGGTGTTGGCGAAGATCAGCGTGGTGCGGTGTTGTTCGATCAATTGCGCGAGGCGGTCGTACACCAGGCCCCACGCGTCGTTGCTCATCACCGGCTGCAGCGGCACGTTCGTCAGTTCGATCGCGAGGTCGCGCGCGCGCTGGTGGCCGGCGTCGATGATGGTGCACGTCGTATCGCCAGTGAGAAACCGCGCCACTTCTTCGATGGGTTTCTGCGTTGCCGACAACCCGATGCGCGTGCAACGTCGGCCGCACAACGCGTCCAGCCGCTCCAGCGTCAGCGCGAGATGGCTTCCGCGCTTGCTCGATACCAGCGCATGGATTTCATCCACGATCACCGTGCGCGTGGTCTGCAGCATTCGTCGACCGGATTCGGAACCCAGCAGGATGTACAGTGATTCCGGTGTCGTCACCACGATGTGCGGTGGTCGCTTGCGCATCGCGTTGCGTTCGGCCTGCTGCGTGTCGCCCGTACGAACCGCGGTGCGGATTTCGACGTCGGGCAGGCCGAGCTTTTCCAGCCGCGCGCGGATGCCTTCGATCGGCACTTCCAGGTTGATGCGCACATCGTTGGACAGCGCCTTCAGCGGCGACACGTACACGACGGAAGTTTCATCGGCGAGCGTTCCCGCCACGCCTTGTTGCACCAGTTCATCGATCGCGGCCAGGAATGCGGCCAGCGTCTTGCCCGATCCGGTCGGCGCCGCGATCAGCACGTTCTCGCCACGCCGGATCGCGGGCCAGGCCGCGCGCTGCGCGGGCGTCGGCTGCGCAAACGCCGACTGGAACCAGGCGGCGACGGCGGGGTGGAAATCTTGCATAGCAGGATATCAAACGGGTGTTGGCACTGTCGTCATCCCGGCGACGCGGGGTGCGGCCACGGATGGCCGCGCTTTGAGGAGCGAGGAAAACCGGGACCCGGTGTCTTTGATCTGCAGAGGCACTGGGTTCCGGGTCGCGGTTGCGCCGCGTCCGGAATGACGAGGGGAAAGTTTATGTCGGTGCCGGTAAAGATTCTGCAATCGTAGTGGGGCCATCAGCAGCCTCGCGCACGCGGTCGGCGAGGCCGGTCATGCGCAGGGTGCGCCGTTCGATGCCGGCGCGCAACGTTTCGGAACTGGTGTAAAGCGTGACGCCGGCGCGTGCGCGGGTCACGCCGGTGTAGAGCAGCTCTCGCGTCAGCACCGCGGAATCGGGGCCCGTCACCAGCGCGACGCGATCGAACTCGGACCCTTGGGCCTTGTGTACCGTCAGCGCGAACGCGCCCTCGTGTGGCGGCAGCGCGGCAGGCGCGAACGCGCGCGGGCCGTCGTCGCCTTCGAACCAGACCCTCGGCGCACCATCTGCATCCGGCCAGATCACGCCGGTGTCACCGTTGAACAGTTTCAACTCCGGGCGATTGGCGGTGATGAGGATCAACCGCCCACGCCACCAGCGTTCGTCGGCGCGCACGCCGGCGCTGCGTTGCAGGCGCTGCGCGATCGCATGGTCGAATGCGAGGCACCCGGAAGGGCCTTGTCGCAGCGCGGTCAGCATGCGGAACCCACGCGCCGCGTGCAAGGCCGCGGCGGGATTGTCCGCGGACAGGATCGGCCGGTACGCGTCGGCTGCGGCATCAACAAGCTGGGCGGCGCGCGCATCCTCGACCCGCGATATTTCGCCGACGCTGCCGGGAATTCGCAGGGTGGTTTCGACATCGCCACGCGCGATCGCCGCAGCCAGCACGCCTAGCGCTGAATCGGCGCCGAAGCGATGGCTGTGCGTCAGCGCGACATGGCAATCCTGCAATGGCCCGTCGCCGGCCGCTTCCACCAACGCGCCCAGCACGTTGCCGGCTTCGACCGCGGACAACTGGCCAGGGTCGCCCAGCAGGATCAGCTTGGCATCGTCCGGTACTGCTTGCACCAGTTTGGCCATCAGCGGCAAGTCGACCATCGACACTTCGTCCACCACCACCACGTCGAACGGCAGCGGTGAAGCACGGTCGAAGCGCGGCCGCGTGCGCCATGGCGAAATGCCGAGCAGGCTGTGCACGGTTTGCGTATCGCGCGGGATTTGCGTGACGATCGCTTCCGGCAGATCGAGCGATGCAAGCCGTGTGCGCAACGATTCGCCGAGGCGTGTCGCGGCCTTGCCGGTGGGCGCGGCCAGCGCGATCCGCAACGATCCGTTTTGCGCGCGTTGCGCCAGCGCGGTGAGCATGCGCAGCACGCTGTGGGTCTTGCCGGTGCCGGGGCCGCCGGTGATCAGCGTGAACCGGTGTGAC
>DATFGL010000208.1:0-12094 GCA_035249465.1 Rhodanobacteraceae bacterium | reverse complement strand
CGCGCGAGCAAGGCGCGCATGTCCGACTGCAGGGATGCAGGAGTTCGCGCCGATGCGCGATCGGCAAGCGGCAAGGGCAGCTGAGGCAACACGACGTTGCCGAGACCACCGCCACAGGCGCAATGGTCTTTCGCCCCTTTCTGCCGTAACAGAAAGGGGCTCGCTCGCTTGCGAGCGAAACCGCATTTGAGGGAAGCGCGATGAAAAAGACATGGACGTCGTGACACGTCAGATGCAAAGGCACTGGGTTCCGGATCACACCCGCTGCGCGGGCTCGTCCGGAATGACGGTGAAGATGATCAGGTTGCACGTAACGTGCGTGCGCGGCACAACCTTGTCATTTCACGACGCGCAGCGTGGGCTTGCCCTTGGGACGCGGCTTGTCCGGGCCTTTATCGGAAGACGATGGCGCTTCGCCCGCGTCATTCGGCGCCGGCGGCTCCTGGACCGACGACGGCACGGCCTGCAACGGCGGTCCGGACGGTTTCGTGGATGGCACGTCACCCATCGGCGCGATCGGGGGCGCCGTGCCCGGCGCGTCTTCCGCCAGCAGCATGCCCTGGCCGTTTTCGCGCGCGTAGATCGCCTGCACCGCGGCAACCGGCACGTTCACGGTCTGGCTGACACCGCCGAAGCGCGCCATGAAGGTGATCGCGTCGTTGCCGATTTCCAGATGAGCGACCGCACGCGGCGCGAGGTTCAGTACCACGCGGCCATCGCTGATCGCCTGCGGCGGCACCTGCACGCCCGGTTTGCCCGCATCCACCACGATATGCGGCGTGAGGCCGTTGTCGCAGATCCACTCGTGCACCGCCCGCAGCAGGTACGGACGATTGGAAGTCATCGCAGGGGACTGTTCGGTCACAACTCGCCCAGCAAGCGCTCGTCGGCCGTGAGGCTGCGCGCAAAACCCTGGCTGCGGAACAGGCGCTCGCCGTAATCGACGACTGGCTTGGCTTCCTTGGGCAGCGACACGCCCAGCGAAGGCAGGCGCCACACCACCGGTGCCACCAGACAATCGGCGAGGCTTATTTCCGGATTCAGGAAAAACTTGGCGGCCTTGAACAGTGGCAGCGCGCCCATCAGGTGATCGCGCAGGCGCTTACGCGCCGCCTCGGCGGCACGGCCGCCGCCGCGGATGTTGGCGACTTCAGGCACCCAGTCGCGCTCGATGCGCACGCAGGCCAGGCGCAAGCGCGCGCGCGACAGCGGGTCGACCGGCATCAGTGGCGGATGCGGGTAGCGCTCGTCGATGTATTCGCACACCAGGGCAGGCCCGTAGAGGACCATGTCGCGGTCCTGCAACGTCGGCGTGTCACCGTACGGGTTGATCGACAGCAGTTCATCGTGCGGCTTGCCGGGCGGCACCTCGACGCGGTCATAGACCACGCCCTTGGCGGCCAGCACCAAGCGCACCCGGTGCGACTGCACGTCGTCCGGCGCGGTGAACAGGGTCAGCACGGTACGGGTGGTATGTGCGGTTTGGATCATGCCAGTGTCCCCTATGGGCCTTGCGGGTCCGGTGACGCGACAGTCCCGGGTATGGGTGTCATCGCCCGGCGGGCACGGCGCCCGCCGGTCAATGCACGTCCTTCCAATACTCTTTTTTCAGCACCAGCGCGAACAGGGTGAAAAGTACCAGATACAGCACTACCCACGCACCAATGTGGCTGCGCACCAGCTCGTCCGGCGCGGACACCCAGGCCAGGAACGCGGTCAGGTCGCGCACGGCCTGGTCGTACTGCGCGGGCGTCATGCTGCCCGGATGCGCCAATTCGAGTTTCTTGACCGTGGCCGGGTTCCCGTCCTCGGCGGGATTCATCACCGCAACCTGCTCGCCCTGCAGCTGCCACAGCGGGAACGGCATCGCGACGTTCGGGAAAACGGTGTTGTTCCAACCGCTGCCGGTCGCGGGATCGAGATAGAAGGCCTTGAGGTAGGCCGATACCCAGTCGGCGCCCTTGGCGCTGACTTCCAGCGACAGGTCGGGCGGAACCTTGCCGAACCACTTTTCGGCGCCGGCTTCCGGCATCGCCGTGACGATCGGTTCGCCGAACTTGGCACCAGTGAAGTTCAGGTTGTCCATCACCTGCTTTTCGGTCAGGCCGAGCCCGCTCGCCAGCTGCGAATAGCGCAGGTACTTCAGCGAATGACAGCCCACGCAGTAGTTCATGAACAGGCGCGCACCGCGTTGCAGGGATCCCTGGTCGTGCACGTTGATGTTGGCGTCGGGGTAACCACCGCCCTCTTCCGCGAAGGCGGACGGCGCGGCCGCAAAGGCCACGACCAACGCGAGCAGCAGGGCCGTGAGGGTGCGCATGGCGGCGCGCTGAATGGACTTATGCATGCGTGGTCACCCTTTCCGGAACCGGCTTGGTTTTCTCCCACCCGAAGAACGTGTAGGCCCACAGGAACACGAAGAACCCGAAATACAGCACCACGAGGATGCGGCCGAACAGGTTCTCGATCGTGGTGATGTCGGCGTTGGGGCCGAAGATCGACACGATCCAGCCTGGTGTCAGGTCGTCGCCGATCGCCGCCAGCAGGACGAACACGATCGCGAAGACCGTCAGTGCGATCTTGTAGCCGAGGCCGCGATAGCGGATCGACTTGACCTTGCCGCGATCCAGCCACGGCACCAGGAACAGCACCACGATCGAAGCCAGCAACGCCAGCACACCGAAGCCCTTGCTGGGGATCATGCGCAGGATCGCGTAGAACGGCGTGAAGTACCACACCGGCTTGATCGAAGCGGGCGTCACCAGGTCGTTGGCCGGGATCGAGTTGTCGTGTTCGAGGAAGAACCCGCCCACGGTCGGCTCGAAGAAGATGATGATCGCGCAGATGATCAGGAACACGCCCACGCCGACCAGATCCTTCAGCGTGTAGTACGGATGGAACGGGATGCCGTCCAGCGGATGGCCGTTCGGGCCCTTGTGCTTCTTGATCTCGACGCCGTCGGGGTTGTTCGAACCCACTTCATGCAGCGCGCCGAGGTGCAGCACCACCAGCAACAGCAGCACCAGCGGCAGCGCGACCACGTGCAGCGCGAAGAAACGGTTGAGCGTCGGGTCGGACGGCACGAAGCTGCCCATGATCCAGTTGACCAGCTGCTCGCCGATCACCGGCACCGCGCTGAACAGGGTGATGATCACCTTGGCGCCCCAGAACGACATGTTGCCCCACGGCAGCACGTAGCCCATGAAGGCCTCGGCCATCAGCGCGAGAAAGATCAGCATGCCGAGCAGCCACACCAGTTCGCGCGGCTTCTTGTACGAGCCGTACATCAGGCCGCGGAACATGTGCAGGTAGACCACGATGAAGAACATCGAGGCGCCGGTGACGTGCATGTAGCGCACCAGCCAGCCCCAATGCACGTCGCGCATGATGTACTGCACGGAATCGAACGCACCCGCCGCGGTCGGCGTGTAGAACATCGTCAGGAAAATGCCCGTGACGATCTGGTTCACCAGCACCAGCAGCGCCAGCGAACCGAAGTAGTACATCACATTGAAATTCTTCGGAGCGTAATATTCCGTCATGTGCTTCTTGTAGACAGCGCCCAGCCCCGGCGTGCGCTCTTCGAACCACTGCATCAATGCGCGCATCACGCGGCTCCTTTCGGATCGACGCCGATCTGGATGTGGGTGTCATCGACGAAATGGTACGGTGGCACCACCATGTTCAGCGGTGCCGGCACGCCCTGGTACACGCGGGCAGCCAAGTCGTAACGCGAGTGGTGGCACGGGCAATAGAAACCGCCCTTCCAGTTCGGGTCGAACGGCTCGGGCTTCACTTCGCCCCTGTAATCCGGCACGCAACCGAGGTGCGTGCAGATGCCGATCAGCACCATCCATTCGGGCTTGATCGAACGCGTGGCGTTCTGGCAGTACTTGGGCTGTTCGGATTCCCTGGAATCCGGATCGCGCAGGCGCGGGTCCTGCTTGGGCAGCCACTGCAATTGTTCAGGCGTGCGATTGACCACGAATACCGGCTGGCTGCGCCAGCCGTAGCGCACCATCTGGCCGGGTTCGATCTTGCCGATCCCCACGGTCACCGGGGCACCCGCCGATTCGGCGCGTGCGCTGGGCAACCATGTCTCGACGAACGGAATCGCCGTGATGATCAAACCGGCACCGCCGATCACGGCCGTGGAGGCCGTCAGGAACCTGCGTCGGCCCTTGTTGATACTTTCGTCCGCCATCTGCCTCTCCGCACTAACGTGTGGCCATGGCCCCGCAACGCGGACGGCGGGTGTTCCCGCGCGCCCTGCACGACCGGATTGAACGGCCGTCTCCCGGCCGCACCCGTGTCATCCATCGGGCCCCAAAATCGTGTTAGTTTAGCGTTCGCCTCCGTGGCGCACAATCCAATCGCGCTCCACCGGCCTCCGATTCCATGCGGCACAAGCTCCGACCTTTTCTTTTCGTCCTGCAGTTCGCGCTCGTGGGCCTGGCCGCTGCATTCCTGATCAGCCTGGCATGGCCCGGCCTCGGCGCGCACCTGCGCGACGGCCTGCGCGGACGGCCCAGCGGGGCGGTCACGGAGCCCGTACCCGCCGGGTCCCATGCCACTCCGGAATACGGACCCGCCTCGTATGCGGACGCCGTGGCGCGTGCCGCGCCGGCGGTGGTCAACATCTACGCCGACAAGACCGTCACCGAGCGGCAGATCCAGATTTTCCCGGATCCGCTGCTGGGCGGCGTCGCCGGACCCGCGCTGAAACGCCGCGAGCAGAGCCTCGGTTCCGGGGTGATCTTCACCCCCGACGGCTATGTGTTGACCAACAACCACGTGATCTCGGGTGCCGACGACATCCAGGTGATGCTGCATGACGGACGCGTCGCGCACGCCAAGGTGATCGGCACCGATCCCGATACCGACCTCGCCGTGCTCAAGATCGACGCCGGCACCCTGCCCACGATCCAGGTGGATCCGGAAGCGACGCGGGTGGGTGACGTGGTGTTGGCGATCGGCAATCCGTTCGGCATCGGCCAGACCGTGACGATGGGCATCGTCAGTGCCCTGCAGCGCCAATTGAGTTTGTCGCCGTACGAGGATTTCATCCAGACCGATGCGGCCATCAACTCCGGCAATTCCGGCGGCGCACTGGTCAACGCCGAGGGGCAGCTGGTCGGCATCAACACCGCAATGCTGGACCGCGACGTGGGCGCGCAAGGCATCGGCTTCGCGATCCCGGTGCGCACCGCCAAGCGTGTGCTGGACCAGATCGTCGAACACGGCCACGTGGTGCGCGGCTGGCTCGGTGTGGAAGTCGGCAATGTGACCGTGTCGGCCGACTCGGGGCTGCCGGCAGCGGCGCGCGGTGCCACCGTGCTGGATGTCTATCCCGGCGGGCCCGCGGCGCAGGCGGGGTTGCTGCCCGGCGACATCCTGCTGAAACTGGACTCGCAGCCCGTCACCGACCCGTTCGATTTCCGCACGCGCGAGGCGAACATGAAACCGGGCAGCAAGGTCGAGGTGTTCGGCCTGCGCGCGGGCATGCCGTTCCACACCGAAGCGATACTGACGCAACGCCCCAACTTCCGGCAGGCCGGCAGCGCCAGCGGTTGAGCGAGCAGGATGGGCTGACACCGGCTCTATCGGCGGAAGCCCAACATCCTTTGGCACGATCGTGTCGGGCTTCATTGCATTCGGCCCAACCTGCAGAAGCGCAGGCGATCAGTAGCGGATCAGCGCGTTCAGCGGCACGTCCGCCGGCCAGCGCGCGCGGCCGTGCAGGAATGCCAGTTCCACGACCACAGCCGCGCCTGCGACTCCGGCGCCGAGCTGTTCGATCAATTGCCGCGCCGCGGCCAGGGTGCCGCCCGTCGCCAGCACGTCGTCGATGATCAGCACGCGCGCACCGGGTGCCAGGGCATCGGCGTGCACCTCCAACCGTGCCGCCCCGTACTCCAGTTCAAAATCGACCCCCAGCGTCGCCGCCGGCAGCTTGCCGGGTTTGCGCAGCGGTACAAAACCGGTATCCAGCGCGCGCGCCAATGCGGCGCCGAAGATGAATCCGCGCGCCTCGATGGCGCAGATGGCGTCGACCCCCCGTGTCCGCCACGGCGCCGCCAGAGCGTCCACGCATTCGCGGAATGTCCGCGCATCGGCCAGCAGCGGCGTGATGTCCTTGAACAGCACGCCGGTCTTCGGAAAATCCGGAACGTCGCGGACATGCGCCGCAAGGCGTGCGCGCAGGCCGCCATCGATCCCGGCGCCGGCAGCGGCGGCGTTCAAACCGGCGCGGGCTTCAGGTGCAACGGCGGCGGCGCGGTTTCGGCGCGTTCGCCGGCCAAGGGCGCGCACAGCATGTCCACGATCTCGCGCACCACTGGACCCGCATCATCGGCGTAAATTTCGGGAACGCTGACGGTCATGAAATCGCGCGCGGGCAACTGCCCCATGCCGCCGATCAGGTATTCGCCGTTGATGAAGGCGGGGATGCCGGCGTTGTCGAGCGCATCCTTCACCAGGTGCGCATCGACGATGCCTTCGGCGTGATAGACGGTTCGCATGAACTTCACGCTAATCTCTTCCAGCGGTGTACGCAAGCGCTGGCACAAGAGGCGCAAGAGTGAAGTCGGCCGCTGTGCGGCCCGCGAAGGGAAGGTGGAGCCGCACCTTGCCTTTACCCTTCGCCTTTTGCTCGCTCGCAACAGCGTTACACTCGCGAGTTGACCTGCACCGGAACCGAACATGGCGGACGAATACCCCCCCGTCGTCACCAACTTCATCCGCCAGATCGTGCTGGCCGACCGCGAAGCCGGCAGGCTTGGCGGCGGCCCGAAAACCCGTTTTCCTCCGGAGCCCAACGGCCACCTGCATCTGGGACACGCGAAGGCGATCTGCCTCGATTTCGGCATCGCGCGCGAGTTCGGCGGCCGCTGCAACCTGCGCCTCGACGACACCAACCCCGGCAAGGAAGACCCGGCTTTCGTCGAGGGCATCAAGGATTCGGTGCGCTGGCTGGGTTTCGAATGGAGCGAGCTGCGCCATGCCTCCGATTATTTCGAAGCGCTTTACCGTGCCGCGCTGAAACTGATCGAAGACGGCAAAGCGTACGTGGACGATCTTGATGCCGAACAGGTGCGTGCGTACCGCGGCACACTCACCGAACCCGGCCGCGATTCGCCGCACCGCGGCCGTCCGGTCGAGGAAAACCTGGATTTGTTCCGGCGCATGCGCGCGGGCGAATTCGCGGATGGCGCGCGCACGCTGCGCGCGAAGATCGACATGGCATCGGGCAATATCAACCTGCGCGATCCAGCGCTGTACCGCATCCGCAAGGTCGCGCACCAGAACACCGGCGACGCCTGGCCGATCTACCCGATGTACGACTTCGCGCATTCGCTGTCCGACGCGCTGGAAGGCATCACGCATTCCTTCTGCACGCTGGAATTCGAGGATCACCGTCCGCTGTACGACTGGTGCGTGGACAACGTCGATCTGCCCCATCATCCGGAACTGTGGCAGCCGCTGGTCGACGGCGGCTTGCCAACGGCGCCGTCAAAGCCGCGCCAGATCGAATTCGCGCGCGGCAATCTTTCCTATACCGTGATGAGCAAGCGCAAGCTCGCGGAACTGGTGAACGACGGTCGCGTGGATGGTTGGGATGACCCGCGCATGCCGACGCTGGCCGGCGTGCGCCGGCGCGGCTTCACCGCCGCGGCGATCCGCATTTTCTGGGAACGCGCGGGACTCTCGAAGCAGAACAGCGTGATCGACTACGGCGTGCTGGAAGGCTGCGTGCGCGAGGATCTGGATGTCCACGCACCGCGCCGGATGGCGGTGCTCGACCCGTTGAAGCTCACGATCACCAACCTGCCGGACGACCACGGCGAAACGCTGGCGTTTCCCAACCATCCGAAGGACGAATCGTTCGGCACCCGCGAAGTCCCGTTCGCGCGCGACGTGCTGATCGAGCGCGAAGATTTCGCGGAAGTGCCCCCGAAAGGTTTCAAGCGGCTCATCCCCGGCGGCGAAGTGCGCCTGCGCGGCGTCGGCATCGTGCGTTGCGAAGAAGTGATGAAGGATGCTTCGGGTACCATCTCCGGACTCCGCTGCACGCTGGATCCCGAATCCCGCCACGGCATGGAAGGTGCCAACCGCAAGGTCAAGGGTACCATCCACTGGGTCAGCGCACGGCATGCGATCGAGGCCGAGGTGCGCTTGTACGACCGGCTGTTCGATGCGGCCGACCCGGATGACGAAGCCGACGGCAAAACCTGGCTGGACCATCTGAACCCGCATTCGCGCCGCAGCGTGCGCGGATATCTGGAACCGTCGTTGCGCGACGCCTCGCCCGAACAACACTTCCAGTTCGAACGCATCGGCTACTTCGTCACCGATCGCCACGACCACTCACGCGAGCGCCCGGTATTCAACCGCGCGGTGACGTTGCGCGACGCGTGGTCGCAGGGTACCCGCTGAGGCGTTTCGCCCGCGTTCTTGCGCGGAGGTTTCGCGCACACGCGGCACACCGGCAACGTGAAATGCGGCGTGATCGCGGGCCATCAGAGCTCGATGCCGAAACGGTCCCGGAACGCGCGTTGCCCGGCACGGGTCATTTCCAGCGCGCGACTGTCGAGATCACGCACGATCCACTTTCGATCCAATAGTGCCCGCAACACGCCGGCACCCAGCGCGCCGGCGAGATGCGGCCGGCGCTCGCTCCAGTCTAGGCACCCGCATGCAAAGCGCCGGCGCGACGCACGCGCCATATCGACATCGACGCCGAGGCCCAGCAATCCTTGCGCACCGGCACTCGTGACGTCATAGGCGCCGTCGCCGCGCGACAACCAGCGCAGCGCGAACAGGCGGTCGTGCAACCGGACCGCCAGCGTGCCCGCCATGTGGTCGTAACACGTGCGTGCCACGCGCAAGCGTTCCGGCGTATTGGGGACAAAACGCGCGTGCGGCTCGCCCGCGACCACCGTCAGCGCCTCGAGTGCCGCGGCGACATCGGCGTCGTACAAGCTGTAGTAACGGTGGCGCCCCTGTGGCAAAACCTTGACCAGGCGCCGCACCGTCAACTTTGCAAGGTGCACGCTCGCGGTGGATGCGCTCACTCCCGCGACCGTCGCAAGTTCGGTACTGGTACGCGCGTGACCGTCCAGAAGACGGCACAGCATGCGCGCGCGCGCGGGCTCCGCGATCGCGGCCGCGATTCCGGCGATGGGGGCGTCGTGGCTCTCTGCATCCATACTTTCACGATAATCAAAGCATGGGCGCCATGCAAGCGCCAGCATGCGCGTATGAAATTCCTGCCGAGCCCACCCGCGGTGCCCAGTATCGCCAGTCCGGATCGCCGCGCGTTCCTTTTGCAAGGCGCCGTCCTGGCCGCAGGCGCCGCAACGTGGCACCCCGGTCTCCTCTCCGCACCGCCCACGGCACCCGAACCCCGTCACCTCAGGAGTTTCGCCATGAAGATCGTCTGCATCATCCGCTACGAAATCGACCCTTACCAGCGCGAAGCATTCAACACCTACGCGGAAAATTGGGGCAAGGTCATCCCGCGCTGCGGCGGCCACCTGATCGGCTATTTCCTGCCGTGGCAGGGCACCAACGACGTCGGCTGGGGCCTGATCGGATTCGACACCCTCGCTTCCTACGAGGTTTACCAGACGCGCCTGCGCGAAGATGCCGACGGCAGGAAGAACTTTGCCTTCGCGCAGGAGAAGCGCTTTATCCTGAAGGAAGAAAGAAATTTCATCGAAGTGGTGGAAGGCACGTTCGACATTCCTGCCGCGGTGTGAGCACCGCGCAAGGCGGCAAATCCGGATGAAGAAGATCGGCATCCTCGGCGGAATCGGCTGGCCATCGACGGTCGAGTATTACGCGGGCTTGTGCGGGCTCGCGGAATCGCGCAACCGCGCGCAGGATCGCGCACCGCTGCCGGAGATCGCGATCGAATCGCTGGATCTCGCGAAAGCGGAAATGCTGGTCGGCAGCGACGGCGACGAGGACTCGTGGCTCGCCTTCGATGCGTACCACCGCGCGGCCCTGCAACGACTGGAGCGCAGCGGCGCCAACTTCGCGGTGATCGCGTGCAACACCGCCCACCACCGCCTGCAGCAGATCGAGCACGGTCTCGCGATCCCCATCCTTGGCATCGTGGACACCGCCGCGGATGCCTGTGCCGAGCGCGGCGTGCGGGACGTGCTGATCCTCGGCACCCGCACGGTGATGGCGTCCGCCGTGTTTCGCGAGACCTTCCGGCAGCGCGGCATCGATGCACGCGCACCAGCGGAAGAACGGCACAGACAGATGGTGCTTGCATCCATCGATGCGCTTTCACGCGGGTACGATGATGGCGCATCCGGGCGCATCCGCCAGGTCATTGCTGAATCGGGCCTGCGTCAGGCGGACCCCTCGGCCGCGGTTTATCTTGGATGCACCGAACTGCCGCTGGCTTTCCCGGCGCACAAACACGAAGGCATGTTCGAGATCGACGGGATTCGTTGCGTCAATTCCACGGCCCTGCATATCCAGGCAGCGTTTCAATTTGCAATGGGGGGCTCCCAGTGATGCGCGCAATGATTCGGGCTCTGGTTCTCACCTTGACATTACCTATGTCTGCCATGGCCACCGAGCCCCCCATGACGGGGCTGCAACGCGATGTGGTGTTCACGGACTTCCCCGTCTTTGCGCGCAACGGTGAGTTGCTGCGAAGGCTGGTCAGCCCGCTGAATGCACAGCGCGTCCTGGAACGGCTCGCGCCGACAGCGGCGCAGGCGCAACCGCTCGATCCGGCAAAACAGCACTTCGTCCTGTACGTGCCGTCTGGACCGCCACCAACGAGCGGGTATGCGTTGCTGGTATTCGTGCCGCCGTGGGACGACGCGCGCGTGCCGTCGCAGTGGATTCCGGTGCTGGACAAGTGGCATGCGATCTTTGTCAGCGCGGCGCAATCGGGCAACGACGCCGACGTCCTGAATCGTCGTGAACCGCTGGCGCTTCTGGCGGCCTATGGAGTCATGCATCGCTATCGCGTCGATCCCGCGCACGTTTATATCGGCGGGTTCTCCGGTGGTTCACGAATTGCGTTGCGGCTCGCGCTCGGATATCCCGACGTGTTCAGGGGCGCCCTGCTGGATGCCGGCAGTGACACGATCGGCACCGCGTTTGTACCGTTGCCGCCTGCGGATCTGTTCCAGCAGTTTCAGCAATCGACACGGTTGGTATTTCTGACCGGCTCGGATGACCACGGCCCGAATGGTGGCGTCAGCGCGATATCGCGCCCTGATGCACAGGAGTCGCCGATTCCAACGAATCTATACGAAAAGGAGCGACAAGGCCTCGGGCTGATGACGATAAAGGGTGAGAACGGAATGAACAAATTCGAGAACCCGACCTTGCCAAGCCAACACTCGCTGCACCAATGGTGCATGCAGAATTTCGACGTCGATATCCTGCGCGGTGTAGGCCATACAGTGATGGATTCTTCCGCACTGGATTTTGCATTGCACCGCTTGGCTGAACCTGTCCAGCAGCTTGATGCCGATAAACTCTCTGCATGTCGCGCAAAAATCAACGATCAATTGAAAGCACAACTGCAACGAGTTCAATCATTGCTTGACGACGGGAAACTCAGCAACGCGAGAATGCTGATTGAAAAAGTCGACGCGCAATACGGCGGACTTGCCGCGCCGCGCAGCGTCGAGCTGATGCGCGCCATCGACGCAGGCGACACTCCGGCTCGCTGACGCTACACCTTCAGGTTCGACGTGGTAGCGTTCGAGGCATGGGCAAACGCAACCAGACGGAGCGTTCCATCCCGACACTTCCGGCATGGGTCGCCAACGAGGTCGATTTCGCGCACACGTTTCCGGATTCCGACGCGCGGATCGCGCTGGCGATCGACTTGGCGCGGCACAACGTCGAGCACGCTACGGGCGGACCGTTCGGCGCGGCGGTATTCGACGAGGACGGCCGGGTGGTCGCGGCTGGCGTGAACCGCGTGGAGCCGCTGCAGGTGTCGCTGGCGCACGCGGAAATCGTGGCGCTCGTGTGTGCACAACGAAGACTCGGACGGGCGCGCCTCAACGACGACGGCCGCCGCTACACGCTCGCCACCAGCGCGCAACCC
>DATFGL010000207.1:0-3038 GCA_035249465.1 Rhodanobacteraceae bacterium | reverse complement strand
CATGGTCATGCTGGCGCCGATGCCGAGCCCGATCGCCAGCACCATCAGCGCCGTAAGCACCGGCGTGCGCTTCAGGCTGCGCAATGCAAGATCGATGTAGTAGCCGAACATTCAAGCCTCCTTCTTTCCCCTCTCCCTTCGGGAGAGGGTGGCGCGAAGCACCGGGTGATGGTTCGGGCCTCGCGCGGGTTCCACGCAAGTTCGTACCCTCATCCGCCCCTTACTCGCGCCATCCATGGCGCTCGCCCTTCGGGCCGGCTTACGCCGTTCACGGCCGATCCCATCGGCCGTAGTCGGGGCAACTTCTCCCGGAGGGAGAAGGGAACAGCAAACTACCCGTCTCTTGTCGCCACCACCGGCGGCACGTTGGCGGCGCGCAACGCCGGGCCGAGCACCGCAAACTGGCCAAGCACCCACAAGGCAATCGCGCTGACCGGCAGGTAGTACCAGGGCAAGCGCGTGGTCTGGTAGTGCTGCATCAGGTACAGGTTGATGCCGAACGCGAGGATCATTCCGATCGCGACGCCGGCACTGCTCAGCAGGAAATTTTCCGTCTGGAAGTACTGCATGATGTGCTCGCGCGTCGCACCGACCGCGCGGCGGATGCCGATCTGCCGCCGTCGCTGCCCGACCCAGAAACTGGTCAGGCCCACGATACCGAACGCGGTCACCGCCAGCATCACCACGCACACCAGCACCAGCATCCAGACCATGCTGCGCGCGTTGGCGAAATACTTGTCGCGGATTTCCGTGAAAGTCTGGCCTTTCACGACCACCGACGGCGACAGTGCTTCAAGCTTCTGCACGCCATTGCGCACGATTCGATCGCGATCCTGGGACGCGCTGCGCACCACGAACTCCTGAATGGTCAGTTCTGGTCTGACCGGAAAGAACGCCGAGAGATAGTGCGCCGCGGCGCCGCCGTTCGCATCGGGGCGCAGCACGTCCGCGACGATGCCAACCACGGTGTAACGATTGTTCTTTCCGATCCAGAGCGGTTTGCCGAGCGCATTCGCCTCCGGCCACAGGCGCCTGGCCAGGCTTTGCGTCACCAGCACCACGTGTGCACTCGGGAGAAAATTGTTGCCCAGTTTGCTGTCGGCGTATTCGCCGTCGTTGAAGAATCGCCCCTGCAGCAGTCGCAGACCAAGTGCATCGGGGCCACCCTGCGTGAACAGGTATTCCGCGACGTTGGGACTGTCCTTCGCCAGCAGCTGGTCGGGCGATGTGGCCGCATTCATGTTCCAGCTGTTGTTGCCAAGCGGCATCATGTTGACCGCCGCCGCCGCGGTGACCCCCGGAATTTCCCGCAACGTGGCGAGGTAGCGCGGGATGTCGGCATTCGCGGTATCGGGATTGATGCCCTGGACACCTATGTCCACGATGCCGTTCTCGTCGATCCCGTTCGGGGAATGGATCTCGCCGACACGCTGGCCGATCATGAATACCGCGTTGCACAGCACTGCGCATGCCAGCGCGATTTCCAGCACGATGAGTGCGGCCGGAATCTTGTGCTTGCGCAACGCGGCGAAGATGGGTTGGATGTCCATGACGGTTGCTCCTGCGAGAACTGCTCTTGTAGGAGGGCCGGTAGGCCCGATCGCGGCTCCCGCCGCTCCTACACGGATTTGAGTTGCGGCGCCGGCGCGACGACACAGGCGCGCCACGCGGGCAGCACGCCCGCGATCAGGCTGGCGATCAGCGCAATTACGAACGTTGCGATGAACATCGAAATGTCGAGGTGCGCCAGGCTTGCATATTCCGCAGGCTGCTGGCGGATCGCCCACAGCCCGAGTTCTGCGAAGACCAATCCGAGCACGCCCCCCGCGACGCCGACCATGCCGGACTCGACCATGAACTGCGTGAACACCGCCGCGCGCGTGGCGCCCAGCGCACGGCGCACACCGATCTCGCGCGAGCGGCGTAGACACTTCGCAAGCAACAGGCCCACGGTATTGACCACGCATATCAGCAGGAATCCGAAGGCGAGGTTGGTCTGCATGCGCGCGTCGTCGGGCACGACTCGTTGCTGCGCGAGGAAATCCATCATGTTCGGCAGCGCCACTTCGGGGTGGTGCAACCGTCCGAGTGAAATCTGCTGCGCGACGTAATTGGAGAGAAAGGTCTTGTAGGCATTCGCATCCGACGCGTTCGCCAGTTCCACCCACGTCGACACCCATGCGCACGGCGCGGTTTCCAGGTGATCGATGTCGACATCCGAATCGAAGCAATTGACCGTCTGCGTATTTACCTTGTCCGCGATCGCGGCCTGCAGCGGCATGAATAACGCGTCGCCGTTGCCGTAGCCGCGACCGCCGAGGTTCGCGGCGTAGAAGCGCGGTTGCGGTGCCCACGACTTCAGCACGCCAACGATACGGTAGTCGTGATCGTTGACGCGCAAGATCCTACCGACGCTGTTGACGCCGCCAAACAATTTGTCGTTGAGGAACCCGGCGATCACGACGACGTGCGCGCGATTCTCGTCGTCTTCCGCGCTCCAGCCACTGCCGTACTGGAACCCGGCATCGAACATCGAGAAGAAATCCGACGTGGTGACCACACCATCACTGAAGAACGGATGCTGGCCCGGCATTTGCGGCGTGACCTTGCTCGACGCCAGCGCCATCACCGCCTGCCGTTTGGCCTTGCGGGCGTGCAGCAGGTTCATCGCGTCCGTGTACGTCATCAGGTTGCCCCATCTCTGGAACAACTTCTCCGCAGGTGTGGTGCTCGCAGCGGTCAAGGGATCGATCTCAGGCGCGAATACGCGCGCGCTCTTCTGCGGCAGCGGATCACCGGACAAGAGTTTCAACACCGTGAGCGTCGTGATCGACGCGCCAATGCCCAGCCCGAGCGCCAGCACCATCAGCGCGGTGAGCACGCGGTTGCGCTTGAAGCTGCGCAATGCGAGGTCGAGGTAGTAGCCGAACATTCAATCGCTCCCATTCCTGTCCTCCCCCTTCCGCAGGAAGGGGGACCGAGGGGGATGGCTCTTCGTAATCCCGAGCACATCCCCCCGATGCTTCGCATCGACCCCC
>DATFGL010000206.1:0-10030 GCA_035249465.1 Rhodanobacteraceae bacterium | reverse complement strand
AGCATGGACCTGCGTCCGGGCTGGATCGAGTTCGACGCGAAGAACGCGGCGGGCGTGTTCAAGGCCATGCCGGATCGCGGCGACCTGCCCAGCGACATCAACGAAGCGCTGATCGTCGAGTTGTATTCGAAGTAAGGCGTCGCAGCCGGCGCGTTTCGGCCGTTCGGCCGGAACGGCGCCACCGACGCAAACCGGGCGGTTGTTCCTCCCGGCGAAGAACCATCGGAGCCCCCATCCTGTGCGGCTCCAACAGTGATATTCCGGAGTGTAGCCCATGGCAGTTTCTTCCACTCACGTCCTGCGTCCGCGCGGCCTCAAGGTCGAACCGGTTGGCCCCAATCATGCCCGCGTCGTCGTCGAGCCGCTGGAGCGCGGCTATGGCCATACGCTCGGCAACGCGCTGCGTCGCGTGCTGTTGTCCTCCATCGCCGGCGCGGCGATCGTCGAAGCCGAGATCGACGGCGTGCTGCACGAATACACCACGCTGGAAGGCCTGCAGGAAGACGTGATCGAGGTGCTGTTGAACCTCAAGGGCGTCGCGATCCGCCTCAACGGCACCGACGAAGCCAACCTCAGCCTGTCCAAGAAGGGCAAGGGCGTGGTCACCGCCGGCGACATCACCACCGACCACACGGTGGAGATCGTCAACCCCGAGCACGTGATCTGCCACCTGACCAAGGACGTGGCCCTGAACATGCGCCTCAAGGCCCGTCGCGGCATCGGTTACCAGCCGGCCGTCAGCCGCGCCAATCCCGACGAGGAAACCCGCGCGATCGGCCGCCTGCAGATCGACGCGTCGTTCTGCCCGGTGCGCCGCGTGGCCTACTCGGTCGATGCCGCGCGCGTCGAGCAGCGCACCAACCTCGACAAGCTGATCCTCGACGTCGAAACCAACGGCACCGTCGCGGTCGATGACGCCGTGCGCCAGGCCGCGGAAACCCTGCACGACCAGCTGTCCGTGTTCGGCGATTTCAAGAGCCGCGAAGCGATCGAGTCCGAGAAGGACAAGACCGGAATCTCGCCGCTGCTGCTGCGTCCGATCGACGACCTGGAGCTCACCGTGCGTTCGGCCAACTGCCTCAAGGCCGAGAGCATCTATTACATCGGCGACCTGGTGCAGAAGACCGAGGTCGAGTTGCTCAAGACGCCGAACCTCGGCAAGAAGTCGCTCACCGAGATCAAGGACGTGCTCGGCGCCAAGGGCCTCGCCCTCGGCACCAAGCTGGAAAACTGGCCGCCGGCGGGGATTTCCAGCGGCATGCAGTTGGGTTGAGCAAGCAAGCTTTGCCCTTCTCCCCTCGGGAGAAGGTGGCGCGAAGCGCCGGATGAGGGTCCGGTTTCGCGCACGGCAGTTGTGGGGCACGGAGCGGTGTCTTTCGCAAGTGCGTACCCTCACCCGCCCCTGACGGGGCACCCTCTCCCGAAGGGAGAGGGAAGCAGTGACAACAGCTCGCTTCGACGGGCACTTTGGTTTTCAAGAGCGGAATTCCGCGGGGGTTCCCGAGCAGGACTCGGGATCTTCATAACAATAGAGAGACTTTCACCATGCGCCACCTCAAATCCGGACGCAAACTCAACCGGACCAGTTCCCATCGCGAAGCCATGTTCAAGAACATGGCGGCTTCGCTGATCAAGCACGAACTGATCCGCACCACCCTGCCCAAGGCCAAGGACCTTCGCCGTGTCGCCGAGCCGCTGATCACGCTGGCCAAGGTCGATGGCGTCGCCAACCGCCGCCTCGCCTTCGCGCGCCTGCGCGACAAGCAGGCGGTCGGCAAGCTGTTCGTGGAACTCGGCCCGCGTTATCGCGAGCGCAAGGGCGGTTATCTGCGCATCATCAAGTGCGGTTTCCGCGATGGCGACAACGCGCCGATGGCTTACGTGGAACTGGTCGATCGTCCGCAGACTCAAACGGGTGCCGAAGACTGATCCGGTGCAACCGCTTCGATGAAAAGCCCGGCCCATGGCCGGGTTTTTGTTTGTGTCTCCAGACCGCGACACTAGCCACCTTATTGCCGCTGATTCCGTAGGCGGGTAGTGTGGCCGCACTCAAGAGGGGATTTCGGCACATGGGCATTTTGCACTGGTGCTTCCGCGGTGTGGCATTGCTGGGATTCGCAATACCGACGCTTGCCGCCGCCGCAAAAGACGCCACGCCGACGCCAGCGGTGATCGCGGACATGACCTTCATCCAGCCAGCAAGCTTGGTGGACATCGGCAATGGCCGACGGATGAACATCTATTGCATCGGGCATGGTTCGCCGACCGTGATTTTCGAGGCGGGGCTGGGTGATCAGATTCGGGCATGGGCGATGGTGCAGCCTGCGATCGCGAAAGTTACGCGAGCATGTTCCTATGATCGGGCAGGTTTGGGCTTCAGCGATTCGAGCGGTCGGCCCGGTACGGCCGAGAATGCCGTAGATGACCTGCATCGACTCTTGGCGGCTGCATCGATCAAACCGCCCTATGTTCTTGTTGGACATTCGTTGGGCGGCTTGTACATGCAACTGTTCGCCGACCGCTATCGGTCCGCGGTGGCTGGCATGGTATTAGTTGATCCAGTGTCGTTCGATCAGGGACGCCGCTACGACGCACTCGATCCCGCGATGACGGTGGAGAACCGCAATTTCGTGCGATTCCTGCATGACCAGTGCATCCCGGCCGCACGGAAGGGATACGTTGGGGAGGCTTCACTTTTCAAAAAATGCGTTGGTGAAGCGGATCCGCGTTTCGGCGCTGCATTCAACCACGACTTCTTGGCCAATCACTCGACTTCAAAATACATGCAAGCTGCATGGTCGGAGTGGGCGAACGTGTTCAGGGTCAGCTCGGACGAAGTTCGCGCGGCGAAACGCAGCTATGGCGATATGCCCTTGACCGTATTGAGCAGGGCGCCGTTTCCGCGCCAACCGCATGAGACCCAGGCGATGCGCGACGCCAAGAATTACCTTTGGGTGGAACTGCACGACGACATCGCGGCGTTGTCTACGCGCGGTGTGAACGAGATCGTTCCCGGCGCTGGTCATTACATCCAGTTCGACAAGCCGGGCGTGGTGATCGACGCCATCCGACACATCATCGATACGGTGCGAGTGGATGACCATGCTTCGACGGCTGCGCACGCGACCGTTGGCGACGAGCGCTCTGTTGATTTGACGCTTGGACGCCGGTAATTGCTATCGGCCAAGGCGTGGGCTGATAACTAGAATTTGCTGACAGGCGGCTCCGAAGTCGCTAACGTGGCGATTCTCGTCCCATTTCCGTGCCACCCATGAACGCGTTTCGCTGGTCCTTCCGCACCGCCTTCTTGATCGGCTTCGTGATTTGCGTGGCCATGCTGGGTTATGCGCTGTACGCCGAACAGCAGCTGCACCTGATGCCGTGCAATTTGTGCATCCTGCAGCGCGTGGCGTTCATTTGGATGGGGTTGTGGTTTCTCGTCGGCGGATTGCACGCGCCGCGCGGCGGTGGCCGCTGGGCATACGTCGTACTCGTGTTGATCGGCGCCGCCTTCGGTGTCGCGATGGCGGGGCGGCAACTGTGGCTGCAATCACTGCCGGCCAGCCAGATCCCGGCGTGTGGGGCAGGGTTCGACATGCTGCTGGCGCAGTTGAAAGGCCACTACATCCCGCTCAGCCAGTTCATCACCACGATGCTGCGCGGTTCCGGCGATTGCGCGCAGGTGACGTGGACGTTCCTCGGCCTGTCGATGGCCGGCTGGACGCTGATCTGGTACGTCGTGCTCGGAATCTGGGCGCTGCTGCCGCGTTCGCGCGGCAACAAGGTGGCCCGCGCCCCTTCGTTGCGTGCGATGGGGAATTGAGCATGGCCGGTCCCGAATCACCCTCGCGCACACCCCTGCGCCCCGTTCGCGAAGTGCGGCCGTGGAAGGCAGACAGCTGGCAGGCGCATCCTGCCGCGCAGATGCCGCGGTACGACGATCCGGCGGAACTGGACGCCGCGCTCGCCAAGCTCGCCAAGCTGCCGCCGCTCGTCACTTCGTGGGAAATCCTCGCCCTCAAGCAGCAACTGGCGGACGCGCAGGACGGCAAGCGCTTCCTGTTGCAGGGCGGCGATTGCGCGGAGACCTTCGCGGATTGCGACAACGAGGTGATCGCCAATCGCCTGAAGGTGTTGTTGCAGATGAGCCTGGTGCTGGTGCACGGCCTGCGCATGCCGGTACTGCGCGTGGGCCGCTTTGCCGGCCAGTACGCCAAGCCGCGTTCGGCCGACACCGAGACCATCGATGGCGTGACCTTGCCCGTCTATCGCGGCGATCTGGTCAACGGTCCGGCGTTCACGGCGGCGGCGCGGCGCGCCGACCCCGCGCGCATGGTGGAAGGCCACGCGCGCTCGGCGATGACGATGAATTTCGTCCGCGCGCTGATCGACGGCGGCTTCGCCGACTTGCACCATCCCGAATACTGGAATCTCGCGTGGGTGGAAGGTTCGCCGCTGGCCGCCGAGTACAGGCAAATGGTGGATGGCATTTCCGGCGCCATGCATTTCATGGAAGCGCTGGCAGGCCCCATCGCCAGTTTCCAGCGTGCCGATTTCTACACGTCGCACGAAGCGTTGCTGCTGCCTTACGAGCAGGCCATGACGCGGCAGGTGCCGCGGCAGTGGGGCTGGTTCGACCTGTCGACCCACTTTCCGTGGATAGGCATGCGCACCGCCGCGCTCGACGGCGCACACGTGGAGATGTGTCGCGGCATCCGCAATCCGATTGCGGTCAAGGTCGGTCCGGCGATGCACGCCGAGCAGCTGCGGGCGCTGCTCGACATCCTCAATCCCGACGACGAGCCCGGGCGTCTCACGCTGGTCCATCGCATGGGTGCGGGCGGCATCGGCCAGCACCTGCCGCGCCTGATCAACGCGGTGAAGGCGACCGGCCGGCGCGTGCTGTGGGTGTGCGATCCCATGCACGGCAATACCGAAAAACTCGGCACCGGCGTCAAGACGCGCCGCTTCGCGAACATCCGCAGCGAACTCGAGCAGGCGTTCGACATCCATGCGGCGGAAGGCTCGCACCTGGGCGGCGTGCACCTGGAGTTGACGGGCGAGGACGTCACCGAATGCCTCGGCGGTGCCCGCAACCTGTCCGAGGCCGATCTCGGCCGGGCCTACAAATCCACCGTCGACCCGCGACTCAATTATGAGCAATCGCTGGAGCTGGCGATGCTTATAGTGCGCAAGTCTGTCAACAGGTCGGTCTGACAAGCTGCTGCGTGCTCGCCGCGGATTGTTCGCGGTATCCGGATCGGCAATCGCGCCGATCTACTGGGCAGCTTGCGCCAGTTGACGCCACGGCGCGAGGTCCCAGAACCCGCGCGCCTGCCCTGAAGGCGAGGGCAGCACGAACACGCGGCTGCCGGCGAGCGTCGCATCGAATTCGCCACAGGAAATCTGCCTTGAAGCGACAAGTGCGAGTCCCGCGCGGGCCGCGTTCTTGCTGGTGAACGCGACGATGCGTGGCCGGAAGCGCGCGAGTTTGCGCCGCAGGCCCACTGCATCGAACGCCGTGCGCGGCAACTCTGAGTCGGAGCCGAAATGGTGCTTGGCAACGTCGGTCAGGCCGATGCCGAATTGCAGCACCTCGCGGAATTCGGAAGGTGCAAGCAGGCGCGGCGTCAGGCCGACCGCGCACAGCGTGCGCCAGAAATGGTTGCCGGGATGCGCGTAGTACGCGCCTTCGCGTGCGGAGCGCGTGCCCGGCGCGGTGCCGCAGAACACGACACGCAAGCCCGGAGCCAGGACATCGGGAAGGACGAACGCGTTGCGGGTGGCCATGCGCCTATTTTCGCAAAAGTTGCGGCTGCCAGCGGCTGGGCGCGGCCGCGCGCAGGCGCACGCTAGAATGCGCGGTCACCGCTTGCATTGGCCGGTCCATGGCGCATCCATTTTTCGTCGATATCGATCCCGTTGCCTTCCACGTCTTCTCGTTCGGCGTGCGCTGGTACGGATTGATGTATCTGGGCGGCTTCATCGGCGGCCTCGTGCTCGGCGAGTATCGCCGCCGGAAGGGGCGGCTGGCCGTGGATCGTGATTCCTTCCTCGATCTCGCGTTCTACTGCATGCTCGGCATCATCGTGGGCGGCCGCATCTGGTACATGCTGACCTACCAGCCCATCAACTGGATCTGGACGGACCCGCTGCAGATCTTCCGCGTGTGGGACGGCGGCATGTCTTTCCATGGCGGGCTGCTGGGCGTGCTGGCCGCGAGCCTGGGGTGGTGGTGGAAACAACGCGGCACGGTGGCGCACTACTTCGACGTGGTGGATTTCATCGCGCCGCTGGTGCCGATCGGCCTCGGCCTGGGGCGGCTCGGCAATTTCATCAACGGCGAGCTGTGGGGCAAGCTCAGCACGTTGCCATGGGCGATGATCTATCCGCACGCCTTGCAGGAGAACCCGAAATTCGCGGGCATGCCGGTGGCGCAACTGCATGCGCTGTACCAGGGCGGTGTGCTGGATGCCTACGCGCGCCAGCCTTCGGAGTTGTATGAGTTCCTGCTGGAAGGCGTGGTGATGTTCACCGTGTTGTGGACGTTCTCGGCCAGGCCACGGCATCGTTACGCGGTGTCGGGGCTGTTCGCGCTGCTGTACGGCTGCTTCCGCTTCGCGGTGGAATTCATCCGCGAGCCCGACGCGCAGCTCGGGTACCTGCTGCACACGGGCTGGCTGACCATGGGCCAGGTCCAATCGGTTCCGCTGATCATCGTCGGGTTGGCGCTGCTGTGGATGTCGCGCCGGGCGCCGGTGGTACAGCCGCAGCCGATTGACGTCAAAGCCACTTCGCCCGCCTGAGCACGATGAAAAGCGAAACGCACACCACGACGGTGATGCCGATGATGATCGGGTAGGCGTAAGGCCTGGCGAGCTCCGGCATGTCGTGGAAATTCATGCCGTACCAGCTTGCCAGCAACGTCGGCGCCGCCAGCAGCGCGGCCCAGCCGGCAAGGCGCTTCACCACTTCGTTCTGGCGCACGGTGATCAGCGACAGGTTCACGTTCATCGCCGCACCCAGCATCTCGCGCATCGAATTGATCGTATCGCTGACTCGGGTGACGTGGTCCTGCACGTCGCGGAAATAGGGGCGCACCTCGTCACGGATCACCTCCGGATGCAGCCGCACCAGTTGGCCCAGGATGTCCTGCAACGGCGTGGCCGCGAGTTTCAGCGTCAGCAGTTCGCGCTGCATGTCGTACAGGCGGCGCGTGACATCGCGGTTGGACACGTCGCTGAACACGTCGTGTTCGAGTTCCTGCAACTCCTGCTTGAAATCCTGCACGATCGGCAGGTAGTTGTCCACGATGATGTCCATGATCGAGTACAGCGCGTAGCTGGTCCCGAGAGCGAGGTGCGTCGGCGCCTGCTCGCAATTGCGGCGCGCGGGCGCATAGCTCTGCGAGGATCCATGGCGCACCGACAGCAGGTAGTGCTTGCCGACGAACAGGTGGGTTTCTCCGAAGGCGATGTTGCCTTCCGTCATCTGCGCGGTCTGCACGACGATGAACAGCGAGTCGCCGTAGGACTCGATCTTGGGCCGCTGGTGCGCGCTGTGCGCATCCTCGACCGCCAGTTCATGCAGGCCGAATTCCACGCGCAGTTTTTCAAGCAGGGGTTCATCGGGTTCGACCAGCCCCACCCACACGAAGCCGTCGGGGCGGGCGAGAAAATCGCTGATCTCGTCCAGCGTGATGTCGCGGATCTTCTTGCCGTCCGCGCCGTAGGCGGCACAGTTGGCGACCATGGATTTCGCGGCCAGGGTATCCATGTCCCGATTATGCGGCAAGCGCGCGCGGCGTGCGCGCGCGCATCAGCCACAAGCCGTACAGCAGGCCGAGCCAGGCGGGCAGGGCGAACAGGATCCACGGCAGGTTGTGTTGCGGGAAGGCGGGCAGCAGCTTGGAGAAGAGGGCGAAGACCGAGAGCAGCGTCATCAGCGCGGCGATGGCGATGCCAAGGCGGGAGGCCGCCGCACCCGGCCTGCGCACGCCCAGCAGCGCGGGAATGGCGAGCCACGCGAGCGGATTGAACAGCCACAGGTTCTCGTTGGTCCACGCCGCGCGGTGCGCGGTGCCGAACCACAACACCAGCATCAGCGTGCCGGCGATGCCCGCCAGCAACGCGTACGAAGTGCCGACCACCGCGAACCACCAGCGCTCGATGTCGTACTGGTCGCGCAGCCAGGCGGCGGCGATGAACGCGATGCCCAGCACCAATCCGGCGATCAGCAGCGGCCAGCGCATGTCGGGTGCCTGCGCGGGCGGCGCAGGCAGGCGCTGCGGCGACAGCGGGGTTTCGGATTGCACGAAGGGTGCGCCGTCGATGCCGTGCACGCTGCGCAACTCGTCCATCAATCGCGCCGGAATGAACGCGCCAGTCCAGCGCGTCAGCGGCTGGTCCGCATAGGGACCGAGGCCCAGGTCGAGCAGGTACATCAACCACGGCTGCCCCGACATCAGCCGATCGGTTTCACTGCGGTAGGTTTCGCCATGCCGGGCCGGACCGGTGAGCTGGGGCTCCAGCGTGCCGCCCAGCGCCTGGTTCAACGCATCGCGTACGCGCGTGGTGCAGTTGTCCGCGAAATAGCGATAGCGATAGCGCGAATGTTCCGGCTGCACGTTCCAGACCAGGAAATCGCGCAGGGCCGCGCGCTGGGCAGGCGTCAGGTCGAGGTGCTGGTCGGTGATCGAGCGGCCTTCGCCGGAATATTCCCGGATGTCGTCCGCGGCGGGCCACGCAGCGGCGCGGTAGATCATGATCCCGCGTGCAAAGTTGAGGTAGAAATCCTTCTGCTCGAAATCGAACAGGCCGTAGTTGAAAGCGTAGGCCTCGCCGCTGGCGGTATCGGTGATCACCAGCGCGTCGTGGCCGAAGCGTTCCCAGTACACCGTGCCGGGACCGTAGGTGTAGAGATCCACGCGCAGGTTCGCGCCGGGCGCGTCGACGACGCCGGCGTGGGCGAGCGGCGACAGCAGGATGCAAAGCAGGAGGACGAGAACCAGCCATGCGCGCACGGATTTCGGGTGTGTCGAATTGCGCATGGTGGGCATGCTTGTGGCGAGAATGCCACATGATAAGGGCGTGCCGGGTGGCGGCATCCCCCCGCGCGCGTTGCGCGCGACCCCCTTCCTGCGGAAGAGGGTGAAAGGCGGCGAGCGCGATTGCGGGTGCTCTGCTTCCCTCTTCCAAAGGATGGCGGAACGCGGCGAACGCCCGCGCAACGGAACCGAGGGGATGCTTTTGCCCGGGCGCAGCAGGTTTATGCGGCGGCGGCGGCCCCGCGCACGCGGAACTGAAGCACGCGCCGATCATCCGCGCGGGTCACGTCGAACGCGTAATCGCCCAGTGTCGCGGTTTCGCCGGGGTCTGGCAGATGACCGATTTCCGCGGTGACGAGCCCGCCGACGGTGTCGTATTCCTCGTCCGGAAACGCGGTGCCGAACTGTTCGTTGAAGTCTTCGATGGGCGTGAGCGCATCGACCAGCCAGCTGCCGTCGGCCTGCGCGACCATCAACTTCGGCGGCACGGCGTCGTCGTGCTCGTCGTCGATCTCGCCGACGATTTCTTCCAGAACGTCCTCGATGGTGACCAGGCCGGCGACGCCGCCGTACTCGTCGACCACCACCGCCATGTGGTTGCGCGAGCGGCGGAATTCCGCGAGCAGCACGTTCAGGCGCATCGATTCGGGGATCATCACCGCGCGACGCAGCAGCGCGCGCAGACCCTGCCCCGGACTCGATCCGGGGTCGAGCGCACCGTCCTGGCCGCGGCGCAGCAGGTCCTTGGCGAGAAGGATGCCGAGGATTTCGTCCTTGTCTTCGCCGTGGACCGGAAAACGCGAGTGGCCGGATTCGATCACGGTGTCGAGGATCGCCGGCAGATCGTCATCGATGTCGATCGTGACCATCTGCGCGCGCGGCACCATCACGTCACCAACCACCATCTCGGTGACGCGGATCGCACCTTCGATCATCGCAAAGGTTTCGCCGGTCAGCAGCCCGTTGCCCTGCGCTTCGCGGAGC
>DATFGL010000205.1:0-5343 GCA_035249465.1 Rhodanobacteraceae bacterium | reverse complement strand
GCCGCTGCAAAGCCTGAAGGTGCCGCCCGGTTTCCACGTTTCGATCTACAGCGACGCAGTGCCGAACGCGCGCGAGATTACCTTGGGCGCGCGCGACACCGTGTTCGTGGGTTCGATGAGCGAGGGCAAGGTGTACGCGCTGACCGGCATGGACCGGAACGGCCGCGCCGGGCATGTGTACGTGATCGCGAAGGATCTGGAAATGCCGGTCGGCGTCGCCTTCCGCGACGGCGCGCTGTACGTGTCGGCCGTCAGCAGGATCCTGAAGTATCCCGACATCGAACAGCACCTGGCCGATCCGCCGCAACCCGTCGTGGTCACCGACAAGCTGCCCACCAAGACCCACCACGGCTGGAAGTTCATCGCATTCGGTCCGGACGGCAAGTTGTACGTGCCGATCGGCGCGCCCTGCAACATCTGCGATCCGGGTCCCGATTTCGCGAAGATCATCCGCATGGATCCGGATGGCGGCGATTGGCAAACCGTTGCCACCGGCATCCGCAATTCGGTCGGCTTCGACTGGCAGCCCGGCACGCACGCCTTCTGGTTCACCAACAACGGCCGCGACCTGTTGGGCGACGACGTTCCCGACGACACCTTGAACCGCGTCGACAAGCAGGGCGAGAATTTCGGGTATCCCTACTGCCACGCGGGCAACGTGGCCGATCCCGAATTCGGCAAGGGCCACGCGTGCAGTGAATTCGCGCAACCCGCCCTGCGTCTCGGGGCGCACGTGGCCTCGCTGGGCATGCGCTTCTACGTCGGGCAAATGTTTCCCGCCGCGTACCACGACGCGATCTTCATCGCCGAACATGGCTCGTGGAATCGTTCACGCAAGTCGGGCTACCGTGTCGTGGTGGCGCACGTGGGCAAGGATGGCAAGGTCACGGGATCGCAGCCGTTCCTCACGGGGTTCCTGGACGGCCAGAAAACCCTGGGCCGCCCGGCCGACGTGCAACCGCTGCGCGACGGCAGCCTGCTGGTTTCCGATGATTACAACGGGGTGATTTATCGCATCACCTACGATGCAAAGAAGTAGGAGCGCCGGGAGGCGCGACCCGATCGGGCCTTCCGGCCCTCCTACATGTTGAATTCGGAGTCCCGGCATGCAGATACGCAGTGACAGTTTCCGGAACAACGCCCCGATCCCGGCCGAATTCGCGTTCGGCAGGCCCGGTGACCATGGCGAGGCGTGCGTGCTCTCGGCCAATCGCAATCCGCACCTTGCATGGAGCGAGGCGCCCGCGGGCACCAGGTCGTTCGCGCTGGTCTGCATCGACGGCGACGTGCCCAGCCGGGGCGATGACGTCAACCGGCAGGGCCGCACGGTGCCGGCCGACCTGCCGCGCGTCGATTTCGCGCACTGGCTGGTGATCGACATTCCGCCGACCTGCGACGCGATCGCCGAAGGCGCGTGCAGCGATGGCGTCACGCCGCACGGCAAGCGCAATCCGGACGGACCCGCCGGTTCGCGCCAGGGCCGCAACGACTACACCGGCTGGTTCGCGTCCGATCCGGACATGGCCGGCGATTACCTGGGCTATGACGGTCCGTGTCCGCCGTGGAACGATGCGCTGCTGCACCACTACAGCTTTCGCGTTTATGCGCTGGACGTCGCGCGGCTCGACCTGCCGCGGCCGTTCGGCTGGGGGGAACTGCAGACCGCGCTGCGCGGTCATGTATTGGGTCAGGCGGAAATCACCGCCACGTACAGTTTGAACCCCGCCGTGAAATGAACGCGGCGCCACCAGGAGAAACAAGATGAGCCCGGACATCAGCAACGAACAGACACGCAACGCAGGCACGCACGAGCGCATCGAGCGCACCGCCACGCGCTTCAAGGAAGGCACTTCCAACGCGGTCAGCGGTGCCAAGGAAAAATTCGAAGCCGCCGCCGATCACGTGGAATCGGGCCTGCATCGCGCCACCGATGCCAGCGCGCGCGGCGCCGAACGCGCGGCCGAGAAGGCCGGCGAATGGCGCGACCGCGGTGCCGAGCTCGCATCCAGCGCGCGCGAACGCGCGGACGACGCCATGGACAACGTGCGCGACTTCGTGCGCGAAAAACCCGTGCAATCGGTGGCGATCGCGCTGGCGGCCGGCTGGCTGCTGGGCCGCCTGCTCGGCCCGCGCCGCTGAACGCGTGAGCCGGCGAAGTCGGAAAGACCTTCGTGGGCATCGACACGGAAGAGGGTGCCGGGAAAACGCCGGCGCACGGCGAGGGCGCTGAGGCCGGGCCCGCGGCCGGCGCTGTTTTCACCGCCGGCGCGGATCTGATCCAGGCGTTGCGGCGTGTCGCGACGGCACTGGCGGCGCTGATCGCCAGCGAGCTGCGCGTGCTGCGCGCCAGCGTCGCGGTGGTGTTCCTGGGCAGTGTCGCGCTGGTGGCGTTTTCGGTGTCGCTCTGGGCGTGCGCGGTGGCGCTGATCGGCTGGGCGTTCGTGAAAGCCACGGGTTCCGTCGGCATCGCATTGGGATTGCTGGTGGTGATGCACCTGATCCTGGTGGTGGTGATCTGGCTGGCCATCAAGCGCGCGATCCACCACGCCAGTTTTCCGGCGACGCGCACCGAGTTGCGCGCGTTGGGCAACGAGTTGCGCGGGCACGTCGAGCGTTTCCAGCACGCTTCCGCACCGCTGGACCGGGAGAAGACGCCGTGAATTACCTGCGCACCTTGACGGAACGCAAACGTGCCCTCGCCGCGAGCCGGATCGCGCGCGGCGATTTGCGCAGCGCGGTCGGCGGGGTGATCGGCGCCTACCAGGCGCATCCCGTCCCGGCCCTGGCGGGCGCCGCGGGCATCGGTTTCGTGCTGGCGCAGCTGCGCGTGGGCAGCGGGCTCATCCGCACCGGGATGCGCATCGCCAGCGGGCCCGCGTGGCAACTGATCAGGCAGTACCTGATTGTCTGATGTGGCTTGCGGGATCGGAAGAGCCCGCCCCATGATCGGGACTAAGATGCCGGCATCGCCGACCGTGCAGGGGTGAACGCGAACATGCCGCCGCCGTTGTCGCCTCCGCCCTCCCGGATCGAGGTTCGCAAAACGGGCGCCAAGTCGCCGCGTCCCTCCGGCGGCAAGAAGCGTCCGACATCTTCGGAACGCCGCCGCGACCGGCGCCTGCGCGCGCTGCGTCTGCCGCTGACCGTACTGATGCTGCTGGCGATCGCGGCGACGCTGATCCTGGCCAGTCCGTTGCTCATCCCCTTGTTGCTGGCCGCATTCATCGCCCTGGGCCTGAACCCGATCGTCGCCGGACTCGCGCGCGCGCACGTGCCGCGCATGCTCGGCAGCCTGCTGCTGATGCTGGTGCTGGGCGCGGGCATCGGCGCCGCCGTGAACGCCTTGAGCACACCCGCCTCCGACTGGATCCGGCAGGCGCCCACGCTGATGCGCGATGTCGGTTACAAGTTGCACCGCATGGCCCGGCCGCTGACCGAAGTCAGCCATGCCGCGTCGCGCTCGCTCGCGGGCATGGGTGTGGAGACGGCGCCGTCCGTGCCACCGGCGCGGGCGCCGGCGTTCTCCTTCGGCAGCGTGTTGCAGGTTGCGCCCCGCGCCCTGGCCGACACCCT
This sequence comes from Rhodanobacteraceae bacterium, assembly GCA_035249465.1. Taxonomy (GTDB): domain Bacteria; phylum Pseudomonadota; class Gammaproteobacteria; order Xanthomonadales; family Rhodanobacteraceae; genus 66-474. The sequence goes on along the minus strand of DATFGL010000205.1, from coordinate 1,770 downwards.
CACCGTGGCGTTGCTGGTGTTCTTCTTCCTCACCTATGGCGACGAAATGCGCGCGCGGCTGGTGACCGCATCGCCGCGCTTCCGCTACCGGCGCATCGCCGCGCGGCTGGTGCGCGGCATCCAGGTCGAAGTCTCGCGCTACCTGCTTACCGTCACGATCATCAACTGCTGCCTCGGCGGCCTCACCGCGCTGATCCTGTGGGCGTGGAAGATGCCCGACCCGTGGTTGTGGGGCGGCGTCGCCACGCTGCTCAATTTCATGCCTTACATCGGCGCCATCTCCAACACGCTGCTGCTCGCGGTAATCGGCCTGCTCACCTTCCACGATCCCGCGCACGCGCTGCTGCCCGCCGCCAGCTTCGCGGTGCTCGCAATGCTGGAAGGCAACGTGGTGACACCGATGGTGATGGGCAGCCGCATGCGCCTGTCGCCGGTCGCCATCCTGGTCTGGCTGCTGGTGTGGGCGTGGATGTGGGGCATTCCCGGTGCGCTGCTGGCGGTGCCGCTGCTGACCTGCGTGAAGCTGATGGCGGAATGGACGCCGGGGTGGGAGTGGTTTGCGAAGATGGTCGAAAGATAGGCGCCGTGAAACGCTCGTCTTCCACCCCTCTTCCGAAGGAAGGGCGGAGCGAAGCGAACGCGCGCGGAGCGCTTGTCTTCCCCCTTCGGAACGAAGGGGAATTGAGGGGAATGGTTTTTGGGTCGTTGCAACAAAGAGCGCATCCCCCCGCCGCTTTGCGGCGACCCCCTTCCTGCGGAAGGGGGGAAAGCGTGGCGCATGGCTGATGCTGATCAAGCGCGCGCAAAGCGAACGCGGCAAACTATGCGACATGAATACGCAAGCGGCACAACCGGATGAAGCGAGGATCAATCAGGCCCGCGCGCACGCGGCGCAGCAGCGCATCGGCGAGGCCGAGGCGGTCTACCGCGACATCCTGAAAAGCGCGCCGGACACGCCGGAGGCGCTGAACTTCGTGGCGATGTGCGCGCTGGCGCGCGGCGAATTCGCATCGGCGCAGCGCGATCTCGAACGCGCCGCGCGCAACAATCCCACCGAGCCGGAGATCTGGAAGAACCTCGGCATCGTGCACCTCGCGCAGCACCACAACGACGACGCGCTGGACGCCTTCGACCGCGCGCTCGGCATAGAACCCGTGCATTTCGCGGCGCGCCTGCACCGCGGTGCGGCGCTGGAGCAACTGGGCCGGCTCGATGACGCCACCACCGCGTATTTCGGGGCGCTGGCCGCGGCGCAAGCCCACGGCAAGTGGCGCAACGACTTGACCACGCCGCCGGGCCTGCGTCCGGCGGTGAAACATGCCATCGCGTTCGTGGATCGCCACCGCAAGCGCATCCTCATGGATTTGCTGCAACCGCTGCGCGACCGCTACGGTCCCGCATCGCTGGCGCGCGTGGAGCAGGGCCTGGAAATCTACCTGGGCGATCGGTCGGCCAACTACCCCGACCCGCGCCAGTTCTGCAAGTTCTTCTACGTGCCGGGCCTCACCGCGACGCCGTATTACCCGCGCGAACGTTTTCCGTGGCATGCCGAACTGGAAAAGCACACCGGCACGATCCGCGAGGAATTGCGCGGCGTACTGGACCAGCCGGTCGGCGTGGAACCGTTCCTCGGCACCAACGACAACACCCTGCTCAAGGAACACAGCCTGCTGGCCGGCACACGCGGCAAGGCGGAGTGGAACTCGTTCTTCTTCCATCGCCACGGCGAGGTGTTCGAACAGAACGCGCGGCGCTGCCCGCGTACCACCG
>DATFGL010000204.1:0-4156 GCA_035249465.1 Rhodanobacteraceae bacterium | reverse complement strand
GCCGGAAAACTGTACGGCATCCACCAGCGCCCCAGCAGGCCGATCAAACCGGCGCCCAGCACAATCAGCGGGAACGGCACCCGGAAGAAGAAGATCGCGATGAACGCGAGCACCGCGATCGCCAGCATGATGTGGTTCTTGATCGCCTTGCGGCCGATCCGCAGCACCGCTTCAATCACCACGGCCAGCACCGCAGCCTTCAGGCCGAAGAAGATCGCCACGATCCACGGTACCTGTCCGTACAGCGTGTAGACGATGCTGAGTGCCAGGATGGTGACGAACCCTGGCAGCACGAACAGGAGGCCCGCGATCAATCCGCCTGCGGTCCGGTGCAGCATCCAGCCGATGTAGATCGCAAGTTGTGCCGCTTCGGGACCGGGGAGCAACATGCAGTAGTTCAATGCGTGCAGGAAACGCGCATCGCTGATCCAGCGCCGCGTTTCCACCAGCTCACGATGCATCACCGCGATCTGTCCCGCGGGCCCGCCGAAACTCATCAGGCCCACCTTGGCCCAGACGCGCGTGGCCTGGCGCAGCGAAACCGAAAGCGTCGCATCGACCGGAAGATTGGGAGCCTGCGCGATCATTGGATGAAATCCCAACTCAACTTGGCAATCACTTCGTTGGAGATCGGCTGCACCCGCGCGTTCGGGTTGGTCACCGATGCTTCGATGCCATGATTGAAGACCAGGAAGAAGTCCCGGCCGGGCGAGAGAATCCAGTGCAGACGCAGGTTGACCCCCGTATGCGCGATCGTTGAATCGTATTGCGCTAGGGTCGAGACAGTCAGGTCGGGGCTGAAGGAATATGCAACCTTGAGCACGTACAGACGCTGGATGAAGTTGCCCTCGTGCAGATAACCGAAATCGGTTTCGTTCTGGAGCTGGAAGTTCAGCTTGCCGTTTGGTGTAGTCCAGTTCACGAACGGCTGGATTTGGGTCAGGTGGCCATCGTAGAAACTGCCGATCTCCAGCACGTTGCCGATCTGCCACTGCCGCGCGTAGGACGATTGCGTCTCGAAGCGATAACGATAGAAATGGTAGCGGCCGACTGGCAAGGTGACGCCCTTGGCGATCGCGAACGGTTCGTTCAAGGCTTCGTAGTCGGGAATCCAGTCGAACTCAAGGTGCGCGTCCGACGCGGTGTCCACGTTGAACGGGGCGGTGAAGATGCGCCGCGTCTGCGTGGTGCCGTGCAGGTCGTCCACCTGGAATAGTTCCAACTGGTAAAAGAATTGTCGCGTCCAGCGCAGCCAATCACTGGTGGGACGCGGCGCGTATTCGATATAGGCATCGTACTGACGCGTCCCCGGCCGGGGCAGGAATCCGAGCGCGGGGTCCAGCGCATCGCCGAATTGGTTGAAGCTGAAGTAGCCGCTCCAGAGGTCGTTGGGGTAGTTCGCGAAGACGCCCCAGCCGGTATGGTTCCCGGGCAGCGGATCGCTGGAGTGTGCGGCCCAGCCCGACAGGATCAAATTCTTGTCGCCCCGGAAGGTGGAGGTGTGCCAGACCGCATCCACCCCGGTGAAGCTGTTGTTCGTGGCTCCGGTCGGATCGCCGTGGGTCAGCAAGGTGCCGATGCGCAGGTGGTCGTCGACATCGTAGGTCAGACGGCCGACGAACAGATCGGTCGGATTGCTTACACCCGAACGGCCCATGTGCACGCCCAGCGCGCCGATCGTCCAGGGCCCATCGCTGCCCAGGATCTTGGCGCCGGCATCGACGCGAACCGTTTCGCCGTCCACCAACCCGACGCGGCGCGAGTAGTAAGGCATGAAGGTGTTGTTGTCGACCAGACCGGCGCCGAAGGTGAAGATGTTGGCGCCTTCTGAAAAGAAACGCCGCTTTTCGGGAAAGAACAGCGAGAAGCGCGTCAGGTTAACCTGCTGCGTGTCGGCTTCGGCTTCCGCAAAATCCGGATTGAAGGTCAAGGTGGCGGTGATGCCCGGCGTCAGGTGGTAACGCACGTCGCCGCCGACCTGGCCTGCGCTGTGGTTGCCGACGCTGTCATGACGCATCAGTGCATAGGGCGTGACTTCGAGGCCGTGACCTTTCTGAAAATCCCCGACGCCCTCCAGTGAGCCCGTTCGCGTCAGGTTGAAGATCGAGGCGTCAAGACTGATCCCCGTCCACAGCAAGCTGAGTTGCTCGCGCGGCACGTAGCGCTGGATGTTGAGTCCCCAGACCTCGGCCCCTTTCCTGATTTGCAGGCTGCGCACGTCGATCGCGATTTCAGCCGTCCAGCCGGTTGCGGTGCGGCGCACTTTGGCGTTCCAGATGCCATCCCAGTCGTAATTCGGATCGCTCGAAGCGGGCGACATCAGCCCGTCGGTACGCGCGCCGCCCGCATTGGTCTGGAACACATAACCCAAGTGACGGGTATCGAGTGTGTCGAGCACGATCGTGACGTGATCGTCGTGCTTCTGCTCGCTGTCGCGTTCCAGCGAATGCACCGCCAGATTCGCAGGCGCCGGGTCCGCGCAGATCACGCCGAAATAAAGATGCGTGCTGTCTCGCAGTACGCGCACCGTGGTGACATACGGCGTGGGCTGGCCCGGATGGGGATCCTGCTGGATCAGCGTCAAAACCTGCGCCCGCTGCCACGCCGGTTCGTCCAGCATGCCGTCGAGCACGATGGCGCCTTGCGGCACCTGCGCCGTTTGAACCTGCGCCGGCTGTGCGGGTGCGGCAGCTGGCGTCGATGCAGCGAAGGCCGATGCAAGAGTCATGGCGAGCAACATCGGGCGGCGGTATCAAGGCTTCGCCATGGCAGTTTGCGCATCCAGCGCCGCGCGGAAGGCGCGCGCGAGATCGGCGGCCTTGCCCTTGCCCCAGAAGTGAGTGAAGTAGAAGTTCGGCTGTGTGCCGATCATGTGGTTGTGCAAGGCGACGATATGGATGCCCGCCTTGCGCAACGCACGCAACACCGGCTGCACCTCATCGGCGCGCATGATGAAATCGCCGTCCATCGCCGCCAGATCATCACTGCCGCTGAACGCGGCCCAGGTGGTCAGACCCATCGAGGCACCAATGGAATGTCCATGCATGCGGCCCGTGGTGCCGATGGTGAATTTCGGCGAACCGTTGTTCTCGGCTACCGGATGGCCCACGATCTTGGCGAGCGTATCGGCATCGAGCTTGCCGGGTTTCGGTGGCACGCCGCCGAACCCTTCAGCCGGTTGCGGGTGCGCCGCGCGCACCGCTTTGATCGCATCCCACACTGCCTTGACGTCGGAAGCGAGTGCAGTTGCGGAGTCCTCGCCCTCGATGTGCATGAAGTACACCTTGGGCTGGTCGTAGAAGAAGTGATTGTGCAAACCGGTGACGTGGAGGCCATGGGCGAACGCGGCATCCATCGCCGCATCCACTTCGTCCTGGAACACCACCGTGTCGCCCATCACTATCGCCTGGGTGCCCTTCGGCGCGAACGCGGCCCAGGAACCCAGGCCCGCAGCGGGCGGCAACCGCATGCCATCCACCGTGACCGGCACGTCGCTGCGGCTCCAGCCGATTTTCACCACGCCGTCACTTTGAGCCGTTGCCTTCGTTCCCACGGCCTTGCTGATCGCTGCTGCATCCAGCGAAGCGGCGGCGGAACCGCATGCGAGGGCCAAGCCTGCGATGACTAACAAGGTCCACAAGGAACGTCCTGAGAGGTGCGAAACACGAGCGTTCATGGTGATTCTCCTTCCGTTTCGGAATACGCCGCGTACAGGCAGTCGAGCACGGTCGACATGTCCGCCAGCAGCGCGTTGTCGTCCTCGCCATGGCGGGCACGCGCACCCGCCATGACACTGGCGAAGCCGGCGGCATCGGCCACGGGTACGCCGCCGATGTCGAGATAACCGATCAGGCGTCCCAATCGCGCGAGGCGTGGATCACGATCGAGTCCAAAGCTCGCAGCCAGGACTTCGAACGTCACGCGCGCGCCGACGTGGCTGAATTCGGCGCCGTCGAAATCGAACCCCACGGCGCGCTTGGGGCAATCGGCTGGGTTCTTCAGCCAACGGAATTGAGCGCGTGGATCGATGAAGCGACGGATCAGCCACGCCGAAGCGACACGGTCGATCCACAGGTGCCGGCGCGTGGCCCACACACGGCCGCGGTAGTCCTGCAGGCGGCGATGCGGAATCACCGCTTTCTTTCCCCGTGGTTCA
>DATFGL010000203.1:0-3287 GCA_035249465.1 Rhodanobacteraceae bacterium | reverse complement strand
CTACACATCGCGGGTCTTCGCTTGCGCATCTGCCACGTGGAACCTGCATGCCGGCGCCCCGTGCAACATGCACTGCGTACGCTGCACCGGGCGCCCTGTCGCGGCGCTCATGAAAGCCAGGTCGAACCTGCACACGTCGGGGTGCGTCTTGGCCAGTGAGTGGAACACGCAGTTCCATGCTTCCACTTCCGCGTGCCCCTCGACCTCGGCGACCTGCGCTTCGTAGCCCAGCGTATCCAGCTGTTCGGCGAGCAACCGCGTCACTTCATCCGGACCCGTGGCCGCGGCAATCCGTTCGGCGGCATCGCGGCCCAGCTTCGCGCCCATCTCGGCCAGCATCGCCTGCACCGCCTGGGTGCCTTCATGCGCGTAGAGATATTCGAGCACGCCGCCCGCGATAAGCGCGTAATTGCGCGGAAACAAGTCGCGGCCGGCGGGCAGAAGCACGAAACAGGCACGCGGCCGGCCGCCGCTGGGAATCGATTCACCGCGCACCACCAATCCTTGCGCCATCAACGCGGTCAGGTGCTGCCTGACCGCGTTGTGGGTAATGCCGATGGCGCGGCACAGTTCTTCCACGGTCGCACCCTGCGGCGACAGCAACAGCTTGCGCAGCAACTTTTGCTGGGTGCCGCCGAGTTGACGCAGGGCGCTGGCGTGCCGCACGCGCTCAATGTGCCTTGTTCGGGAACTGTTTGGCAATGCCGCCGGCCAGCACATCCGCGATCATGTTCATGTGCTGCTGCATTCCGGCCCAGGACTTCGCCTGTTCGGCCTCCGGTGCATTCGACATCATTTCGTCGAGCTGGGTTTTGTGGTCACTGACGTGCATCATCAACGCACCCTGCAGCGTGGCTTCGCTCCAGTTGGGGTTGGCGCCTGCCAGGAACTTGGCGATCGCCGTGGCGTTGCCGGCGAGATCGGTCATGGCCTTCTGCTCGCCCGCCTTGTCACCCGCCTTGGTGGTATCGGTCAGCGCCTTCACGCCGCCCCAGTGGCCTGCCAGCAATTTCAGCAGGCCGGCGCCCGCGTCCTTGCCGTAAAAACCTGCGACCGCGTCGGAGATCTGCTTGGCGTTGGCGACGACGGCGTCGGCCGCCTTCTTCTCACCGGCCTGGTTGCCGGCGTGCACCGCCAGCGCGTAGTCACGGGTGGCCGCAATGTGGCCGTGCCACAACGAGCGCATCGCGGCGTGCAGTTGCGGAGCAGCGGGCGCCGCGGCAGGCGCGGGCGTCGCCGCCTGGGCGGGCTGGGCCAGGACGGCCGGTGCAGTGGCGGCAAATGCCAGCCCGAGCGCAAGCGCACAGGCCATTGAAAGCGGTTTCATGTTGAGTCTCCTGATGGTGGGTCGCCACATCGCGACCCCATTCATCATGGACCTTTAAAACATATAGTAAATGTGTTTATGTGTAAAGTATGCACGGGATGGAGCAAAACGAAGCGGCTGTGGTTAAAAGCCAGGGCGAGGACGGGCGCTTGCACGATACCGGAGGCATCGCGTGCACGGCCGAGCGCCCGGCCAAGGAGGGCCGGGCCGGTGCGCGGCGCCATGGACGGCTTCCCGCTGAAGCACTGTGGCCACCGGCTCCGACGAAACAGCGATCGGCGACGATCGCCAAAATTACGGTTTCTGGAAACGCGGCATCGCGTCGCGCAAGGCGGCCAGCCGCTCCAGCGGATCGGTGACTTCCAGCAGGTGTTGGCGCTCGGCGTCACCCAGCGGCAAAAGCTCCGCCAGCCGAAAGCCCACCCAACTGGCATCGTCGTAGCGCTCGCGCGGCCCGTTGCGCCATGACAAACCTGCCTGCTCGGCCAGGCGTTCGAGGATCGCGGGCAGCAGGGCGAACTCGACGGGCACGGGCATCCCGGGTTCATCCGGCCAGTGGCGCACCTCCCCCACCACGAGACCATTGCCGCGGACGCGCGATTTCTGCACGCGAAAGCGCGTGCAACCGGTGACACTGATCCCCAGCAGCCCGTCCGGCAAGGTATCGAAGTCCACGATCCGGGCCAGGGTGCCGACCGCAGCAGGCAACGCGGGCTCGCCCGCTTCCTGCCCGTTCATGATCAGGCACACGCCGAACACGCCGTCGCCGCGCGCGCAATCACGCACCATGTCCAGGTAACGCATTTCGAAGATGCGCAAGCCCAGCGTGCTGCCTGGGAACAGCACGGCGTTGAGCGGAAACAGGGGAAGTTCGCGACGCCTCACGCCCCGAGTTTAGGGCCTATTGACGCCATGCCAAGTGAGCCGCGTGACATGCTGTCAACAGGCCCCGTGTTCGCGCAGGGCGTCGATAAACCGCCGCGGCGCGTTGTCGAATCCGCCGTTGGACATGAACACGACGTGGTCTCCCGGTCGCGCCTGCGCGCGCAACGCGACGATCAGCTCCGCCACCGACGGCGCGGTGACACCGCGGCCCGCCAGCGCGTCGATCACGTGGTGCGCGTCCCACGGCAACCCGGGACGCTGCAGCAACACCACGGCATCCGCATCGGCCAGCGAGGGAGCCAGCATCGCGGCGTGTGCACCGGCACGCATGGAATTGGAGCGCGGCTCCAGCGCAACCAGGATGCGTGCGCCGCCCACTTTGGCGCGCAATCCCGCAAGGGTGGTTGCGATGGCGGTCGGGTGATGCGCGAAATCGTCGTACACATGCACGCCATCGGCTTCGCCCAACGATTCCATCCGGCGCTTGACACTTTCGAAGCTGGCAAAGGCGGGCAACAGGATTTTCGGATCGACGCCCGCCGCATGCGCCGCCGCCAACGCCGCCAGCGCGTTCATCACGTTATGGCGTCCCGTGAGGTTCCAGCGGATGTCGCCGATCGGACTGCCCGCGTGCGTGACCGCGAAGGCGGCCCCGTCCGCGGACAGGAGGCGCGCACGCCAGTCGCCCGCGTCGATGCCGAAAGTCTCGACCGGCGTCCAGCAACCCATCGCCAGCACCTCGGCCAGCCGCGCGTCTTCGGCGTTGACGATCAGGTGGCCGTTGCCCGGCACCGTGCGTACGAGGTGGTGGAATTGCCGCTGGATCGCCGCGACATCGGGAAAGATGTCGGCGTGGTCGTATTCGAGATTGTTGAGGATGGCGATGCGCGGCCGGTAGTGCACGAACTTCGAACGCTTGTCGAAGAACGCGGTGTCGTATTCGTCTGCCTCAAGAACAAATGGCGTCGCCGCAGGCGGCACGTCATTTCCTTCTCCCTCCGGGTACGGCTGCCATCCATGGCCAAGAACTCCGTGGTGGCCCGAAGGGCCGGACGAGGGTGCGCGCCCGCCCAAT
>DATFGL010000202.1:0-9467 GCA_035249465.1 Rhodanobacteraceae bacterium | reverse complement strand
ACCGACGACGTCCGGATGGCGGTGACGCCGGAGCAGGCCACGCATCACATCCAGCTGGTGGGTTTGGTCAACGACGTGTCCCTGCGCAACCTGATCCCGGCGGAACTCGCCAAGGGTTTCGGCTTCCTGCAATCCAAGCCGCGTTCGGCGCTGTCGCCGGTCTTCGTGACGCCCGACGAACTGCGCGACGCGTGGAAGGATGACAAGGTGCATCTGGCGATGCGCACATGGATCAACGGCCAGTGGTTCGGCGAGGCCGAGGCCGGCGAGGACATGCAATTCAACTTCGCGCAACTGATTGCGCACGCCGCCAGGACGCGTCCGCTGACCGCGGGCACCATCGTGGGTTCCGGCACCATCGCCAACCAGGACACGTCGCGGGGCGCATCCTGCCTCGCGGAACAGCGCACCGTCGAAAAACTTCGCGACGGCGAGGCCACGACGCCGTTCCTGAAATACGGCGACACGGTGAAGATCGACATGCACGACATCGACGGCAATTCGATCTTCGGCGCCATCGAACAGAGGATCGAGCCGCCCGGGAACCACTGAACAACCCGCTGCGCCCGGCATCCTGCCTTCGCAGTGCGAGCACCGCCGGCGCGCAAGCTGCCTTCGCTCGCGACGGTTCTTCAGCGGTCCCCAACCGGAAGGGCTGGCCCCTGCGGTAAACTGTAGACATCATCGACGGCCGCGGCGCTGCGTGCGCCGGACATCCTCATGGATCCGCACTCGTCACAATCCGGTGCGCCCACGCGGCGCACGGGCGTACCCGGCAACGACGACGATGCCGGGCATTTCTGCTCGAGTTGCGCGTTCGCGGAAGCCTGTTCGCTCGCTGGCTACGGCAAACCCGAGCTCAACGACCTGCATTGCCTCGTCGAGCACACCGGGCCGTTCGAGCCGGGGCAACGCATCTTCCGCGCCGGCGACGCATTCCGCGCCCTGTTCGCGGTGCGCAACGGCATGATCAAGACCACGCTGGTGGATGCCGAGGGCCGCGAGCAGGTATTGGGTTTCTACCTGCCGGGCGAACTCGTGGGCCTGGATGCGATCTATCCGGAGCACTACCCGTGCGATGCGATCGCCCTGGAAGTTACCGAGTGCTGCCGCTTCTCGTTCCCGGCGATGAGCGCGCTGGCGGCGCGCCAGCCCAAGATCCAGCAACACCTGTTCCGCCTGCTCAGCAAGGAACTCGGCTCCGCCACGTTGCTGGCCGGCGATCATTCCGCGGACGAGCGACTCGCGGCATTCCTTGTCGACCTGGGCGACCGCTACGCCTCGCGCGGATTATCCGGCACCCAATTCCGGCTCAGCATGGCACGCGCCGACATCGCCAACTACCTGCGCCTTGCCGCGGAAACGGTCAGCCGCGTGCTCGGCCGTTTCCGCGAGCAGAATCTCATCGCAATCGATGGGCGCAAGGTGGAACTGCTGGACCCGCCGCGCTTGCGCGAACTGGCACGCTGCGTGCTGAACGTCTAGGGTGGTGAGGCCGACATTTGCCGCATTGGCCTCTGCCCAATGGCGCCTGCGCACAGGTCGTCATCCCGGGACCGCCAGACTCATCGGCGGTGGAACCCGGGATCGGTTTGCTCTGGATCAGGTCAGGAGGCTGATCCGAAAGGCAGACCGGTCCCGGATATCGCTTCGCGATTCCGGGATGACGAGCAAAATCAGAGTTCGCCGAACTCCTCTCGCAACCGTGTTCCAAAATGGCCGCCTGGTACCTGCAAATCCTGTGGATCCACATCGGTTGCGTGATCGCGTCGGGCAGCCTGTTCTTCGCACGCGGCTGCATGATGCTGGCGGGACTGCCCATCGCCAATCACGTCGCGTTGCGGCGCATCTCGGTGGCGGTCGATTCGCTGCTGCTGGCCGCCGCGATCGCGCTGACGACGATCATCCACCAATATCCGTTCGTGCAGGCATGGCTCACCGTCAAGGTGATCCTGCTGGCCGCTTACATCGTGCTGGGCGTATTCGCGCTGCGGCGGGGACGCACGCGCACGGTTCGCACGGCCTGCTTCGCCGCGGCGATGATCGTGTTCCTGTTCATCGTCAGCGTGGCGCGCGCCCACGATCCGCTGGGCGTGTTCGCGCAACTTTGACGCTACCTACGCAGCCCCGGCGGCCGGCTTGACCAAAGTGTGTGCGGGCGGCTGTCGATCCATGAAACCCAGCGCGTGGCACCAGCCCATCACGTGCACGCCTTTCGCACCCTGCTCGTCGCGGATCGAATCGCGCAGGGCCACCATCTTCGTCCAGTGCACCTTGGGGCGATAGTGGTGTTCGGCGTGGAAGCCGTTGTACAGCCAGATCCAGTTGTAGGCCTTGTTGTAGGTGCTGACACCCCACGCGATCGGCTGATCGGGATCGCCCTTCAGATGCTCGTAGTAGCCGTTCAACGACGACAGCGAATGACCGAGGTAATAGAACGGCACCAGGCAGAGGAACGCGCGCCAGTCGTAGACCAGGCAAACGAGGTACACGACGACCACCGTCGCGATCTCGATGCGTATCCAGCGCGCCAAATGCGGCCATTTCTGCTTGACGCGCCGGTAGCACTCGCCGATGTCGTCGCGGAAATACGAATAGAACGTGTAGGTCCACACGCTTTCCGGCTTGCCATCCTTGCCGTGGCGGTAGATCGACAATGGATCGATGGTGGTGCCGTCCTTGCCGATGCGGTCCATGTTGCCGACGTGGTGGCGCAGGTGAACGTGCTTGTAGAACTCCTGACTGAAACCGTCGGTCAGCGAGAACAGGAAACTGTAGACGCGGTTCAGCCACTCCCACTTGAAGAACGGATTGTGGATGAAGTTGTGGCTGGTCGAGTTGATCGACCACGAGATCGAGATCGAGTACACGCACGCGCACGGAATCCACAACCACCACGGCGTCCGGTGGAAGCCGAAGAACAGCCACGCGAGGAACGCGGCGTGGCCCAGCACCATCAGCACCGGGATCGCATCCCAGCCGGTGTAGGCGAAGAAAAGACGACGTGGTTTGACCGTTGCGGTATTCATTGCAGCAAGCGCGAGGGGCAAGCGGGCGGACGCCGCGTTGCGGCCGGCCCGGAGTGCCATTTTACGACGTTGCGCGGAACGCCACGCAAAGTATCCTGAAAGGCGGTTCAGGCAACATGCGGTTCCCGACTTCTGGCCGGATCGCCCCGCAGCGGGACCCGAGCCGTCCGGCACCCCGAAACACGATACTTGCTACATGGCCCACCTTCGCATCTTCGACACCGATGGCAGCGTCGATGCCGCAGCGCTTGCCGCCGCCGCGCCCTGGTCATCGGTCACCCGCGTGGACCTGCGCGACATCGGCCCATCCCTGCGCCTGTGGAGCCGCCGCAAGAACATCGAAGCGGCGCGCGCAAGGCTCGCGGCAGCAGCGGACCCGCGTCCGTCCGTCACCTTCATGGGATCCGGTGATTTCCACCATCTCGCTGCGTTGCTGGCCGAGCGCGTGGAAGAACCGTTCACCCTGCTGCATTTCGACAATCACCCAGACTGGGTGCGCCTGGCGCCTCGCTGGCACTGCGGCTCGTGGGTGAATCGCGCGCTGGCGTTGCCGAACGTGCGGCGGGTCGTCACGGTGGGTTGCTGCAGTGACGATCTGATCGATCCCGTCCGCAAGGGCGGCAATCTCCCGGCGCTGGCCGCGGGCCGCCTGGCCTTGTTCCCATGGCAGCATGAAGCGTCGCGCGTACGCCGGCGCATCGCCGACGGACCGGGACACACCTGGCGCGACGGGCACATCCACTGGCGCAATCTCGCCGGCGTGCCGCTGCCACAGGCCATCGATGCGGTGCTGGCGGCGATTCCCACCGAGGCCATCTGGATCACCATCGACAAGGACGTGCTGCCCGAGCACGAAGCCCTGACCAACTGGGACCAGGGCCAAATGCCGTTCGCGGCGCTGCGCGCGATGCTTCGCGCCGCGGGAGAACGCAAACGGGTGCTCGGCGCGGACATCTGCGGCGAATACTCGCCACCGCGGCACGTCAACTGGCTGAAGCGCATCGAATCGAAAATGGACCAGCCGCTGCGCAACGCGGCGGATCGACGCAAGATCGAAGACAATACCCGCACCGACCGCGAACTCGCGCGCGTCTTGTTCGACGCCTGCACCGCGCGCGCTGCGCCATGAGTTCCGCTGCCGCCTCCACATCGCCGAACGACGCCGCACCCCTCCGGGCATGATCGAAGCCACCGTGCATCCTTCCATCGACGCGTTCGCGCCGGACGCGTGGAATCGCCTGTTTCCGCACGAACTGGAGGACCATGCCTACCTGCGCGCGATCGAGCACGCGGGTCTCGCAGGATTCCGCTACAGGTATTTCGCGGTTCGCGACGATGACCGGTTGCTGGCCGCGGTGCCTGCCTTCGCCACCGACTACCGCATCGATACCACGGTGCAGGGCACGCTGCGCAGCGCGACCGAAGCGCTGGCAAAGGTTTTCCCGCGCCTGCTGCGCATCCCGATGCTGTCGCTGGGCTCACCGGTGACCGAACGTTGCCGGGTGGGTTTCGCGCCCGATTCGACGCCGGAACAACGTGCGGCGTGGCTGGATGCGATCCTCGCGCAAATGGAGGCCGTGGCGGCGAAGGAGAAATTCGGCATGCTCGCGGTGAAGGATGCACCGCTGGATGAACCGGTGTGGCAACAGGTGTGTCCGCAGCGCGGCTTGCGCGCGCTACCCGGCTTGCCGGGCGCCACGCTGGACATCCCCTGGCGTGACGTGGACGGCTATCTTGAATCGCTGGGCGCGTCCACGCGCAAGGATTTGCGCCGCAAGCGGCGCGCCGGCGCCGCGTTGAAGATCGAATGGCGCACCGGTCTTTCCGACATCAGGGACGACGTGCAGCGCCTGTACCGCGAGACGCTGGCGAACGCGAAGCTGTCGTTCGAGGAACTGACGCCGGGCTATTTCGAAAACGTGCTGCGCGGGATGCCGGGCCGCGCATTCTGCGTCACCTATTCCGAGGGTGAGCGGCTCGTTGCGTTCAACCTGGTGCTGTGCGATTCCGGACGCCTGCTCGACAAGTTCCTGGGCATGGACCACGCGGCCATGGATCGCTACAACCTCTACCACGTGAGCTGGCTGGAAAACATCCGGTTCTGCATCGAGCGGCGCATCGGCGTATACGAAAGCGGCCAGGGCCTGCATGGCGAAAAGCGCCGGCTCGGCAGCATCCTGCACGCCAACGCGCTGTGGTATCGGCATCGAAACCGCTTCGTCGACGGCATATTCGCGCGCATCGAACAGCTGGCCAGCCTCGATCGATGGGACGACGAAGCGGGAAACACGGAGCCTTCCACCGGCCGGCGATGAAGCCGCGCGGCCGACGTGACCTGACCGCGAGTAACATTGCGGCGGGATGAACTGGCAGGTTGGTCGCCCAAGCGAGCGCCGGAGGATGCGCCCATGTGTGTTCCTGCATTGGTGGCCGCACTTCGAACAATTGCGATCCTTGCACTTGTGCTGGCTGTTGGCGTGCCCGGCGCTGATGCCGCACAGCATGCCCCTGCCGCACATCCAAGCCTCGATACGGAGATCGTTTTCCTTGGCACGGCAGGAGGACCGCCGTTGCGGCTCGATCGATCGGAACCCTCCACGCTGCTCATCGTAGACGGGCGCGAGTATTTGATCGATTGCGGCATCGGAACCATCCGCCGGATGATCGAGGCCGGCATCAAGTCCGAGCAGATCAGGACCATTTTCCTTACGCACCTTCATGCGGACCATGATCTCGGCCTGGCCGACGTCATGGCGAACGATTTTGCCCGCGAAGATCTCTTTGGCATCGTCGGGTCCTTCAACATATACGGGCCGCCACAAACCAGGGAACTTGTCGATGCGGCCTTCCACTTCATCACGATCGGCTTTCGCCCCTTCGAGGCCGAAACGCCATCTGCCTACCGCATCGGCAACGGACAGTTCATGAACCCCTTCGTTGCCCACGAGTTCAATCGGGATGGATTGATCTTCCAGGACGACAAGATCAGCGTCACCGCCGCCGAAAATTCGCACTACGCATTGATGCCGATTCAACAACGCAAGGAGTTGAAATCCTATTCCTATCGGATCGAGACGCCGCACGGCGTGATCGTATTCACGGGCGATACGGGCCCGAGCGACGCCGTTGCCCGATTGGCGAAGGGTGCCGATGTGCTGGTGGCGGAAGCATCGAGCCGCGATGCCGAGGATCGCGATCGATTCATCAACTCGATGGCGGCACGGAACCATTGGCCGCCGAAGCGCGTCCAGGCGTTCCGGGCCCACTTCACCTCCGAGCATCTGGATACGAACAGCATCGGTGCGCTCGCCACGAAGGCTCAGGTAAAGGCGGTCATGCTTTACCACTATGACCCGCTGGACAAAACCGACCAGGCGGCTTATGCAAGCGGCGTCAAGAGGGATTTTGCCGGCACCGTTTTTGCTCCGGACGATCTCGACCGCTACTGCATGGTCACCGGCACGATTGGCCCTTGCCGATGAGATGAGCCGGGGCAGCCGCATCGCCAGCACCCGCGCTACTCCTGCCCGTCCCGCGGCTGGCGCGTGTGGTGGTTTCCGATAAAGCAGGCTTGGCAATACTTGTGCGCGGTTCGGCACCCCTGCCTTTTGACCCATGCCCGCGCGGATGCACTGGCTATCATGGCGGGATCGTCCAGGAGGGTCAGCCATGTCCGTTTCCCGCCTCGCGGCGCTCGCCGCGTCCGTCGCGCTCGCCTTGCCCGCCGCGACGCTGGCTTTGCCGATGGCAGCAGCCGCAACGCCCACGGCAACAAGCACGCGGGCAATGCCGTTCGGCGCACTGCATTGGCGCCTGATCGGTCCGTTCCGCGCCGGCCGCACACTGGCGGTCACGGGTGTCATCGGCCAACCCAATCATTTCTACATGGGCGCGGTGGACGGCGGCGTATGGGAGACGATCGACGCGGGCCGCACCTGGCAGCCGATCTTCGACTCGGAAGACGCCGGTTCCATCGGCGCGATCGCGGTCGCGCCGTCAGACCCGGACGTGATCTATGTCGGCACCGGCGAATCCGACATGCGCTCGGACATCGCGCAGGGCGACGGCATGTACAAGTCCGTCGACGGTGGCAAGACCTGGACCCACATCGGCCTCGCCGATACCCAGCAGATCGCGGTGATCCGCGTCGACCCGCACAACCCGAACCGCGTGTTCGTGGCGGCGCTGGGCCATCCCTACGGCCCGAACGCCGAGCGCGGCGTGTTCCGTTCGCTGGACGGTGGCAAGACCTGGAAGAAAGTGCTGGGCCCGAACGCCGACACCGGTGCGATCGACCTGATCTTCAAGCCTGGCGATGCCAACGTGATCTACGCGTCGCTGTGGCAGACGCGACGTCCGCCGTGGAACGTGTATCCGCCCTCGAACGGCCCCGGCAGCGGCCTGTACAAATCCAGCGACGGCGGCGATACCTGGACGCATCTCGAAGGCCACGGTTTTCCGTCGGAAGGCCTGGGCCGCATCGGCATTGCGATTTCAAACGCAGCGCCCGATCGCATCTACGCGATCGCGGATGCGACCGACGGTGGTCTGTTTCGCTCCGATGACGCGGGCAAGACCTGGAAGAAAACCAGCGGCGACCCACGCATCTGGCAGCGCGGCTGGTATTTCGGGCAGATCACCGCCGATCCGAAGAACCCGGATCGCATCTACGCGATGAACACCATCGAGCTGCGTTCGGACGACGGCGGCAAGCACTTCGTGCCGGTGCTGGGCGACCCGACCGGCGACGATTACCACGAGCTGTGGATCGACCCGAACGACGCGAACCGCCAGATCATGGGCGTGGACCAGGGCGCGATCATCACCACCAACGGCGGCAAGACGTGGTCGAGCTGGTACAACCAGCCGACCGCGCAGATGTACCACGTCAGCGTGGACAACCGCTTCCCCTACCGCGTGTACGGCGCGCAGCAGGATTCCGGCGCGGCCGCGGTGCCCAGCCGATCGCCCTACTACGCCACCATCAACATGATGCAGTTCCACGAAGTGACCGCCGGCGGCGAGAGCGGCATGATCGCGCCCGACCCGAAGGATCCGGACATCGTGTACGGCGGCACGGTGGAGAAGCTGGACCTGAAAACCCAGCAGACGCGCAACGTCGATCCGACGCTGGCCGACCCCGACCTGTATCGCCACACCTGGACGCTGCCGCTCACCTTCAACGCGGTCGACCATTCGACGCTGTATTTCGGCAACCAGCGCCTGTGGCAGACCCGCGACGGCGGCAAGCACTGGACCGCGATCAGTCCCGATCTTTCGCGCGAAGATCCCGGCGTGCCGGCCAACCTCGACGCGGCCACCGTCGCCGACAACCTCGGCCAGGGTCCGCGCCGCGGCGTGGTGTATGCCATCGGTTCATCGCCGCTGGATCGCAACCTGTTGTGGGCCGGCACCGACGATGGCCTGATCTGGCGCACGGATGACGACGGCGCGCACTGGAACAACGTCACGCCGAAACAGCTTGGCGCATGGTCGAAGGTCGGCAACATCGAACCCTCGCACTTCGACAAGGCCGCCGCGTTCGCCTCGGTGGACCGGCATCGCCTCGACGACCGCAAGCCCTACATCTATCGCACCACTGACGGCGGCAAGACCTGGCAACTGATCGTCAACGGCATTCCCTCCGGCGACTTCGTCAACGTGGTGCGCGAAGACCCGGTGAAGAAGGGCCTGCTCTACGCCGGCACCGAACACGGCGTGTACGTGTCGTTCGACGACGGCGATCAGTGGCACGCGCTGCAGCAGAACCTGCCCGTCACTTCGGTGCGCGACATCGCGGTCAAGAACGCCGATCTGGTGATCGCGACGCACGGGCGCGGGTTCTGGATCATGGACGACGTCTCGGCGCTGCGGCAGCTCGCCGCGTATCCGGCAAGCTGGGCGACGCGCCTGTACAAGCCGGATGTCGGCTACCGCGTGCGCACGACGAGGTTCACCGGCACGCCGCTGCCCAAGGACGAACCCACTGCGGAAAATCCGCCGTGGGGCGCGTACATCGATTACTCGCTGGCCGCGACGCCCGCGAAGCCGATCGAGCTATCGATCTACGACGCGCAAGGCCGCCTGGTGCGGCATTACTCCAGCAGCGACAAGGCGCCGCACCACGACCTCGGCAAGATCAACTCGATGCCGGTGTGGCTGGAGCAGCCGGTAATGCTGCAGACCACGCCCGGCCTGCACCGCTTCGTGTGGCCACTGCGCTACGCACAACCCGCGGCGTTGGCGCACGGCGATCCGTGGGCGGACGGTGTGTGGGCGCCTCCCGGGCAATACACGGTGAAGCTCACGGTCAACGGCAAGACGTACAGTGAACCGCTGACGGTCGCGCACGATCCGCGCGTGACGATTCCGGCGGAGGCCTACGTCGAACAATTCGACATGGCCCGCAAGGTCGAGGCCGAGCAGGTGAAGCTGGGC
>DATFGL010000201.1:0-6560 GCA_035249465.1 Rhodanobacteraceae bacterium | reverse complement strand
CATCAGCGTCAGGTAATGATGCAGGTTGTGGATGGTCGCGAGTTGCGAGCCGAGGATTTCGCCGCAGCGGTCGAGGTGACGCAGGTAAGCACGCGAGAATCCGCCCGCGCAGGCGTAGCACGCACAACCTTCCTCGATGGGCCGTGTGTCGTTCGCGAACTTCGCGTTGCGGATGCGCAACGTGCCTGCGCGCGTGAACAGGAAGCCATTGCGCGCATGCCGGGTCGGCATCACGCAATCGAACATGTCGATGCCGCGGCGCACGGCTTCCACGATGTCTTCGGGCCTGCCGACGCCCATCAGGTAACGCGGCTTGTCGCAAGGCAGGCGCGGCGCGGCGGTTTCCAGCGTGGCGTTGCGCTCGGCCTCCGGCTCGCCGACCGCGAGCCCGCCCAGCGCGTAGCCATCGAAACCGATTTCCAGCAGGCCGTCGGCGGAACGCGTACGCAAGTCATCGTGCACACCGCCCTGCACGATTCCGAACAGCGCGTTGCGGTTTCCGAACTCGTCGAACGCGCGCCGCGAACGCGCGGCCCAGCGCAATGAAAGCTCCATCGACTCGCGCACCACGCGCGCGTCCACCGGCTTGCCATCAACCGTGTACGGCGTGCATTCGTCGAACGCCATCACGATGTCGGAATCCAGCACGGTCTGGATGCGCATGGATTCCTCGGGCGACAGGAACACCCGCGAACCATCGACCGGCGACGCGAACGTCACGCCTTCCTCGGTGAGCTTGCGGCGCTCGGCCAGCGAGAACACCTGGAAACCGCCGGAGTCGGTGAGGATCGGTTTGTCCCAGCCGACGAACTTGTGCAGGCCGCCGAATTCGCCGATCACGTCAAGCCCCGGCCGCAACCAGAGATGAAACGTGTTGCCGAGGATGATCTGGGCGCCGACGTCGCCGAGATCACGCGGCAGCATTGCCTTCACCGACCCGTAGGTGCCGACCGGCATGAACGCGGGCGTATCGATCGTGCCGCGCGGCAAGGTGACGCGGCCGCGACGCGCGGCGTGGTCAGTTGCAAGGAGTTCGAATTGCATGTCTTCGCTGAACCCTTGGGCGCCAAGGAGTCACAATGTCTTACGCGGGTGGGTTACGGTGATTGCGCAGCCAGGCGACGCCCTGAGAAGCGTCGCGAACGAAAGCAGGTTGGCCGTCGCCGGAGCGCAGGCAGCGCAGTGTACACGTCACTACATGAGCATGCCGAGCACCG
The DNA here is from genome assembly GCA_035249465.1 of Rhodanobacteraceae bacterium. Classification (GTDB taxonomy): domain Bacteria; phylum Pseudomonadota; class Gammaproteobacteria; order Xanthomonadales; family Rhodanobacteraceae; genus 66-474. The sequence goes on along the minus strand of DATFGL010000201.1, from coordinate 5,343 downwards.
CCGGCGGACAAGCTGCCGAGCGCAGCAGCTTGTCAGGGTGTCGCAGGCCACACCAGCATCGCATCGCCGTAAGAATAAAACCGGTAGCGCTGCTCGACCGCGTGGCGATACGCCGAAAGCACGAACTCGCGGCCCGCGAACGCCGACACCAGCATCAACAAGGTCGATTCCGGCAGGTGGAAATTGGTGACCAGCCCATCGACGCTGGTGATGCGATAACCGGGGAAGATGAAGATTTGCGTCTCGCCCGCGAACGGTTCCACGCCGCCGTGCTCGCCGCGCGCGGCTTCGAGCGCGCGCACCACGGTGGTGCCGACCGCGATCACGCGGCCGCCGCGCGCCCGCGTGCGATGGATCTTCTCGACCAGTTCCGCGCCCACGTTCAGCCACTCGCGGTGCATCTCGTGGTCTTCGATCTTTTCCGCGCGCACCGGCTGGAAGGTGCCGGCGCCCACGTGCAGCGTGATGTAGCCGAAGTCGATGCCGCGCACCCGCAGCGCATCCAGCAACGGCGCATCGAAATGCAGGCCGGCGGTCGGCGCCGCGACCGCGCCGGGCTGGCGCGCATACACGGTCTGGTAGCGCTCGCCGTCGCGTGCGTCGTCGGGCCGCGCGATGTACGGCGGCAGCGGCATGTGGCCGATCCGCAACAGCAATTTTTCCAGCGGCTCGACACATTCGAACCTGAGTTCGAAGAACTGCCCGTCGCGGCCCAGCACCCGCACCGGTGTGCCGTCGTCGAGTTCGATCGGGCTGCCCTCGCGGGGTTTCTTGCTCACCCCCAGCATTGCGGTCGCAGTGTGCGTGCCGGTGATGCGCTCGAGCATGATCTCGACCGCGCCGCCACTGGGCTTGCGGCCGAACAGGCGCGCCGGCAGCACACGGGTGTCGTTGAACACCAGCAGGTCGCCCGCGCGCAGCAAGCCCGGCAAATCATGGAAGGCGCGATCGGCCAGCGACTGTCGCGGGGCATCCGCCACCAGCAGGCGGCTGGCGCTCCGCTCGGGCAAAGGCTGCTGCGCGATCAGCTCGACCGGCAGGTCGTAGTGGAAATCGGATTTCTTCAAGGGATCGCGCTGCGCGGCCGGCACGTGCACATTGTAGGAGGACCGGCAGGTCCGACGTGGTATCGCGGTGCCTATTCGCGCCTTCCGGCGCTGCTACAGCCAGCCTTTTTGCCTGGCAAGCCGATACGCCTCGATCCGATTGGCGACGCCGAGCTTGCCGATCGCCTCGGACAGGTAATTGCGCACGGTGCCGTGCGACAGATTGAGCTTGCCCGCGATGTCGCCGGCGCTCTGTCCCTCGCCAGCCAAACGCAACACCTGGCGCTCGCGGTCGTTCAACGGATCGGCTTCCGTCCAGGCCTCCAGCGCCAGTTCCGGATCGATCGCGCGGCCGCCGCGATGCACGAACCGCAAGGAGTCCGCGAGCTTTTCGGCAGGCGCATCCTTCAGCAGGTACCCCGACACACCCGCGTCCAGCGCGCGGCGCAGGTAGCCCGAACGCGCGAACGTGGTGACGATCACGACCTTGATCGGCAGCTCGTGGCGCTGGATGCGCTGCGCGAGTTCGAGGCCGGTGAGGCCCGGCATCTCGATGTCGGAAATCAGGATGTCGGGCTTGAGGCGTTGCATTTCGCGCCACGCGGACTCGCCGTCGGCGACCGAACCCAGCACCTCGATGTCGGGTTCCAGTGCCAGCAGCGCGGCCAGCGCGCCGCGCACCATCGCCTGGTCTTCCGCAAGCATCACGCGAATCATGCGTGGCCGCCCGCGCGCTGTACCAGCGGCACCACCGTGGCGGCGGCGGATTTCAGCGCCGGCGGCTGGCTCCCGAGCGCACTGGCCGGCAGCGGCAACGCCACTTCGACGCTGGTGCCGCGGCCGCGCGGCGAGTCGATCAGAAGCGTGCCGCCGCGTGCCTCGATGCGTTCGCGCATGCCGGTGAGCCCGTTGCCGCGTTCGTTGACGCCGCCGCGGCCATCGTCGCGCACGCGCATCACCACGCGCTCGACGCCGGTGATCACGGTGACCTCGACGCGGTTGGCGCGCGCGTGCCGCTGGATGTTGGTGACCGCTTCGCGCAACACCAGCGCCAGGCAAGTCTCGACATCGGCGGGCAGTTCCCGCGGATCGTGCCAGTACTCCATCTGCACGCCCGCGGCTTCCAGTAGCAGGCGCGCGGAAGCGAGTTCCGCCGCCATCGCCGCCGCGCGGATGCCGCTGACCGCGCTGCGCACCTGCGACAAAGCCTCGCGTGCGACGCGCTCGACGTCCGCCATTTCACGGCGCGCGGCGCGCGGATCACGTTCGATCAGGCGCCCGGCCAGTTCCGATTTCAAGGCCACCATCGACAGCGTGTGTCCCAGCAGGTCGTGCAGGTCACGGCCGATGCGTTCGCGTTCGGCGCTGGCCGCAAGCCGGCGGACTTCGTCGTGCGACAGGCGCAACTCGGCGTTCTTGCGCAAGCCCGCCCACATGGAATACTGGCCGATCGATATCGCAAAGCTGACCAGCAGCACCCAGATCCCGGCTTGCCACGGCCATTGCAACACTTGCGTCTCGAGTGCCCAAACAACCATCACGGGGACGACACGGGCAAACACCTTGCGCGCTGTCGGTTGCAGGGACAGATACGCGCAAGCGTAAATGAGACATGTGCCGGAAGCGTAACGGCTGATCGGCATGATCAGGCAGGCCAGCGCGACCGTCGCCAGCGCATACCTTGAAACCTCACGTATTGGCCGAACGTTGATGCACGCATAGAGCAGCAGGAACACTATCAGCGCTGCGAGGGTCGCCGGCCACCAGTACTTCGGCAACGGCATCCCCGCTACCACATCGCCGAACATCCATGTAACCCAGACCAGATTCCACAGCATCACCCAGCGGCCCTTGCCGCGCCTGGACGACATCAGGATGAGCGAATCTGGAGCGGGCGTAAAAAAACGACGGAACATCATGCGTCTCGAAACTTCGAAGGGCGGCGGATCGATCAGTCTTGAATCCATGGTACGCCAACCTCACCGGGGTGATTGCGCGCCGCTCACCAGAAGTACGGCACGAACCGCTTGGTGCGCAGCATGTAATCGCGATACGGCTGCCCGAGATCCTCGCACAGCGCCCGCTCCTCGACCCGCACGCGGTAGGCGTAACCGATTCCCGCGCCGACCATGATTACAAGCAACGCGGCCCAGTTGGTCATCGCGATCCCCATGCCTAGAAACATCATCAGCCCGCCGGTGTAGGAAGGATGCCGAATCAGCCGGTAGGGCCCCGTGTCCACCACGTATTGCCCGGCGCGCGTCGCCACCGTGCGGGTGAAAAACCGGCCGAGGCTCTTGATCGCGTACCAGCGGAACGCCAGTCCGGCGAACATCACCGCAATGCCCGTCCAGAATTGCAGGCGCTGGCCGCGCACCAGCGTCGTGTCGGGGAAATTGGCGTTGACGAGCAAGAACCCTGCCGCGACACCCATGCCCACCGCGACGAAAATCCAGACGTGCGAACCGCGGTCGCGCATATGGGCGCCCTTTTCGACCCGCTGAAAGAATGTGCCGACCCACTCCGGCGCGAAGCACACGAACAGGGCGGCGTAGAACACGACCAGATGAAAATGCGAGTGTGCGATCAACGCCGGCATGCCGGCCTCCGATGACGCCCCATCCGGCCCCAGCATGCCGTAACCGCGGGCAGCAGTCAGCGGCGGGGCGTCACCGATCGAATCTGACAGCCGTCATGCCGCACCGCGGGGTTACGCCGCGCCGGGCCGCCTGCTAGAATCTCGAGACGTTTTCTTTTCCGCGTTAATCACTTACGGGCGATCCCATGCGGGCGTCGCCGTGCCGGAGGCTCCCATGAAATCCATCGATATGCTGCGCGAGCTGCGCACCCACGGCGGCAAGGTCCGCACCCACGGACTGGACGATGCCACCATCGAGCGCTTCGCCGGGCAGGATGCCGATCTCGCGGGCGCGATCGCGGACGCGCATGCCTCCTTCGCGCAACTGAAGGCGGCGCACCCGGAAGTGCTGGGCATGGACGAGGACAAGCAACTGCACGCGGTGCAGTCAGGCTTCGTCAACTTCTATCCCGATGACGCGGTGTGCCCATTCATTCCGCTGGCTGCGCGCGGCGCGTGGATCGTCACCCTCAAGGGCGCGGTGCTGTACGACTGCGGCGGCTACGGCATGCTCGGTTTCGGCCACAACCCGCCGGCGGTGATGAAGGCGTTGGCCAGGCCGCAGGCGATGGCCAACGTGATGACGCCGTCGCTGGCGCAGCACGCCTTCACCGAAGCGCTGCGCCGCGAAATCGGCCACCACGCGGGCAAACACCCGTTCGCGAAGTTCATGTGCCTCAACTCGGGGTCGGAATCGGTGACGCTGGCCGCGCGCATCGCCGACGTCAACGCCAAGCTGATGACCGATCCCGGCGCGAAGTACGCCGGCCGCGCGATCAAGCGTCTCGTCGTGAAGGGCGCCTTCCACGGCCGCACCGAACGCCCCGCGTTGTATTCGGATTCCTCGCGCAAGGCATACATCAACAATCTCGCCAGCTTCCGCGACGAGCATTCGGTGATCGTGGTCGAGCCGTACGACGTGGCAGCGCTGCGCCGCGTGTTCGATGAAGCCGAAAAGAACGGCTGGTTCTTCGAGGCGATGTTCCTCGAACCCGTGATGGGTGAAGGCGATCCGGGCCGCGCCGTCAGCCCCGGGTTCTACGCCGCCGCCCGCGAACTGACGCAGGCGCACGGCTCGCTGCTGCTGGTCGACTCCATCCAGGCCGGGCTGCGCGCGCAGGGCGTGCTGTCGATCGTGGACTACCCCGGCTTCGAAGGGTTGCAGGCGCCGGACATGGAAACCTATTCCAAGGCACTCAACGGCGGGCAGTTCCCGCTGTCGGTGCTGGCCGTCAACGAACGCGCCGCGGGCCTGTACAAGAAGGGCATCTACGGCAACACCATGACCGGCAATCCGCGCGCGCTCGACATCGCCTGCGCGGTGCTGGCAGAGATCACGCCCGAGCTGCGCGCCAACATCCGCAAGCGCGGCATCGAGCTGGTGAAGAAGCTGGACGCGCTCAAGGACGAACTGGGCGGCCTGATCACCAAGGTGCAGGGCACCGGCCTGTTGTTCTCGTGCGAACTGGCGCCGCAGTTCAAGTGCTTCGGCGCGGACTCGATCGAGGAATACATGCGCGAGCGCGGCATCAACGTGATCCACGGCGGCGCCAACTCGCTGCGCTTCACCCCGCACTTCAGCATCAATGAGGCCGAGGTGGACCTGCTGGTCGCGCACGTGCGCGAGGCGCTCAAGCACGGTCCGCGGCAGGAAGTCGA
>DATFGL010000200.1:0-18342 GCA_035249465.1 Rhodanobacteraceae bacterium | reverse complement strand
ATGGTCCACTTCCCGCGCTCGTGCCTGCACTGCGAGACGCCGGATTGCGTGACGGTGTGCCCGACCGGCGCCAGCTACAAGCGCGCCGAGGACGGCATCGTGCTGGTCGACCAGGACAAGTGCATCGGTTGCCAATTGTGCGCGTGGGCGTGTCCTTACGGTGCGCGAGAGATTGCGCTGCCGCATGCGAAAGTTTCCACGTCGGACGCGGGCCGCAAGGATTCCAAACGCGGCACGATGCAGAAGTGCACGCTGTGCGTGGATCGCATCTACAACGAGACGCTGGACGAGCGCGACCGCCAGCCGGCCTGCGTGCTGGCGTGCCCGACCCGTGCGCGGATGTTCGGTGACCTCGGAGATCCGGATTCCGACGTGTCGAAAGTGGTCGCCGAGCGCGGAGGTTTTGCGCTGATGCCGGAGTTCGGCTACCAGCCGGTGAATCGTTACCTGCCGCCACGCGCGCGCCGCGACGGGTCGAATTCCGCGACGCCGGTGGAAACCGCCGAAGAAGCCCTCGACACTTCGCAACTGCCGCCGCTGCTGCGCTGGCTGGACAAGGCCTTGTCGCGATGAAGCCCGCACTCTCGGTGATTTTCTTCACGGTGATGAGCGGCACGGGCTATGGACTGTGGTGCCTGCTGGGCGCCGCGTTGTGCATTGGCGCGTATCCGATCGCGGGCAACGGCATCCTTGTGCCGTTGGCGTTCGGCTTCGTGCTGGTCACGGCCGGCTTGCTGGCCTCGACCCTGCACCTCGGCCGCCCCGAACGCGCGTGGCGTGCGCTCAGCCAATGGCGTTCGTCGTGGCTGTCGCGCGAGGGCATCGCGTCGCTCGCGACTTATTTGCCGATGCTGGCGCTGGCGTGGTTGGCATTCACCGGCCACAGCGTCGATGGCGTGCGCATTGCCGGCGCGTTGCTCGCGCTGTGTGCGCTGGTGACGTTGTGGTGCACCGCCAACATCTACCGTTCTCTGAAAACCATCCGCGCGTGGCGCACGCGGCAGGTGCTGCCGGCGTACTTCGCGTTTGCGCTCCTGTCCGGCGGACTGTGGCTGTGGGCGTGGCTGGCGTTGTCGCCGTACGCCGTCATCAGGCTGGCCTTCCCCTTGGCGCTGATGGCGCTCGCGGTCATCGCGGCCGTGATCAAGACCGACTACTGGCGCCGCATCGACGCGCAGCCAGCCAACACCGCGGGCCACGCGACGGGCCTGGAAAAGTGGGGACAGGTGCGTGCCTTCGAAGGCCCAGTCACCGAGGAAAGCTACCTGACCCGCGAGATGGCGTTCGTGCTGGCACGCAAGCACTCGGCACGCCTGCGCCGGATTGCGCTCGTACTGTTTGCGGTGCTGCCCGTGCTGGGCATCATGATCGCGCTTGCAACCGGGACCGCGTGGGTTGCGCTGCCAGCCGCCATCGCGTGCATCGCCGGCCTGTTCGTCGAGCGCTGGCTGTTCTTCGCCGAGGCGCGCCACGCCGTGGCGGCGTTCTTCCCCGCGCCGTTGGCTTGAAAGCCGGGGCACTGGCCCCACCTCATCACACAAATTTAACGCTCATTCAGTGCGCGGCCTTCAGCCTTGCAGGCTTTCGCTGTGCGAATCAAGGAGTTGCAGATGAAATTGTCACGCGTCGCCGCGCTCGCGGCGGTTTCCGCCCTGTGCCTGCCGGTTCTCGCCCTGGCCGACACGCCCGCCGGCTCGAATTCCGGTTGGAGCGGCAGCGGCGAGTTCGGCCTGGCCAACGCCACCGGCAATACCAAGTCCCTCAACGTCGACGCCAAGCTGAAGCTCGCGTATGAAGACGATACCTGGAAGGACGCGTTCTTCCTCGATGCCAACCGCGCCAAGAGCAACGTCAAGGTGCCGGTCGTGCAGGGTGGCGTCACTGTCGGTGAAACCAACAGCTACGAGACCACCGCCAACCACTACGACGTGGGCGGCTCGGTGGGCTACAAGTTCAATCCGCGCGCGTACCTGATCGGTGCCGCGCGTTACGACCACGACGACTTCGCGCCCAACCGGTGGCAGGAAGTCGCATCGATCGGTTTCGGCTACATCCTGCTGAAAGACGCGCGCAGCGAGTTGTCGGTCGAGGCCGGCCCCGGTTACAAGCGCTACCAGCCGCAGACCTACACCGTGGTGGACACCACCGTGACGCCGCCGCTGGTCAGCACCGTCGTTCCGCCCAAGCAGAACGAGGCGATCGGCCGCGCGCTGGTCAACTACAAACTCGCGTTGACCGACAGCACCAGCCTGCAGGAGACCCTCCTGGCCGAAGTCGGCAGCCAGAACAAGTACTACCAGAACGACATCGGCGTGGCGGTCGCGATGACCAGGACGCTGGCGTTGAAGGTAGCCTACGAGAACCGCTACAACTCCAACATCGTGCCCGGCACCAGGCACATGGACAGCCTGTTCACCACCAACCTGGTGTACAACTTCGGCGGTTCGAAGTAGTTCGAAAGCCGGGATTCGGGAAGAGCGCAACGCTTTCACTCCCTTCCACGGGAAGGGAGTCGCCGCGTAGCGGCGGAGGGATGCCGCGCTTCACCCCGCCAGCTTCGCCTTGACGCGTTGCGACAACGCGCCCATGTCGGCGCGGCCGGCCGCGCGTTCCTTCAGCAGCGTCATCACCTTGCCCATGTCGCGCGCCGAAGTCGCGCCCGCATCGCCGATGCATTGCGCGATCAGCGCGTCGAGTTCGGCATCGCCGAGCTGCTTCGGCAGATAGGTTTCGATCACGCCGATTTCGTAGCGTTCCTGCGCGGCGAGATCCTCGCGCTGCGCGGCTTCGTATTGCGACGCGGAATCACGCCGCTGCTTCAACATCTTTTCCAGCGTGTGCAACACCTGGATATCGTCCAGCGTGATGCGCTCGTCCACTTCGCGCTGCTTGATGGCGGCCAGGATCAACCGGACCACACCCAGGCGCGGCTTGTCGCCGCCCTTCATCGCGGTTTTCATGTCGTCGGTGATGCGGGCTTTGAGATCGCTCATAGGACTCTCCGAATCAAAACGCAGAAACGCGAAACGGCCGGCGCCGCGGGGCGGGGCCGGCCGTCGCAATGTGCACGGACGCGTTGCTCAGTACAGGCGCTTGCGGCGCGTGACTTCGCGCGAGACGCGACGCAGGTGGCGCTTGACCGCCGCAGCGCGCTTGCGCTTGCGTTCCTGGGTCGGCTTCTCGTAAAACTCGCGCTTGCGCGTTTCGGCGAGCACGCCGGCCTTCTCGCAGGTACGCTTGAAGCGGCGCAGGGCGATTTCGAACGGCTCGTTCTCGCGGACTTTGACGCTGGGCATGGACGCTCCACTTGCTAAAATGACCCGCTTCCGCGCGGGTGAGCCGTGAATTATAGCGTGACTTCCATGACCGATTCAAAGGGGCCGGCGATCGGGCCGGTGCTGGGCATCGAAAGCTCCTGCGACGAAACCGGGGTTGCCCTGCTCCAATTGGACATGACCCGACCTGGCCGCGGACTGCTGGCGCACGCCCTGTATTCGCAGATCGCGTTGCACGCCGAGTACGGCGGGGTGGTGCCGGAACTGGCCAGCCGCGACCACGTCCGCAAACTGCTTCCCCTTTTGCGCCAGACACTTGCGGAGGGTGGCCTGAAGATTTCCGACCTCTCGGCCGTCGCCTATACCGCCGGGCCGGGCCTGATCGGCGCCTTGCTGGTCGGCGCGTCGGTGGCGCGCGCGCTGGCGTGGGCGCTGGAAATTCCCGCTATCGGCGTCCACCACATGGAAGGGCACCTGCTGGCACCGTTGCTGGAAGAGCCGGCACCGGGGGCCGAGCCCTTGGCGCCGCCGTTCGTGGCGCTGCTGGTTTCGGGCGGACATTCGCTGCTGGTCGGGGTCGAGAAGATCGGCAGCTACACGATCCTGGGCGACACGCTGGACGACGCCGCCGGCGAGGCTTTCGACAAGACTGCCAAGCTGATGGGCCTGCCGTATCCGGGCGGCCCGGCGCTGGCCAGGCTGGCCGAGACCGGCGATCCGAAAGCGTTCAGGTTCTCGCGCCCGATGACCGACCGGCCCGGTCTCGATTTCAGTTTTTCGGGCCTCAAAACCCAGGTACTGATGGCGTGGCGGGACAGCAACCGGACCGATTTCACCAAGGCCAACATCGCGCGCGGCTTCGAGGACGCCATCGTGGAAACACTGGCCATCAAATGCCGGCGCGCATTGGCACAAACCGGCTACCGGCGGCTGGTGGTGTCCGGCGGCGTCGGCGCCAACAAGCGCCTGCGCGCGCAACTGGCGGAAGCCGGACAACGCGAAGGCTTCCAGACCTATTTCCCGCGCCTCGCGTTCTGCACCGACAACGGCGCGATGATCGCGCTGGCCGGTTCCATCCGGCTTGCAGCGGGACAAACCACCGGGCCGGAGATCCGCGTGCAGCCGCGCTGGAATCTGGAGTCGCTGCCCGAGGTCGCCTGATGAAACCTCTGATGAGCCTGCTGCGCTCGCCAGCTTGCGTGCCGGCGGTGCTCGACCGCGGAGGCAGGATGCCGGAGCGAACATTCGCGCAGCGAATGGCCCGAAGGGCGAGCCGCGGATGCGGCGAGTCAATGCTCACGCACTGACGTGTACACTCCGCTTCCAGCGCTCCGGCGCCACGCAATCTGTCTTCGCTCGCTGCGGCCCTCATAGGTTTCAATGGATATCGTTTTCATCGAAGCGCTCGAAGTCGAAACCGTCATCGGCATCTACGACTGGGAGCGCAACATTCGCCAGAAGGTGGTGCTGGATATCGAAATGGCATTCGACAACCGCAAACCCGCCGCCAGCGACAAGATCGAGGACACGATCAACTACAAGGCGGTGTCCAAGCGCCTGATCGCCTTCATCGAAGCGTCCCAGTTCGAACTGGTGGAAACCCTGGCCGAGCGTTGCACGGCGATCATCCGCAACGAGTTCGGCGTACCGTGGGTGCGCCTGAGACTCGCCAAGCCGGGCGCGGTCACCGGTTCGAAAGCGGTGGGCGTCGTGATCGAGCGCGGCACGAAGCCGGAATGACATGGCGCGCGTTTACCTGAGCCTCGGCTCCAACGTCGAGCCCGAACGGCATCTCGCCGGCGCGCTGCGCGCGTTGCGCGAACGGTTCGGTGCACTCGAAGCGTCGCCGACCTATCGCAGTGCCGCGGTGGGATTCGAAGGCGCGGCGTTCCTCAACAACGCGGTGGCATTCGATTGCGACATGGATCGCAACAGCCTGCGCGGTTGGCTGCGCGCCCTGGAAGACGCCTCGGGCCGCGATCGCAGCCTGCCGCGCTACGCCGACCGCACACTCGATCTCGACATCGCGCTGTGGCGCGAAGGCGACCGCTGCATCACCGACCTGACGCGCGAGGAATTCGAGCGCGCGCACGTGCTCGCGCCGCTGACAGATCTCGCGCCCGATCTGCGTGAACCGTTTACCGGCGCGACCATGCAGGAACGCTGGCAGCAACTCGAGCCGAATCTGCCGAAGCTGGAACGTCTGCCCGCCGACGCGGTCCGCTGAACGGCGGGTTGGCACCCGCCCTACGCATTCCGGTAGGGCGGGAGCAGCCGCGAAGCGGCGAATCCCGCCAATACGGTATGCAAGGCGGAAGGACGGCGAACCCGCCCGCGAATCCTCACAGTCCGGCTTCGCGCGCCGCTTGCGCCCTGTCGCGTTCGATGTGCCGCGCCCGGACTTCGGTGCTTCGACCGGCGGGAATGAACTCCACCTCGCCCGAAAACATCCCGCTCGCGGTGCGCGCGACCTGCCGCGTGTCGTACCACGCGTACGCACCGACGCCCAGCGCACCGGCGACCGGCAACATCCGCGCCAGCGACGAGCCCAATGCGCGCTCCGACAATTTGACGCCGATGCGATGCGCCACGCCGCGCAGCGTGTGGGCGGTGGCCGCGTGCACGATCCAGCGCTGCCCCGCGCGCACGGCAAGGTCACGCACCGCCTGCGCAGCCGCATGCCGGAACAGGCAGTACAGCATCTGCTCGCGCGTGAGGGTGGTGTGCCGGCCACAGGCGGCGGCGATGTCGGCCACCATCTGCGCCTGGATCTTCCAGATCGCGACCAGCTCCGGCAGCACGGTGAACCAGCCCAACGGACCCGGCGGCAACGCCAGGGACGACGAAGCCAGGAATGCCTTGCGGCGCGCCGCCAGTGCGATGGCTTCGACGCGTGCCTGCGGATGCTCGCTGGGTTGCTCGCGGCTGCGCGGGATATCCGAAAGGAAGTCGAGGATCTGCCGTGCGATCCGTTGCGAAGGCTGGCCGGCGGCGGCGGGCACGGAAACGGTCATCGTCGTCCTCGATGCGCGTGGATGCCCATCAACATGCCGACGTTCGCGCCGCTGTTCAAGTCATCGAGCGCGACCTTTCAGGAACGGCTCATCCGGCAAGCATGCGGCCACCATCCACGCGGACAGTCTGGCCGGTGACATAGCCGGCATCTCGGATCAACCACAACGCCGTGTTCGCGATTTCTTCGGGCGTGCCGGTGCGCTGCAACGGGATGCGTGCCAGCACCGCATCACGGTCCGCATCGGACTTGCTTTCCGGCCACAGGATCGCACCCGGTGCCACCGCGTTGACGCGCACCGCGGGCGCAAGCGCCTGCGCCAGCGCCGCGGTCGCCATGCGCAGTGCCGCCTTGCTCATGCCATATGCGACGTGTTGCGGCAACGGACGCTCGGCGTAAATGTCGGTGACGTTGACGATGGCGCCGTGCGCCGCTTTCAGGTGCGGCGCGGCGGCCTGCGCCAGCAGCAGTGGCGCGCGCGCGTTGACGGCGAAGAATTCATCGCATTGCGCCGCCGTGATTTCACCCAGCGGCGTCGGATGAAAAATCGAGGCATTGTTGACCAGCGCATCCAGCCGTCCGAAGCGCGCGACGACGGCATCGACCAGCCCCGGCAACTGCGCGCCGTCGGCGAGATCGGCTTGCAACACCAGCGTCGAATGCGCGCGCCGCGCTTCCAGTGCGCCCGCCAATGCGTCCAGCTCACCGCGCGATTTGCGGTAGTGCAACGCCACGTCGTAGCCCGCTTCGTGCAGCGTGCGCGCGATGACCGCGCCAACCCGGCGCGCGGCGCCGGTGACAAGGGCAACCGGGTGCGTTTCGCTCATGCTGCCTCCGCCCGTTATCCTGCATGTTTGAAGCGTGCCTCAAATCAGGCGAATCCGCCAGCGTGGACACCACCCTGCCCGAGCCCTCCGCCGAGGAAGCCGCGCACTCCGCGCGGCTGGCCGACGCCATTCGCAAGGAAATCGCGGCGTCCGGCCCGGTTTCGTTCGCGCGTTTCATGGAGCGCTGCCTGTATGCGCCCGGCCTCGGGTATTACAGCGCGGGCCGGCTGAAATTCGGCGCGGCCGGCGACTTCGTCACCGCGCCGGAACTCGGACCGCTGTTCGCGCGCTGCGTCGCGCGCGCGATGGCGCCCGCGTTGCGCGCCTGCGGCAAGGATGCCATCTGGTTCGAACTCGGCGGCGGCAGCGGCGCGTTCGCGCGCGACTGCCTGCTGGAACTGCAGGCGCTCGATGCGCTGCCGCGGCACTACTGGCTGCTGGAACCTTCGGCGGATTTGCGCGAGCGCCAGCGCGAACGCCTGCAAACCGACCTGCCGGCGGAACTGTCCGCGCGTTGTGCATGGCTGGACCGTCCACCGCAGCATGCGTGGGCCGGCGTGCTGTTCGCCAACGAAGTGCTGGACGCGTTGCCCGTCACGCGCTTCACGACACAAGGCGGCGAGGTTTTCGAGGAACACATCGACGCCAACGGCAACGGCGCGTTCGTGCGCACCGACCGTCCGGCCGATCCCCTGGTCGCAGGCGCGGTGCGGCACCTGCAACGCAGCCTCGGGCGCGAGTTCGAGGATGGCTACCGCTCGGAAGTGCTGCCACAACTGCCCTGGTGGCTGGAGGCGATCGCGGGCGAACAGACGCGCGGCACGGCGCTGTTCGTCGATTACGGTTACGTGCGCCGCGAGTTCTACCTGCCCGAGCGCCGCGACGGGACCTTGTTGTGCCACTACCGCCACCGCGCACACGCCGATCCGCTGAGCATGCCGGGACTGCAGGACATCACCGCATCGGTCGATTTCACCGCGCTCGCCGAAGCCGGCATCGGCGCCGGCTTCGAATTGGCGAGCCATGCCTTCCAGTCCGAATTCCTGATTGCGTCGGGGCTCGATGCCGTGTTCGCCGCCGCCTACGACGGCGCGGCGGACGAGGCCGCGCGCTACGCGCTGGCGCAACAGGTCAAGCGCCTGACCCTGCCGGGTGAAATGGGCGAACGTTTCCAGGCAATGCTGTTCACGCGCGACCTCGATTCCGATGCGGTCTTTGCAGCCTTGCTCGCGGCTGACCGCAGCGCCCGCCTGTAGGCCGCGAAACCTCGCTGAAAGGCTGCAGGAGGATGCTGTCACCCGGCGTCGCGCGCGATCCGGCCAATCCGGCCGGCAAATCGGCGACAATAGGCGCTTGGCCGCAGACCGGCGCGCACCGCGCCCGGCGCGCAAAGACACCCCTTATCATGACAGCTTCCCTTGCCACCCTGCTGCTGCTGCTCGGTTCGGTCGCCTGCGACGTGACCGGACAAGTGTGCTTCAAGCTCGGCGTTGGCCACGAAACCGGCGACGCCGGCGCCAGCGCGCCGTCGCTGCTGCACAAGGTGCTGCATTCGCCGTGGATTGCGCTGGGCGTGACGGTGTACGCACTGGAATTCGTGCTGTGGTTCGCCGCGCTGTCGCGCACCCAGCTCAGCATCGCGTTCCCGTTCACCGCGCTGGGCTACGTCGGGGTGGTGCTGGCCAGCCGGCACATCCTGAATGAACGCATTTCGCTGCGCCGTTGGGCGGGGATAGGAACGATCGTCGTCGGGGTCGTATTGGTCACCGGGCAACAGCTCGGTTGAATGAGTCAGTCAGGCAGGGGCGACGATGACCCAATCCATGATCAAACAGGCGGATTTCCTGCTGCGCGGCGGACGTGCAGGGGTGCTGCTGATCCACGGCCTCACCGGCACGCCGGCGGAAATGCGTTTCGTGGGCAAAGGCCTGAATCGCGCCGGCTTCACCGTGTACGGCATGCAGCTGGCCGGCCATTGCGGCAGCGAGGCGGATTTGCTCAAGACCGGCTGGCATGACTGGGCGCGCAGCGTGCGCGAGGGCGCCGACCGCTTGCGCCGCGAAGTCGATCACCTGTTCGTGGCCGGCCTCTCGATGGGATCGGTGCTGGCGCTCAACCTTGCGATCGAAAAGCCGCAGTGGGTGGATGGCCTGGGGCTTTATGGCAGCACGCTGTTCTACGACGGCTGGACGATCCCGCGCATGGCGCGGCTTTCGTTCCTGCTGCCGCTGGTGTGCGGGCTGGGTTTTTTCAAGCAGCGGCGTTTCATGGAAAGCTTTCCCTACGGCATCAAGGACGAGCGCGTGCGCATGCGCATCGCCGGCGCGATGCTGGACGGCCAGAGCGCGGCGGCCGGCCTGCCCGGCAACCCGTGGCCGTCGCTGGCGGAATTCCACAAGCTGGTGTGGCACGTGCGCCCGCGCCTGCAGGACGTGCGCGCACCGGCGCTGATCATGCACGCCGCCGACGACGACATCGCCAGCGTGCGCAACGCGCGCGTGATCGAACGCCGCATCACGGGTCCTTCCGAAACGGTGCTGCTGAACGACAGCTACCACATGATCACGGTCGATGGCGAACGCGACAAGGTGATCTCGCGTTCAGCGGATTTCTTCACCCGCATCCTCAGCGAAAGCCCGATGCGCGTGTCGCGCGTGCGCGTCGCCGCGACACCGTCGATGGCATGAACGGCAAGCCCCTGCCGCCGGGCGACGTACCCGCGGCAAGCCACGTCCGGACGGCCCGCCTGTCGCCGCTGCTGCTGGCCTGGGTGCTGCTGCTCACGGTCGAAACGCTGGGCCAGGTGTCGCTCAAATTCGCGGGCATGCATGTCGGCGCGCTGGAGCCGAACCGGCATTCCATCCTCACCGCGCTGTCCACGCCGTGGCTGTGGCTGGGCCTGGCGTGTTACCTCGGACAGTTCGTGATCTGGATGCGCATCCTCGAGAAGTCCAGGCTGTCCAGTGCATTCCCCACCAGCGCCATCGCGTTCGTCGCGATCATGATTGCTTCGTGGGCGGTATTCGGCGATCCGATGGGTTGGGAGAAGATCCTGGGATCGGCCATCATCGTCGCTGGTATCCTGTTGCTGGGCGGCGACACGCATTCCGCCCCGCCTGCGCCACCGCGCAGCGACGCCGAAGGGAACCCGCCATGAGCGACGACGTACAGAAAACGGTCTTTTCCATCATCGCCAAGGAAGCCGGCATCGACGAGAGCAAGGTCACGCTGGAATCGACCCTGAAGGATCTGGAGATTCCCTCGCTGGATGCGATCCAGATCATTTTCGAGATCGAAGACCACTTCAAGATCCAGATGCCCGACCGCGACCCCAACTTCGACACCGAATCGGTGAAGGGGCTGGTCGAGACGGTCGAAAAACTGCTGGCCGAGAAGGCCGCCAGCCCGCCCGCTCCCACCAATTCGCCTCCGCCGGCGGCGTAACACGCTTCGCATGAATCGTCGTGTCGTCATCACC
Organism: Rhodanobacteraceae bacterium; assembly: GCA_035249465.1. GTDB lineage: Bacteria > Pseudomonadota > Gammaproteobacteria > Xanthomonadales > Rhodanobacteraceae > 66-474. The sequence continues at coordinate 7,749 of DATFGL010000200.1, read as the reverse complement.
GGCGTGGGCGCGATTTGCGCGCTGGGCCACGACGCACGCGCGATCTGGACGGGCATGCGCGAGGGCAAAAGCGCGATCGCGCCGCTCACGGGATTCGAAACCCAGGACATGCGCGTCAAGGTCGCCGCGCAAGTGCGCGACTACGATCCCGTGCAGCATTTCGATTCGAAAAAACTCATCCTGCTGGATCGCGTCTCGCAATTCGCGCTGATCGCCGCGCGCGAAGCCGTCAGGCAATCCGGCATCGAGTTCGCGCAAGGCGACCTGCGCCAGCGCAGCGCCTGCGTGATCGGCACCGGCACCGGCGGCGAGGAAACCAACGACGAGGGTTCGCGGCGCCTGTATGGCGAGCACAACCCGCGCCTGCACCCGCTGTCGATCGTGCGTCGGATGATGAGCGCGCCGGCCTCGCAGGTGTCGATCGAGTTCGGCATCACCGGTCCGAGCTTCGCGGTTTCGAGCGCATGCGCGTCCGCCAACCACGCTTTCGCGCAAGCCTTCACGCTGGTGCGATCGGGTGCCGCCGACGTCGCGCTCGCCGGCGGCACCGAGGCCTGCCTCACGCTGGGTGTGCTGCGCGCGTGGGAAGCGATGCGCGTGCTGGCCGACGACACCTGCCGGCCGTTCTGCAAGCAGCGGCGCGGCCTCGTGCTCGGCGAGGGCGCGGGCATGGTCCTGCTGGAAGACTTCGACCACGCGCGTGCGCGCGGCGCTGAAATCCTGGCCGAATTCGCGGGCGCCGGCATGAGCGCGGACGCCGGCGACATCGTGATGCCGTCCGACGTGGGCGCTGCACGCGCGATGACGGCGGCACTGCGCGATGCGCAACTCGCGCCGGAAGGCATCGACTACATCAACGCCCATGGCACCGCGACGCCGGCCAACGACCCCACCGAAACCCGTGCGATCCACGCGGCATTGGGCGGGCACGCCCAGCGGGTCGCGGTGTCATCCACCAAATCGGTGCACGGCCACGCGCTCGGCGCCGCCGGCGCGCTGGAAATCGTCGCCGCGCTTGGCGCGCTGCGCGAAGGCGTGGTTCCGCCCACCGCGAACTTCGTCGACCCCGACCCCGAGTGCGACCTCGACTGCGTGCCGAACACCGCCCGCGAAATGCCGGTCCGCGCGGTGCTGTCGAACGCCTTCGCGTTTGGCGGCTTGAACGCCGTCGTCGCGCTGAAGCGCGCGGCGTAGCTCGTCATGCCGGCTTGCGCCGGGATGACGAGCAAAAGCAACTACGCGCAGCGGCCGGCTATCCCTGCTGCGCCAGCCAATCGTCATCCGATCCTTCGTTGACGCCCTCGAACAGGAACGTCGAGAGATAGCGCTCGCCGGTGTCGGGGAGCATCGCGAGCAGCACGGAGCCTTGCGGCGCCTGCCTCGCGGCTTCCAGCGCCGCGGCGATGGTGGCGCCGGAGGAAATGCCGCAGAAGATGCCCTCTTCCTGGGCGAGTCGTCGCGCGGTGTCGCGCGCCAGCACTTCGTCGATCGGGATGATTTCGTCGGCAATGGTGCGGCTCAGTACTTTCGGCAGGAAATCCGGCGTCCAGCCCTGGATCTTGTGCGGATGCCATTCACCACCGGCCAGCAGCGACGCGTTCGCGGGCTCGGTGGCGATCACCTTGAGTTTCGGCCGCGCGAGTTTCAAGACCTCGCCCGCGCCCGTGATGGTGCCGCCGGTGCCCCAGCCGCTGACGAAATAATCCAGCCGCTTGCTGGCGAAGTCGCGCAGGATTTCCGGCCCGGTGGTATTGCGGTGCCAGGCCGGGTTGGCGTCGTTCTCGAATTGGCGTGTCAGGAACCAGCCGTGTTTTTTCGCAAGCTCCTCGGCCTTGCGCACCATGCCGCCGCTGCGGTCGGCCGCGGGCGTGAGAATGACCTTGGCGCCATAGGCGCGCATCAGCTTGCGGCGTTCGATCGAGAACGAATCGGCCATCACCGCCACGAATGGATAGCCACGCGCGGCGCACACCATCGCCAGCGCCACGCCGGTGTTGCCGGAGGTCGCTTCGACCACGGTCTGGCCGGGCTTCAACGCGCCGCGCTGCTCGGCATCGAGGATGACCGCGATGGCCAGACGATCCTTGACCGAGCCGCCGGGATTGAACGACTCGGCTTTGGCGTACAGCGTGACATGCGACGGCGCTACGCGATGCAGTTTGACGATCGGCGTGCCGCCGATGGTGTCGGTGATGCTTTCGTGCAGGGACATGGCGAGCCTCGTGCGACGTGCGGCGGGACGGGGCGCACAGCCTAGCCGCGCGGGGATTGGAAATCCGTTATCGACGATGCGACCAACGGTGCCGGCCGCGAATGACGGGGGCGGCGTGCCGGCCCTCAGCGCGTGCCGCCGCCATCCGGCGTCAGTCCCTGCAACGGCACCAACGGCATCAACTTGCCGATGTCGATGTATTGCAGCAGCGCGCCGGCACCCTGCATCACGTGCGGTTCCTCGGCAATGCCCGCGATCGCCCAGCGCGCCCATGCCTCGAACGCGGCCTGCGCACCCTGGACGCCCTCGAACATCAGCGCCTGCTGCACCGGCTGGCTGCACGCCCCCGCGAGCAAATTCGTCACCACGTCGCCGGCCTTCCGGTTGATCGCCTCGCGTTGGGACGGGGAAATCGCTGCCATCGAAGCGACATCCGGATCCAGCGCCATGGTGGCGAAAGCCCAGCGCACCACCACCTTCTGGTCGGCCGGCGTGGTCGCGTGGATCAGGCATTGCGACAGCTTGTCCGCGTAGGCGCCGGCGTGCGCCGTGATCGGCCACAGCGGCAGTGCGGCCAGCGCGATCAGCCACGGGAAAATGCGGCGCATGGCGCGTCCTCGTCTTGAGCGATGCAATTGTGACCGCTGGATCGCGTCTGGAGTTTCAGGTCACCGCGACCGGATACGAACCCAGCACCGTCACCTGCGAGGCGAAATCGCCCAGCTCGGCCAGTGCGTCGCGCAACGGCGATTCGTCCACGTGGCCGCCGACGTCGATGAAGAACGCGTACTGCCATTTGCCGGTGTGCGACGGCCGCGATTCGATGCGGTTCATGCTGATGCCGTGCCGCGCCAGCGGCTCCAGCACCCGGTACAGCGCGCCGGGCTGGTCGCGCACGAACACAAGCAGCGAAGTACGATCGTTGCCCGACGGCGGAAACAGCGCGCGCCCTATCACCAAAAAGCGGGTGGTATTGTCGGCGCGATCCTCGACCGGCCCGGCGACCACTTTCAATCCATACACGTGTGCGGCGCTCTCGCCCGCGATTGCAGCGGTGTCATCCGCCTTGCGCGCGCGCCGTGCTGCTTCGGCGTTGCTGGACACGGCTTCCAGCTCGACACGTGGCAGGTTCTGGCGCAGCCAGCCGCGACACTGTGCCAGTGATTGGCCATGCGAATACACGCGTTCGACGTCCTCGACGTGACCGCCGCGCGACAACAGGTACTGGTGCACGTGCAGCTCGACTTCGCCGCAGATCTTCAACGGCGAACCCAGGAACATGTCGAGTGTCGACTGGATCGTGCCCTGTCCGGAATTCTCGACCGGCACGACGCCGAAATCCGCACGGCCGTCGGCGACCTCGTCGAACACCTCGGCGATGCTGGCCAGCGGAAAGCCTTTCGCAGAATGGCCGAAATGCTTGAACACCGCCTGTTGCGAGAACGTGCCTTCGGGCCCAAGGTAGCCGACCTTCAGCGGTTCCTGCTGCGCGAGGCACGCCGACATGATTTCACGAAACAGCCGCACCAGCACCTCGTCGGCGAGCGGCCCGTCGTTGCGATCAAGCACGCGTCGCAACACCTGCGCCTCACGCTCGGGGCGGTAGTAATCGACCGCGGCCGCCAGCTTTCCCTTGGCGCGGCCGACCTCGTGTGCCCAATGCGCGCGCCGCGCGATCAGCGCCTGGATCTGGCGGTCGATGCCGTCGATCTCTGCGCGCACGGCGCCAAGATCGGGTTTCGATTGCGTTTCGCGCTTGCCCGCGGCTTTCGCATGCTTTGGTTTCGGTGCGTGCGTGGTCTTGCGCGGTGGGCCTGCTTTGCCTGCCATGCCGTTTCTTCCCGGGGAAGCCACAGCTTGACGGCATCCTGGAGGACACGCAAGCTTCCGGACGTCTGGACGCCCAACTCGCACATGCGCATCGCGCATTGCCCGAATGCTCAGTCAGCGCCCCGCCACGGCAGTCGTCCGGCGCACCTGGCTTGTCGCGCAGCCATCATCGAGGGTATGCAGGAACGCGATGATGTCGTGGATGTCCCGCTGCGTCAGTGCCGGCGGGTCGCCGACTTTGCGGTTGAACGGCGCGTCGGTGGTGTCCACGTTGCCCCAGCAGGCATTGGGAAGATCGTTGTACACCTCGACCTTGCCGTTGGCGTCGTGCGGATAAACCTTGCCCGGCCGCACGCTGCGCAGATTGTAGAACGCCAGCACCTGTTCGAGGCCGCGGCAGGCGCCGTTGAGGAAAATCTGACAGCGGCGAAATCGCGCGAGCCGGCGCGCAAAGGACTGGCCGCCGCGGGCTCGAGCCCCGCCCGCATCCCTCGGCCGCCTGTCAACCGGCGCCCGCCACCGGACGTTGCAGACGGGTGGGAACCTTTTCACGAACCAGGGGATCACGATGAGACTGCCGACGTTCCGTATTGCAAGGGGCTTTTTGCCGGTCAACCTCACGGCTTGCAGCGCCCGCGCGCAGCAGGGCGTCCGCACGAGGCCCCTTCATTCATCGCCAATGCAAGACACATGGCGCCACGTGACGGCGGCGGGCAGGTTCGTGCATCTCCCCTCGCCCGGGGGCCGGGTGGCACCCACCAAACCGTGAAATCCCGGCGGCGGTGGTCAGACGCCGCGCGCGAGCTCCGCTGCGACGTCTTTCGCCGCCGCGAGTGTCTGCGCGATGTCCTCGCGGGTGTGCGCGGTCGAGACGAACAGGTTCTCGTAGGCGCCCGGATGAAACAGCACGCCCTTGCCCAGCATGCCGCGCCACCAGCGATCGAACAGCTTCTGGTCGGCGTGGCGTTCGGCGTCGCGATAGTTGTGGATCGGTTCCTGCGCGAACCACACCTGCATCAGCGGCCCCACGCCGACGACATACGCGGGCAAGCCCGCATCGCCGAGAACCTTGCCGAGGCCGGCGCGCAGCTCGTCGGAAATCGCGTCCAGCTTCGCGAACAGGCCGGGCGTCGCCAACTCGTCCAGCGCCGCGTTGGCCGCCGCGATGGCGATGCCGTTGGCGGCGTAGGTGCCGGCCATCGAAACCTTGCCGTTGGCGACCAGGGCCATGATGTCGGCGCGGCCGCCACAGGCCGCGACGGGAAACCCGCCGCCCAGGCCCTTGGCGAATACCGAGAGATCCGGCTTCACGCCGAGCCGCGCCTGCGCGCCGCCGAGGCCGAGCCGGAAACCGGTGATGACTTCGTCGAACAGCAGCACGATGCCGTGGCGCGCGGTGAGTTCGCGCATCGCCTCGAGATAACCGGGTTTCGGCAGGATGCAGCCGGTGTTGCACATCACGGGTTCGGTGATGACCGCGGCGATCCGGTCGCCGTCGCGCTTGATCGCGTCGGCCAGCGCGTCGACGTCGTTCCACGGCAGGATGACCAGGTTCTCGTCCAGCCCGTGCGGCAGGCCCGGGCCCTGCGGCACCGGCACCGGATGCGCATCGGGACCGGCCTTGGCGATGTCCGGGTGCTTGCTCCAGTACACCTGATCGGAAAAGCCGTGGTACATGCCTTCGAAGCGGATCAGCTTGGGCCGCCTGGTGAAGGCGCGCGCAAGGCGTGTCGCATACAGCACGGCCTCGGTGCCGGTGTTGCACAGGCGCACCTGTTCGACGCTGGGCACCGCGGCGATGATCTTGTCGGCCAGCTTCGCTTCGTCCGCCGTCGGCAGCGCGAACACGGTGCCGCGCTGCTGGATGAAATCCACCACCGCCCGCGTGACGCGCGGCGGCCGGTGACCGAGCAGCATCGGACCCAGGCCCAGCAGGTAATCGATGTACTCGTTGCCATCGACATCGGTGAGCCGCGAGCCGGTGCCGCCTTGGACAAACAGCGGGTACGGCATCCAGCCCGACCACGTCGCGCGCGCGGTGCTGTTGACGCCACCCGGGATGGAGCGGCACGCGATGTCGAACAGTTTCCCGCTGCCCGCTGTGTCGAGCCCGTCGGCAAGCCGGGCGTTGCTCGCGGAAGCAGCCGTTTTGATCGATGCGTTCATCAGGTTTGTTTTCCGAAGTTCCACCGCTGGCACCGCCGGCACACGGCATCTTGTCTTGAATCAGGCCGCGCGGCAGCCTTCCGGGCCACTCATGCGGGCGCGAGCACGCGCCGGGGCGTGTACAGTTTGCCAGCCATCAGCGCCGGCAGCAGGCCGATCGCATCGGCGAAACCGACGATCGACGTATGCGGAATCGCCGCGTGGCGGCAGTGCTCGATCAGGCGATGCTTGGCGAACACGTAATCGGCTTCACCCGCGGCGCAGAAGTCCGAGGCGCCGTCGCCGATCAACAGCACGCGGTGGTGCCGGTTGTGCTCGCGCACCGCGCTGGCGCATTTGCAGTGACCGCTGCCGATCCGGCAATGCGGGTCGGAGAACGGTGTTTCCAGTTTCCACTTGCGCGGGCCGGTCTGCACCAGACGATTGGCGAGGACGGGCAGGACGTCGAGCTGATAGCGCGCCAGGATTGCGCGGATCGCGTAATCAAGGCCATCGCTGACCACCCGCAGGGTCGCGCCCGCGCTCAATGCCGACTCCACGAACTGCGGGAACGCCGGGTCGATGCGCAACGTTGCCAGGTGCTCGTCGATTTCGTCGCGCGTGGCGTCCAGCAACGCGACCTGGCCGGCCATGCATTCGGCCGAACCGATCTTGCCGGCCCGCCAGTCACGCTCCAGCACCTGCCATTCGGGCGGCGCGAAACGATCGAGCAGCGAGTCGGTGACGTCCTCGACGGCGATGGTGCCGTCGAAATCGCACAGGATGTTCCATCGGATCACGGTAATTCCCGGGAGGCGGCATGCCGCAAACTGGCGGCAATTCTAGCGCCGCAGGCTTTCCGAACGCTTTCCGGCGCGAGCATCCCCGATCGCAGCGTCATTTGGCACCCGAATCGTTCAGGTTTTCCCGCAATCCGGACACCGGAACGGCCAAAGCCGCCGTGAACGGCCAGGAACTCCGTGGCCCGACTTTCCACGAAGGGCGGCTACGAGCGAGGGCGCGGGAAGCGGACCAGCACGCGCTGGCCGATCCGCAGCGGCGCCTCGCCGGGCTTGGACGGCGCCAGCTCCAGCGTGCAATCGACATCGTTGGCGAGCGCGCGTTCCAGCGGATCCTGGGTCAGCGCGGCCGGCTGCAGCACCTGCCCGACCCACGTCACCGTGGCGTCGTAGACCGGGCCCGAACCCGAGTCGCGCACCACTTCGGCGTGCATGCCGGCATGGATCGCACCCGCCGCATCCACGTCGAGTTGCGCCTGCACGATGTGCGGGCGGTTCGGCAGCAATTCGAACAGCGGCTGGCCCGACGCCGCGGACACGGCTTGCCCGACCGCGATGTGGCGCGCGACCACGCTGCCCGCCACCGGCGCGCGCAAGGTGGTGGCATCGAGATCGAGCCTCGCCGCGGCGAGCTTCTGTTGCGCCGCATCCAGCTCGGCCTGCGCGGCTGCCTGCCTGGCTTTCAATCCCGCCACCGCGTCGCGCGCCTGGTCGGCCGCTTCGCCGGTCGCGGCGCCGGCCTCGGCGGCGGCGGCGATGCGC
>DATFGL010000199.1:0-2546 GCA_035249465.1 Rhodanobacteraceae bacterium | reverse complement strand
TGGAGAACATCCGCTCGGTCGGCGTGTCGATGATCGGCGAATGCAGCACTTCCAGCAACGAGTCGGGCAGCACCATCGGACGGCCGCCCATCTGCGCGATCAGCCATTGCTCCATGTCGCGGATGCTGGCGTTGACGCCCGCCGCGGGGGGTATGTAGAAGTTGTCGTTGGGCTCGTAGGAGACCCATTCCCTGCCGTGCCGGTAGTGCGGACGCGCCCAGTCGCGGCTGCTTTCCAGTCCGTCGCGGCCGTAGCTGGCGGTGGTCATCCCGAGCGGCAGGAACAGGTACTTGTCCACCAGCTGCGAAAAGAATTGTCCGGTCTTGGCGTAGATCACGTCGCCGATCAGCGAGAACGCAATGTTCTGATAGCCGTAGCAGCTGCCGGGATCGCAGGTCATCGGCACCGTGTCCAGCTTGCGCTCCAGTTCCTGGTAGGGCACCCCATTGGAAAGCAGGTTGTCGTACGCGTTGTGCGGCAGCCCGATGCTCTGGCTCAGGATGTCGCGCACGGTGGCCTCTTGGGAAGCGTTGGCGTCGCGCAACTTGAAGAACGGCAGCACGCTCGCCAGGCGCGTGTCCCAGCTGAGCGAGCCCTGGCGTACCAGCACGCCTGTGAGCGCGGTGGCGAATGCCTTGGACAACGACGCCAGCCGGAACACCGTGTCGGGTTCGACCCTGGCACCCGTGTTCGCATCCGCATAACCAATGGTGCGCTCGTAGCGCACCTTGTCGTTGATCACCACCGCGGTGGCGAGGCCGGACGTGCGGCTTTCCGCGGCGAGCTGGTCCAGCCAGCGGTCGTAATCCTTCAGCGCTCCATCCACGCGCGCCGCCGGCAACATCGCCTGTGCGCCGGTGTGCACCACGGTGGGTTCGGGGGGAACGGGGTTGCCATGGGTCTGGACCGCGGGTGCGCCCAGTGCGAAACCTGAAACGAGGATGCAGGTGAGCCCTGCACGGAAAGCGGGTACGCGCATGCTATGCTCGAATTGTTGTGCGATCATCCCTGATCGCCGCAATGGTGGACTGGCCAGCCGGCGATGAACTTCAAGCCTCGTGAGGACCAGAACGGCCTTCCGTGGCCTGATTTTTCACAACAGCCGCCTTGGATGAACTTCCGACGGAGGAGAGAACAATGACGGGTCTGATCATCTTCCTGATCATCATCGCCATCATTGTGATTTACCTGATCGCGATCTACAACGGTCTGGTCACTTCACGCAATGCGTACAAGAACGCGTTTGCGCAGATCGACGTGCAGCTTACACGCCGCCACGACCTGATCCCGAATCTGGTCGAGACGGCCAAAGGATACCTTGCGCACGAACGCGAAACGCTGGAAGCCGTCACGGCTGCACGTACCGCCGCGGTGAACGGGCTGGCCGCCGCCAAGGCCCAGCCGGGCGATCCGAATGCGATGAAGCAGTTGTCCGGCAGCGAGAACCAGCTGACCCAGGCGCTCGGGCGGCTGTTTGCAGTCAGCGAAGCGTATCCGGATCTCAAGGCCAACCAGAACATGATGCAGTTGTCGGAAGAGCTCACCTCCACCGAAAACCGCGTAGCGTTCGCGCGGCAGGCTTACAACGACTCGGTGATGAACTACAACAACAAGTGCCAGGTGTTCCCGTCGTCCATGATTGCCGGGCCGGCTGGTTTTGCACCGGCCGAGCAACTCGCGATCGACGATCCGGCAAAACGCGAGGCGCCGAAGGTGTCATTTGCCTAGCGATCATCCCTGATCGCAGCTTCGCTGGATGCGCGGGCAAACGAATACGTTGATGCCCTGCCAACACCGGAATGGGCTTCCTGCCCCGACTTTTCACGACAGCCGCTTCGAGCGGGGCACCTGACAGCTCGCAATGGATTTCTTCGCCCAACAAGCCAAGGTCCGGCACTCCAGCCGCACGCTGGTGTGGCTGTTCGCGCTGGCGGTGCTTGCGATCGTGGCCGCGGTCGATCTGGTCTGCGCATTCGTGCTGGGTGTGGGTTTGCGTCCGGCGCCGCTGCTCGGCATCGCGGTTGCCGTGGTGGCGGTGATCGGCTTGTGCTCGGCCTATCGCGTGGCCAGCCTCGCGGGCGGCGGTGCCGCGGTGGCGCGCGAAATGAACGCCGTCGAGGTCCCGGCCGATACCACCAATCCGCAATGGCAGCGCCTGCGCAACGTGATCGAGGAAGTTGCGATCGCCTCGGGCGTGCCGGTGCCGGAAATCTACGTGATGCAGGACGAATCCGGCATCAACGCTTTCGCCGCTGGCTACACGCCCACCGATGCCGCGGTGTGCGTGACCCAGGGCTGCCTCGACAAATTGAATCGCGACGAATTGCAGGGCGTGATCGCGCACGAGTTCAGTCACGTGTTGAACGGCGACATGCGCCTGAACATCCGCCTGATGGGACTGCTGTTCGGGATCATGGCGATCTGGGTGATCGGGCGCTTCCTGATGTGGGGCGGTTACTCCGGGCTTGGCGACGGCGACGGACGCCGTGGGCGGGGCGGCGGCAGCGGCCAGGTTGCGCTGGCCGGCGTGGCGCTGCTCGCAATCG
>DATFGL010000198.1:0-6617 GCA_035249465.1 Rhodanobacteraceae bacterium | reverse complement strand
CCTGCGCTATGTCAAGGACAACGGCCTGCCGGCGTTCTATTCGCCGGACTTCCTGGTGCGCACGGCGGACGCGATTTACCTCGCGGAAACCAAGGCGCAGGACCAGACCAGCCATCCGAACGTGCTGCGCAAGCGCAAGGCTGCCGCGACCTGGTGCGAACGGATCAACGAGCTGCCACCGGAACAACGTGGCGGCCTGCCGTGGCATTACGCCCTGATCGGTGAATCGATCTTCCACGACTGGCGGCACAAGGGCGCGCGGCTCGGCGAACTATTGGCGTTCTCGCGGGTGAGAGAGGCTTTGGGGCGACAGGCGCAAGGTGGGTTGAATCTGGAAGGCTGAGGCTTGCCCGGGAGGAAGGGCCGCACCCAGCGGCCGCTCGCCGCCGGCCGGTGGCTCGGCTTTGCTGCACCCCGGGCCTGGCGGACGTCGAGCCGCCGTCAACGTTATCGTCGCCTGAACATCGCCCCGTGAGGGGCCCCGGATACTCGCTTTGCCCAGGCGGGTGTGCTACGAATGACAGCCTGACAAACGATCCACGCGAGAGCTGGCGATGTCGGCAGTGTTGCGGCACGGCAATGATTCCAACGGTATCGCAGCGGACGACGCGGGCGCGCGCGTCTGCGGGCTGCTGGTCGAGCGCGGACGCCTGAAGGAAGACGACCTCGCGCGCGCCGAACGGCTGCTGGCCGAAGCCCCGGAAGCCCGCCTGACGGTATTGCTGGCGCGGCTCGGCCTGGTGTCGGAACGCGACCTGGCCGAGGCGTGGGCGGAGACCTTGCGCCTGCCGTTGCTGTCGGCCAGGGACGCGCCGGACGTGCCGCCCGAAACCACGCTCAGCGTGCGCTTCATGAAACAGTACCACGCGGTGCCCGTGGTGGAATTGGAATCGGCGTTGCAACTCGCCACGGCCGATCCGGGCGATGCCTACGTCGCGCATGCGGTGCAGTTGGCTTGCGGGCGGCCGGTGTCGCTGATCGTCGCGGCTCGCTCGGAAATCGACGACTTGATCGAACGCTGGTTCGGTGCGGGCCGCAGCGCACTCGGCACCATCGTTGAAGGGCTGGAAGGCGAGGGCGGCGAGCGTTCGGGCGACGATGACATCGAGCACCTGCGCGATCTCGCCTCCGAGGCGCCCGTCATTCGGCTGGTGAACCTGTTGATCCAGCGCGCAGTGGAAGCGCGTGCGTCGGACATCCACATCGAGCCGTTCGAGAATCGCCTGAAGGTGCGTTACCGCATCGACGGCGTGCTGCATGAAGTCGAGGCGCCGCCGGCTTCGAGCACGGCCGCGATGATCTCGCGCATCAAGATCATGGCGCGCATGAACATCGCCGAGCGGCGTTTGCCGCAGGATGGCCGCATCATGCTGCGCGTGCAGGGCAAGGAGCTGGACCTGCGCGTGTCGAGCATTCCCACCAGCTTCGGCGAATCGGTGGTGATGCGCATCCTCGACCGCGGCAAAGTGGTGCTGGATTTCAAGGCACTCGGATTCGACGACTCGACGCTGCCGTCATTCCTGCGCGTGCTGGAACAGCCGCACGGGATTCTTCTGGTCACCGGGCCGACGGGCTCGGGCAAGACCACCACGCTTTATACGGCGTTGTCGAAGATCAACACGCCCGACCGCAAAATCATCACCGTCGAAGATCCGGTCGAATACCAGCTCGAAGGCATCAACCAGATGCAGGTGAAGCCGCAGATCGGGCTGGATTTTGCGGGCGCGCTGCGTTCGATCGTGCGCCAGGATCCGGACGTGATCATGATCGGCGAAATGCGCGATCTGGAAACCTGCAAGATCGCGATCCAGTCCGCGCTCACCGGGCACCTCGTGCTTTCGACGCTGCACACCAATTCCGCCGCGGGCGGCCTGACGCGCCTGCTGGACATGGGCGTCGAGGATTACCTGTTGGCCTCGACGATCAACGCGATCCTCGCGCAACGGCTGGTGCGTTGCCTCGTTCCCGATGCCGCCGAAGCCTACGAACCGCTGCCGGAGATGGTCGCCGAGCTCGGGTTGGACAAGCTCACCGACGAACGCCCGATCCGTTTGTACCGGCCCCGGCCGACGCCCGAGAACCCGAGCGGCTTCTATGGGCGGCTCGCGATCATCGAACAGTTGACCATGAACGACGCGTTGCGTCGCCTGCTGATGCAGCACGCCGACGCGTCCGACATCGAACGCGCCGCGCGCGCCAGCGGCATGCGCACCATGTACGAAGACGGCCTGCGCAAGGCGTTGGCGGGGCTCACGACCATCGAGGAGGTTCTGCGCGTGACGCAGGACGAATGATGGCTTCGTTCCGTTACAGGGCCGTCACGCCCGCTGGCGAGACCGTGGAAGGACGGATGGACGCGGCGTGCGCCGACGACGTGATCGCGCGTTTGCAGGAACAGGGCAACGTGCCCCTGGAAGCGGCCGATGCCGCGGGCGGCGGATCGCTGTTCGGCGGGTTGCGCAGGAAATCGTTGTCCGGCGGGGCGCTGGTCGAGTTCACCGAACAGCTCGGCATCCTGCTGCACGCGGGCCTGCCGCTGGACCGCGCGCTGCAGATGTTGCTCGAATTGCCGGAAGGCGAACGCGCCCGCCACGTGGTGGAACGCATCCGTGACCGCGTGCGTGGCGGTGCTTCGCTGTCGCGCGCGATGGAAGAAGAACACGGCGTGTTCGGCAAGCTCTATTTGAGCATGGTGCGCGCGGGCGAAGCGGGCGGCGCGCTGGATGCCGCACTGGCGCGTCTGGCCGATTACCTGACGCGTGCACGCAAGCTGCGGGAAAGCGTGATCGGCGCGCTGGTGTATCCCGCGTTCCTGTTGTTCGGCGTGCTGGGTTCGCTGGTCCTGCTGCTCGCATTCGTTTTGCCACAGTTCGTGCCGATCTTCCACGACATGAACGTGCAGATTCCGCTGATCACGCGCGTGCTGATGGCGTTCGGGAGCTTCCTGCACGACTGGGGCCTGCTGGTGCTGATCGCGCTGGTGGTTGCCGGCTTGTATGCGGGTGCGCGGATGCGCGACGCCGTGGCGCGGCGCGCGTTCGACGCGCGGCTGCTGCGGGTCAAGGTATTCGGCCCACTGTTGCTGAAGGTGGATACGGCGCGGCTGATGCGTACGCTCGGGTCGCTGCTGAAAAACGGCGTATCGCTTTTGGCCGCGCTGGGCATCGCGCGCCAGGTGGTGTCCAACCGCGAACTGTCGGCGCAACTGGAACCCGCCATCGAGTCGGTCAAGGGCGGCGATTCACTGTCGCACGCGCTGGCCGCGCATACCGGATTCCCGAAACTCGCGATCCAGATCACCACGGTCGGCGAGGAATCGGGCACGCTGGACGACATGCTGCTGCGCGCCGCGGACACCTACGACGGCGAGGTGAAATCGGCGATCGACAAGATGCTGTCGGCGCTGGTGCCGGTATTGACCATCGTGATGGCACTGCTGGTCGCCGGCATCATGATGTCCATCCTGCTGCCTCTGTTGAGCTTGACCGGCAGCATACAATGAGGAACCACCATTGCACGGCGAAGGTGTTTTGCTTCGACCGTGCATGCCACGCCTCCACAGCCCCCGTCTGTTGCCATGCTCGATCATCCTGATCTCGCCAAGCAACCCGGCCCTCGGCTTCCTGCCTCGGGCCTTCGTGCAAGCACGCTATGCCCCCGGCATCGCGTAAACGCGTGCACTCGGCCCTTGACTCGAGGGGGCTGACAGCCCGCTCCTGCAAACGTTACGCGAGGACAGTTCATGCGTTTCCCCATCTCTTCTGTACGCCGTGGTGCGCGCGGCTTCACGCTTCTGGAAATGCTCGCCGTGATCGTGTTGCTCGGCATCGTCGGCGTGATCGTGGCGCGCTCCGTTTCCGGGCGCGTGGACACCGGCAAGTGGGACGCCGGCAAGATCGGCGTGACCAAGCTCGACCAGGACGTGCAGGCTTATGCTTTGGACAATGGTTCGCCACCGAAATCGCTCGACGACCTGATCACCAAGCCGTTGAACGCACCTTCGTGGAACGGTCCGTATGCCAAGCCCGCCGATCTCAGCGATCCGTTTGGCCATCCATACGGCTATGTCTATCCAGGCAAGCACGGCCAGTACGACATCATCTTCTACGGCCGCGATGGCACGCCAGGGGGCGAGGGCATCGATCGTGATTACGGCAACTGGCAGTAGGGCAGAGCGTCGTTGCGCGGGGTTTGTCGATCTCGTCCCTGACGGCAGGGCTGCGTCCACCCTCTTCCGGAGGAAGGGGGTCGCGCCGGAGGCGCGGGGGGATGTTGCTTGCGCGAAAGACCATCCCCCTCGTCGCGCTTCGCGCGCGTTCGCTTTCGCTCCACCCTTCCTGCGGAAGGGGGAAGGAAACCAGGCACCGGCGTTCGGCTTCACCCTGATCGAAATGCTGGCGGTGATCGTGCTGATCGCGATTGCCGCCAGCGTGGCCGCCGTGTCGCTGCACGAACGCAGCCGCGGCCAATTGCAGGCGGCTGCGCAGGGCGTCGCGGCGGGGTTGCGCGACACCCGCACGCGCGCAATGGCGACGGGCAAGCCGCAATGGTTCAGCGTCGACCTGCGTGCGCATTCCTACACGGTTCCGGGGCGCGATCCGCGCGGATTGCCGGCTGCCGCGACCGTGCACGTCGAATCGGCCGCGGAGGCCGGCGAGCAGCCCGGCATCGCGCGCATCGGTTATTTCCCGGATGGCAGTTCCAGCGGCGGCAACATCACCCTGAGCGAAGCACGGCGCAGCTCGCGCGTGGACGTGGATTGGCTGACCGGCGCGGTGACCGTCAGCAACGGAGTGCCGCAGTGATCACGCGCGCGCGCGGTTTCACGTTGATCGAAGTGCTGGCCGCGATCGCGTTGCTGGCGATTGCTTTTGCGATAGGCCTGGGTGCGCTCGGCAAGTCCGCACAGAATGCCGCGCGCGCCGCCGCCCTGGACGCAGCGGTCGAGCATGCGCAAAGCCTGTTCGCGGAACAGGGCCTGATCACGCCATTGAAGAACGCGAGCACCGAGGGAACGTTCGACGACGGCATGCGCTGGACGCTGAAGGTGCGCGCCTTGCCCCGGCCGGCGCAAGGCACGGGCGCGGCCGTCACGCTGCAGCAGGGCGGGTTGATGATGGCGCAGGCGGCCAACATCGAGCTTTGGCAGCTCGACGCCACGGTGCAGTACGGAGCGGGCCGCGTGCTGCGGCTGGCCACCCAGCGCGCGCAGGCCGCGCCGCCGCAGGACACGGATCAATGAAGAGCGTGGCCCGCCAAGCCGGTTTCACCTTGCTGGAAATCCTGCTGGCGCTGGCGTTGCTGGCGTTCGTGATGCTGGGCGTGTGGGGCGCGATGCGTGGCGCCGCGCGCGTCACCCGGTCCGCAGATGCCGTGATGGCGCAAAGCGAAGCCGTGCGCACCGCGCAGCAATTCCTGCGCCGCTATGTGGGGGCCGCGGGGCCGCAGCCGTTCGTGACGGCGGGCGGAGCGGCTGCGCGCCTGTTCCAGGGCGACGCGACTTCGATGGAGTACGTCGCGCCGTTGCCCATGCAATCCGGCCATGCGGGTTTGTACCTCCAGACGGTGAGCCTGCAAAAGGAAGGCGCGGGCATGTCATTGCGCCTCGATTACCGACCGTACACGGGTGACGAGATCGCGAACGCGCAGCCGATCGGGCACGTGCTGTTGACGGGTCTGCGTGGCGGCGGATTCGAGTATCTCGCCGCCGCCGCGTTCGGCAAGCCGCCGGCGTGGCGCGATGACTGGCAAGCCACCAACGGACTGCCACTGGCGGTGCGCATCCATCTCGATCCCGCGTGGCGCACACGGGTCGGATTCCCGGACATGCTGATCCCGGTGCGCACGGGCGAGGGTTTCGGCGCGCAGGCCGGGGGTTCGCGATGATGCGGCGCGAACGCGGCACGGCCCTTCTGCTGGTCCTGTGGGCGACGGTATTGCTCGCGGCACTGCTGGCGGGCGTGGCGGCGGCATCGCGCAGCCACAGCCAGGCCGCGCTCTATGGCGCCGAGCACGCGCGTGCGGAGCTCGCCGCCGAAGCCGGGCTCGCGCAAGCCGTCGCCGGCCTGCGTGCGCCCGACCGGCAACACCAATGGGTGCCCGACGGGCGGCCTTATGCCTTCGCGTTCGATGGCGCCAAGGTGACCGTCAAGGTGGTCGATGTGAGCGGCATGGCCGATCTCAACGCGGCGCCGGCCGGGTTGTTGCGCGGCATCTTCCAGGCCGCGGGCGTGGATGCCTTGCGCGCCGGCCAGCTGGCGGACGCGGTGGTCGCATCGCGTGGCGGTGCCTCGGGCGGTGCCTCGGGCGGGGCCGGCCAGCCGTTCCGCGCGATCGACCAAGTGGCGCGGCTGCCGGGCATGGATCCGGCCTTGTTCGGCAAGATCGAAAATGCCGTCACGGTGTATTCGGGCCGCAACTTCCCGGACGCGTCGTACTCTGGCGCGCTGGTACTGGCGTCGCTGCGCGGCATCGGCGTGGCGCAGGCTGAAACGCTGGTGGACGCCCGCCGCAAGGGCGCGGCGCGGCGCGGCGCGGGCAACGGCCAGGCCTTCGGCGCGGTCGCGAACGGGCCGCTGGTGGCCGGATATGGTGGCGTGGTGGAACGCGTGTTCAGC
>DATFGL010000197.1:0-6589 GCA_035249465.1 Rhodanobacteraceae bacterium | reverse complement strand
CAAGCCGCGGGCAATCGTCGGATCGTTCGCCCTGAGGCGCGCTTCCAGGCCGTTGCGGAACAAGCCCTTGGCGTGGATATGGGAGAATCCCGGCTCACGTTCGTCCCCACCCTCAGGATCGCCGCGCAGCAAACCGATGGCACGCGTCATGACCGAAACCCTGTCCCGCGATACCCTGGCGCATGCCGGCTGGTGGCGTGCGCTGTGGGGCACGTTGCTGGGGCCGTGGATCAAGATCAAGCGCGACCCCGCCGAGCCGGTGACGCTGCTGGCGCCCGACACGCCGGTGATCTACGTGATCGAGCGCAACGGTTTTTCCGACAGCCTGATCCTGGAGCGCGCCTGCCACGAAGCCGGACTTCCCAGCCCGCTCGCGTGGGTGCCCGGCCTGGGCAAACGCCGCCGCGCGATGTTCGCGATGCGCGGCACCGGCGGCTGGTTCCAGCGGCGCGGCCGCGACCATGCCGCGCAAGACACGCTGCGGCAACTGTTGCGGGTGCTGGAAGCCGCGCCCGAACGCAACGTGCAATTGATGCCGGTCGCGATCTACGTCGGCCGCGCGCCGAACCGGCAATCGGGCTGGTTCAGCGTGCTGTTCTCGGAAAACTGGGCGGTGGTCGGGCATTTCCGACGGCTGCTCGCCATGCTGTTGAACGGGCGCGACACCATCGTGCGCTTCTCGCCGCCGATTTCGCTGCACGACCTGCGCGAGGAATCGAGCGGCGAACGCATCGAACGCCTGCAACGCAAACTCGCGCGCGTGCTGCGCGTGCACTTCCGCCGCGTGCGCACCACGGTGATCGGCCCCGACCTTTCGCACCGGCGCACCGTGGTCGATTCGGTGCTGAATGCGGAAAATGTGCGCGCGGCGATCGCCGCCACCGCGGCGCGCGAAAACATTCCGCACGCGCAAGCCTGGCGGCAGGCGCAGAAACTGATGGACGAGATCGCGGCGGATTATTCGCCGCCGTTCGTACGGTCGGCGTCGTTCCTGCTGTCCAATTTCTGGAACAAACTGTACGACGGTATCGCGATGCACCACTTCGACACGCTGCGCGGGATCGCGCCGGGCTACGAAGTGGTGTACGTGCCCAGCCACCGCAGCCACGCCGATTACGTGCTGTTGTCGTACCAGCTCCAGGCCAGTGGCGTGGTGGTGCCGCACATCGCAGCCGGCGTGAACCTCAATCTGCCGGTGCTGGGTTCGTTCCTGCGCCGCGGCGGCGCCTTCTTCCTGCGCCGCAGCTTCAAGGGCAATGCGCTGTACTCGGTGATCTTCAAGGAATACATGGCGCAACTGATCGAGCGCGGCGTACCCATCGAATACTTCGTCGAAGGTACGCGGTCACGCACCGGGCGCCTGCTGGCACCGCGCTTCGGGTTGTTGTCGATGACCGTGCGCGCGTTCCTGCGCGCGCCGCGCCGGCCGGTGCTGTTCCAGCCGGTGTACATCGGTTACGAAAAGCTCATGGAGGGCCGCGCCTACATCGGCGAACTGTCCGGCCAGAAGAAGGAAAAGGAGACGTGGCTCGCGCTGCTGCGCGGCGGGCGCAAGGCGCTGCGCCAGCACTACGGCCGCGTCACCCTGAACTTTGGCGAACCGATCGAGCTGAACACGCTGCTGGATGCCGCCAATCCGGATTGGCGCGCGCAAGGCGACAGTTCCGACAGCAAGCCGGAATGGCTCAACCAGGTGCTGGACCGGCTGGGTGAGCAAATTCTGATCAACACCAACCGCGCCGCCGACGTCAACCCGATCAACCTGATCGCGCTGGCGCTGCTGGCGGCGCCACGCCATGCGCTCGCCGAGGCCGACCTGCTGGCGCAACTGGAACTGATGAAGGCGATCCTGACGGAGTTGCCGTATTCGGATCGCACCACCATCACGCCGATGGCGCCCGCCAGCATCGTCGCCTACGCCGAACAGATGGACTGGATCCGCCGCATCGCGCATCCGCTCGGCGACGTGCTTGCGGTCGAGGGCGAAAAGGCGGTGCTGCTGTCCTACTTCCGCAACAACGTGCTGCACCTGTTCGCGGCCGGCGCGTGGGTCGCGTGCTGCTTCATCAACAACCGCCGCATCGCGCGGGAAAACGTGGTCAGGCTAGGCCGTGCGGTGTACCCGTTCATCCAATCCGAATTGTTCCTGCCGTGGGATGCCGGCGGATTCGCGGGGCGAATCGAAGCCTTGATCGATCTGCTGATCGCGCGCGGATTGCTGGCCGGCGGCGAAGGCCGCCTGCTGCACCTGGCCGCCGGACGCGAAGACGATGCGTACCAGTTGCGCCTGCTCGCGCATTGCCTGTTGCAGGCGTTCGAGCGTTACTACATCGCGATCGCGGCGTTGGTGAAGAACGGTCCGCACACGCTGACCGCCGGGCAACTGGAAAACCTGTGCCAGCTTGCCGCGCAACGCCTGTCGCTGCTGTATCAGCAGAGCGCGCCGGAATTCTTCGACAAGGGACTGTTCCGGGGCTTCATACAGA
Organism: Rhodanobacteraceae bacterium; assembly: GCA_035249465.1. Classification (GTDB taxonomy): domain Bacteria; phylum Pseudomonadota; class Gammaproteobacteria; order Xanthomonadales; family Rhodanobacteraceae; genus 66-474. The sequence goes on along the minus strand of DATFGL010000197.1, from coordinate 4,103 downwards.
AACTGCGCGAACGCCGCATCGTCTGGCCCGACGCCGATGGCAAACTCGAATTCGACGCGGTGTTGAACGACGTTGCACGCGATGCGCGGCTGATCCTCGCGCGCGAAGTGCGGCAATCCATCATGAAGATCACGCCCGACGTGGTCGCGGAAGCGTCCGTCAACGGGCAAACACCGTAGATACTGTTATCCGCGTTCTTTGCGGATGAAGCCCAACATCGCTCGCGCATTCGTTGGACTTCCCCCGGATCAAGTCCGGGGTCAGCCCAACCTGCGCGTTCAACGGCGGAGCTTCGCAAGAAGGCGTGCGCGCATCTCCGGCCATTCGGCCGCGATGACCGAATACTCGACGCTGTCGCGGATCGTGCCGTCGTGGCGCAGCTTGTGCTGTCGCAGCACGCCGTCGCGGTGTGCGCCCAGGCGTTCGATCGCTTGCTGCGAGCGCGTATTGAGAATGTCGGTTTCCCAGCCGACCGCCGCGCAGCCAAGCGTGTCGAAAGCGTGGCCTGCCAGCAGCAGCTTGCACGCGGTGTTGACGTGGGTGCGCTGGCGAATGGCGCCGTACCACGTGTAGCCGATCAGTATGCGCGGCACATCGGGCTTGAATTCGTAATAGCGCGTGCTGCCCGCGACTGCACCGTCACGCTTGTCGCGCACCGCGAACGGCAACGAATCCCCTGCTGCCTGCATCGCCAGCGCCGTTTCGACGTAGGCACGCATCGCTCCCGGCGGCGGCACGTAGGTGACACGCAGGTTCCAGAGTTCGCCATCCGCCGCGGCCCGTTCCAGGCCGGCCACATGATCGAGCGCCAAGGGCTCGAGGCGGACGTATTCGTCCTCGAGAACAACGGGGGTCACCAGCACATACCCCCGTTGCCAACGATTGCACCTGCCGCCTCCGCCTTTCGCAGGAAGGGGGAATGAGGGGAGTGGTTTTTCGCTTCGCCTGACGACATCCCCCCGCCGCTTCGCGGCGACCCCCTTCCCGAGCGAAGGGGATATTCGTGTCGGATACGTGCCCTACGCATCCAAGTCAGGTATGAGCTTGTTTTCGAAATACGCAATCATGTCCTTCAGCTTCAGCTTGCGTTTTTTCAGGCGGCTCAACTGCAACTGGTCGCAACCCGGGTCGACCGCCAATTTGGTGATCGCGACATCGAGGTCGCGGTGCTCCTCGCGCAATTCGGTCAGGCGCCGGACCAGCGTGGCGGGGTCATCGTCGGGCTGCATGGCGGCAGTGTAGCGCTGCCACCGGGCGCGCTAAACTGGCCCGTTCATGCCGGCCGCCGAACGCCTCCACTCCCCCGATCGCAAGCAGGCGCACGAAGCCGCGCGGCTGGCCAAGCGCCTGCGCCATGCGGTCGGCCGGACCATTGCCGATTACAACCTGATCGGGGACGGCGACCGGGTGATGGTGTGTCTATCGGGCGGCAAGGATTCCTGGACGCTGCTGGATCTTCTGCTGGCATTGCAGGCGAAAGCGCCGGTGAAATTCGAACTGGTCGCGGTGAACCTCGACCAGAAGCAGCCAGGCTTTCCCGAGCACGTGATCCCCGATTACTGCCGCGAACGCGGCGTGCCGTTGCACGTGATCGAGCAGGACACCTACAGCGTCGTCACGCGCGTGGTACCCGAGGGCAAGACGATGTGCAGCCTGTGCTCGCGGCTGCGGCGCGGCGCCCTGTATGCATTCGCGGAGCGCGAGGGCTTGAACAAGATCGCGCTGGGCCATCATCGCGACGACATCCTCGCCACGTTTTTCCTGAACCTGTTCCATGGCGGCGCGTTGAAGGCGATGCCGCCAAAACTTTTGTCCGACGATGGCAAGCACGTGCTGATCCGGCCACTGGCGTACTGCCGCGAAGCGGAGATCGCCGAGTACGCCGCGCAGCGCGCGTTCCCGATCATCCCGTGCAACCTGTGCGGCTCGCAGGAAAACCTGCAGCGCAAGCAGGTGCGGCGGATGCTGGATGCGTGGGAACACGAACATCCCGGACGCAGCGAAATCATGTTTCGGGCGCTTGCACACGTTACGCCTTCGCACCTGGCCGATGCCGAATTGTTCGATTTCACGTCGCTCGGCTCACGCAATGAGACATCGCGGCCGGATGCTCACGCCTGGCTGGCGGATAAAGCGGGGGCGGGGGACGAGTAGCGCGGGCGCTTGGACCAATCCACAACGAACCTCCCGGATCACCGTACGTGCTTGCACCCGCGCAATTCCGCCAACTCCAACTCACCTCTCGTCCCCATTCCCCAACCACCACTCTCGCCCATGTTCTTCCGCAACCTCACCCTGTTTCGTTTCTCCCCTTCCGCTGCCAAGTCGCTCAAGGATCTCGACACCGCGCTGGCCGGCCACGCGCTGCGCACCTGCGGCCCCCTGGAACTGGCCACGCGGGGGTTCGTGTCGCCGTTCGGACCGGATTCCGAAGTTCTGAGCCACACCGTCGGCAAGGCCACTCTGGTCACCCTCGGCAGCGAGGAAAAACTGCTGCCGGCAGCGGTGGTCAACGCCGAGCTGGGCAAGCGTCTGCGCAAGGAAACCGAGCGCCGCGGCCGGCCGGTCGGCGGGCGTCAGCGCCGCGCCATCAAGGCCGAGGTGCTGGACGTCCTGCTGCCCCAGGCCTTTGTCCGTCCGTCGCGTCTAAATGCTTGGCTGGATTCGAAAAATGGCTGGCTGGTGCTGGACACGGCCAGCCGCAAGGCCGCCGAAACGGCCCTGACCGCCCTGCGCGAGGCGCTGGGCAGTTTCCCGGCCCAGCCGCTGGCTGCCGCCGAGACCCCGCGCGCCCTGATGACGGAGTGGCTGGCGCATGGCAAGCTACCGGGCGGGCTCGCGTTCGGCGACGAATGCGAGCTGCGCGACCCCGCTGGCGGAGCGATCATTCGCTGTCGAAAACAGGAGCTTGAAAGCGCCGAAGTCCGGGCGCATCTGAAACAGGGCAAACAGGTGTTCCAGCTCGGCTTGCAATTCGAGGATCGCGCCAGTTTCGTGCTCGGCGAGGATCTGGTGATCCGCAAGCTGCGGTTTCTCGATATCGTGCAGGATTCACTCGACGCCGACGGTCGGGATTCCGCCGAAGCTGAGCTCGACGCACGCTTCGCCCTGATGACCCTGGAACTCGAACGGCTGTTCGAGGGCTTGCAACAATGGTTCGGGCTGGAACGCCCCGACGAGAGCAACAAGAAGGCAGCATGATTCCGCAGGGCGACTTTCTGGAACTGGCGACGGGCAAAGGCGGCACCATCAAGGTGCTGAAAGCCATGCACCCGCGCGCGCGTCGCCTGCGCTTGTCGGTCACCTCGCACGGCGCACGCATTTCCTATCCGCGCGGCACCCACCCCGCGCAGGTGTACGCATTCCTGCGCGAAAACAGTGACTGGCTGGAACGCAAGCTGTCCGAACTGCGCGTGCCGCGTCGCGGTCCGCCACCGCTCAAGCCCGGCGTGCCCACGTTGATTCCGCTGCGCGGCGAGAGCGTCGAGCTCACGTGGCGCGAAAGCGAATACCCGCGCATTGAATTTCTTGGCGACGAACTGCGTCTGCACGTGCCACGTCCGTTCACCACCGCGATGCCTGCGGCACGCAATCTGCTCGCCGCGTTCCTTGAAACCCACATGCGGCGCGACCTGTCGCGTTGGATGGCGCACGCCTCCGAGCGCCTTGATGCCGCGCCCACGGGCCTGCGCATCAAGTCACTGAAAAGCCTGTGGGGCAGCCTCGATGCCCGCGACCGCATCACCCTCGACCTTGCGCTCGCGCTCGCCCCGCCCGCGGCACTGCGCTACGTGCTGGCACACGAAATGTGCCATCTTAAAGTGCGCAGCCATGCGCCGCGCTTCTGGACGCGCGTCGGCGAACTGATGCCAGGTTACCAGGCGCAGCGAGACTGGCTGCGCGAACACGGTGCGATCCTCAAGGCCGAAATGGAACGGCTGATCGCGCCGGATGCCTGATCATCAGGCGATCCAACCTGCCAGCACGATCAGCGCAACCACGGCGAGCCACACGATCAGCACCCGCAGCATCAGGCGTCGCGCATCGGCAAGTTCGATGAGCGGGTCGTGCGTGTCGGTGGTCACACCATCGCCGGCTTCGAT
>DATFGL010000196.1:0-18348 GCA_035249465.1 Rhodanobacteraceae bacterium | reverse complement strand
CGCTTGAGCAAGTTTTAGGCGAAACGGCCCGCCCCCAGTGCCGTGCATGCTGAAAAAGGAGTGCTTCGATGTCCGACATTGTCGTCAAATTGAACATCAATCCCGCCCCCGGCAAGGCGGCCGTCACCTGCGATCCAGCAGAGTTTTCCGCCAATCGCGGCAACCAGCAGATCAAATGGAAGCCCGGTGGCAACGAGGGGTTCACCTTCTACTCGCTGACGGGCTTGTCAGACAATCCACCGTTCTCGGGGCTGACTGTCACGGATGGTGAAATCACCATCAACGACAATGACCAGGCAGCGAATGAATACTCTTACACCATCACCGTGGTCGCAGACGCAAATGGTGGTCAGTACACCACCACAGTGAGTGGCCCTGCTGCCAATGCCGTCCCCCCGTGCATCAAGAACCAGTAGTCGTCAGCAGGTGCGCAACAGCAGTTGCTGTGTCGGGGCTGCCGAGGTCGTTTCGCAGCAACCCCGTTTCCCTCGTCATCCCGGGGCGGCCCGCAGAGCCGAACCCGGAATGTCAGAGCGAAGGGTTCATCCCGGCAGCCAGCGCGTAGGTCGGGCTGAGCAAAGCGAAGTCCAACGGGATACGAAGGGTGAACGGTTGGGCTGGCTGCAGGTGGACTGCGCAGCCAGCCCGATTTTCGCCGCTGGAACGCAAAGGCTGGATTGGCTCGCGCCATTCTTGGCGCTCGCCCTTCGGGTTGCCGCAGCCTGCCCCGGACTTGATCCGGGGGCGTTCGCGTTTGCGATCCTGCAAACGCAGTCGGGTTCCGTCCGCAAAGAGCGCGGACGGCCCCGGAATGACGAGGGATAAGCTGGCGGATCGGAATGACGATGGGGACGCGAAGGTTCCGGCAATGACAAAGGTGTAGATTCTCAAGCCAGCCCGGAACAACGGATCGGTGAAACATGGCTACTGGAATGACCAACGAGAATGAATCGGGCATCGCGCGCGCCGCGTTTGATTCCCCCGAATCCGGGGACACACGGGCGGACACCGCGGGCACTGTTCGCGCGTCCATTGCCGGAAACGTGCGATCCGGCGACGCACGCGCCAACGCCGGTGTCACGCCGCTGGTCATCGGCGTCACCAGCCACCGCAACATCGCCGCGCGCGAGGTCGAGGCGATCCGGCAGCACGTGCGGGAATTGTTCGCACAGTTGCAACACGAGTTTCCGCATTCGCCGCTGGCCATCCTTTCGCCCTTGGCGGAAGGCGGTGATCAACTGGTGGCCGAGGAAGGTCTGAAACTCGGCGCGCGGCTGGTGGCGCCGCTGCCGTTCGCACGCGAGTTGTACGCGCACGATTTCGCCGACGCCGAGGGGCGCGCACGCTTCGAATCGCTGTGCGCGCAGGCGCAGGTGCTCGAACTGCCGTTGCTGGTCGGCCACACCCGCGCCGCGGTTTCCGGGCATGGCGAGGAACGCAATCGCCAGTATGCGCAGGCGGGGATGTTCGTGGCGCGGCATTGCCACCTGCTGCTGGCAATCTGGGACGGCAAGCCATCCGTGCGTCTGGGCGGCACCGCGCAGATCGTCGAGTACTTCCTGACCGGCACGCCGCCGGGCGACATCGAGCGCAGGCGCAACCGGCGACCTCGCCTGTACGGCGGCGGCGACGAGCGATTGCTGTGCCATCTGGTCTGCTCGCGCAATACCCCGGATGGCGCACCCGCCGCGCCGCTGCAGCCGGGGCAGATAGTCTGGCGCAACCTCGACGAGGCCTCCGCGCCCGACGCGCCGATGCCGCAAACGTTCCGCACGGTGTATGCACACGCCGACGAATTCAACGTGGACGCGGCAAAGTACGCCGGCGGGATCGAGGCCGGCGGCGCCGTCATCAAGGATGCTCCTCCGAGCGCGGGCCAGGTCGAGGTCCGGTCGCCATCCTCGCCCGCCATCCTGTTCCGCGCGGCCGACTGGCTGGCCATGCATTTCCAGCGACGGGTGCTGCTGGCGATGCGGATGATCTACCTGGTGGCGTTCGTGATGGGCGTGGCTTTCACGGCCTACGACAACTTGCCGAACCAGGACGACATGCTGTACGTGTTCCTGTTCCTGTTCGCGACCGGCGTGGTGGTGAGCGCGATCGCCAAGCGGCGCGGCTGGCACCGCAAGTACCTCGATTACCGCGCCCTGGCCGAGGGTCTTCGCGTGCAGTGCCACTGGCGGCGTGCCGGCATTTCGCTGACCGGCGATCCCGAATTCGCGCACGACAGCCTGATGCAGAAGCAGGACATCGAGCTGGGCTGGGTGCGCAACGTGATGCGCACGGCGGGGCTCTCGGACGACCCCTCGCCCACCCGGCCCGACATCGCGGCCATGCGCGGCGTGATCGAGGACTGGGTGGGCGACGAGGGCCATGGCGAACTCGGCTATTACAGGGTGCGCACCGGGCAGCGCGAGCGCATCCACCACATCAACGAGGCGATCGGCGCGATGTGCCTGCTGGCGGGCATCTTCATCAGCTTGATACTGGCGGTGCTTGCGCACCAGTTGTCGGCCGACGCCAAGAACGACTGGATCGTGGTGATGGCGGTGTTCTCGATCTTCGCCGCGGTGCGCGAGGCGTATTCGTTCCGCAAGGCCGACCGCGAGCTGATCCGGCAGTACCGTTTCATGGAGCGCGTGTTCGGCAATGCGCGCGCTGCGCTGGACCAGGCCGCTGACGCGGACGAGCAGCGCGAAATCCTGCGTGCGCTGGGCGAGGCATCGCTGGCCGAGCACGTCGAATGGGCGGTGATGCACCGCCAGCGGCCGCTGGAGGCGGGGAAGATGTAGCTCTTCGACTTCGTCATTCCGGGGCTGCCCGCAGCTTCATCGCGGGTGGAACCCGAAATGACAGAGAGTGACGGCCCAAACGGAGTGGACGCAAAGCCCGCGTTGGGCGGGAGGAGTGCAGCGCATCCCGCCGAACGAAAACCAGAAGGTGCGTCACCACCCGCCGTGCAGATCAGGCGTTCTGGCCTGCCGGCGTTTCCGACGCCTTTGCCGCCGCGAGTCGCGCCTCGGCCGCTTCGACCATCGCAATGTAGCGCGGATACTCGCGCAGGGAATCGAAGTCGGGATCCGCCTGCATATAACGCAGGAGGTCGCCGGTAATCCGCGCAAACACGGGTTCCAGCATGTCCAGCGCCGCATCTTTTTGGTGCAGATAGACACACAACCCGCACGCGAAGTTGTAGCGCATGCTCGTATTGTCGGGGTCGATCAACAACGCGCGGCTCATGCGCGCCGTGGCGCGCTCGGCGTCCCCGGCCGCACTGAGGGCGTTGGCGCTGAAAGCAATGACCGCCACATTGTTCTGGTCGCGCGCCAGCACCGCATCGGCCCGCTGCACTGCGACCGCCGCCGCGCGCAATCTGCCGGCAGTATCCCCCAGTGCGCGATACGAGCTCGTCAGCATCATCGCTGAATTGACATCCCCGTCCATCAGGCCGATGGTCTTCTCGTAATAGACGACCGCATCCTTGAACCGGTGCTGCATATACGCGATCCGGCCTGCCACCCGATTGGCCTCGTAGGATTCCGGGTCCAGTTTCAGCGCGGTATTGGCTTCGCTCATTGCCGCATCCATCTCGCCCCGCGTGCGCAGGATGTCCGCCTTGACCGCGTGCGCCTCCACCAGGTCTGGATCGAGCGCCAGCGCCTGATCCACGGCGGCCATGCCATCATCCGGCTGTTTGCTGAAACTGTTCTGGCTGCGTTGGCCCCAGGCCAGCAGCGCCCAGGCCTGTGGGTAATGCGGGTCGATTTCGGTGGCGCGCTGGCAGGCGCGAATGATCGCCTGCGAGCCACGCTCGTCTTCCTGCGTCGTCGCATAGATCTGTCGCGCCATCAAGAACAGGTCGTGGGCCTCGACGCTTTCGGTGCCGCGGCGGCGGATCGCGCGGCGTTCCTCGGGCAGCAACTGCAGGCGCAGCGCCTTCACGATCGCGTGCGAGATTTCGTCCTGCAGCGCGAAGATGTCGTCCGTCTCGCGGTCGAACCGTTCGGCCCATACCTGCCGGTCGTTGGTCGCATCGGTCAACTGGGCCGTGATCCGCACGCGCCCGCCCGCGCGGCGGACGCTGCCTTCCAGCACGTGCGTGACCTTGAGCTTGCGCGCAATCGCCGACGCGTCCATCTGCTTGCCCTTGCAGGCAAAGGCCGTGTTGCGCGACACCACTTCGAGTGCCGACACCTTGTTGAGGTCGGTGATGATGTCCTCGCTGATGCCGTCGCTGAAATATTCCTGCTCGGGGTCGCCGCTCATGTTGAGAAACGGCAACACGCACACCGAATAACGGGGCGCTTCCTTTTTCGCCGGAGCCGCCGCGTGCGTCTTCGCCTCGGCCGCCTTCGCAGCGCTGGCGTGCGCGATCATGGCGGCCAGCGCGTGCAGGCACGCCTGCGCCGGGGTGCTGGCTGGATCCTCGTCCCAGTCGTCGAGGTCGGTGGTGTGGATCGCCCGTACGTCGATCGGCAGGCGCGCCTGTTCGAACCGCACCGGCACCAGTACGCCGCGATCGGCCGCATCGCGTGCCTCGCCGCGCACCCAGCGCGAGACCACCGACGTCGGCGTCCATACGACCACCACGGCCTTCGCCGACATCAGCTCGGTGTCGATCTCGTCGTCGAACTCTTTGCCCGGACTGATCTCCGGATCCCACCACACCGACCAGCCCTTCGCCTCGATCGCCGCGACCAGCGGCGCGACGCGCGCCTTGTCGGCGCGGGCGTAGGAAATGAAGACGTCAGCCATGCGTACCAGCCCCTGTTTGGATTCGGGTGCTGCGACTTGATCGCCCAAGCATAGTGCGACACCGAATTGGATAGAACCGGTCTCAAAGCCCTCTCCCGGAAGGAGAGGAAATCGTCGCGTCAGGCACCGGCCTTTTCGGCATCGGGCAGCCGCCGCACCAGAATCAGCGTGACATCATCCGCTGCGGCGATCCCGCCGGCGAAGGTGTCGGCTGCAACCAGCAAGCGTTGGCACAATTCCGCCATCGGCAGGTGCTGCCCGCGCCGGACCACCTCGGCGACGCGCTCGGGCCCGAACTCGGTGTTGCCGGCATCGACGCGTTCGAACAGGCCATCGGAGATCAAGGCCAGGATGTCGCCTTCGCCCATCTCGAGCGTCGCCGCCACGGGCGCCTCGGCCAGCTCCATCACGCCCACCGGGAACATGGTCGGCGTGATCCACTCGCAACGGTCACCACCCGCGCGATAGAGCAGCAGCGGTCCCTGGCCCGCGCAGTGGTAACGCACGCTGTGCGTCCCGGGGTCGAGGAATGCCATGAAGGCGCTGATGAAACGGTCGTCGGGAAGATCCTCGGCCAATTGGTTGTTGACGTGCCGGTAGGCCTCGTCGAGGCTGGCGCCGAGCCGGAACGCCACGCGCAGCATGCCTTGCATTTCCATCGCCGACAGCGCGGGGCCGAAGCCGTGACCGGTGGCGTCACCCAGCAGCAGGAACACCCCGGTCGGCAGCTGCACCGCGTCGAACATGTCACCGCCGGCGTACGTCGCGGGCTGGAAGTGGCCATACAGGTCGTAGCCCGGCACCACGGGCATTTGCGTGGGCAAGGTGCTGCGCTGGATCGCGCGCGCAACCTCCACCTCGCTGTGCAGGGTGTCAGCCGCGCCCGGCCCGGACTGGCGCAACGCCAGCGCGCCCTCGGCGGCCAACACCTGCGCGAGGAGCACCGTGTTCGGGTCGAAGCCGCGGCCCGATTCGTAGAGAAGCTGCAGGACTCCGAGCACGGCATCGTCCGCCACCAGCGGCAGACTCAGGACCGCTCCCGTGCGTCCAGGGCGATCGTGATCGATCGTGGTGACCGCGGCGATGTCCACGGCCGTGCCCGCATCGACTTCCAGCAACATGCGGCCGCCCTCCGCGCAGCGACCGGCAAGGCCCGCCCCGGCCGCGAGCCGCGGCGGCGGGTCGCGGACCGGCATCAGCAGGGTCAGTTCACCGGTCTGCGTGTCACGGCGCCACAGCGCCGCGGTGCGGGCGCCGGTGTGCACACGCGCGGCCTCGGCCAGCTCCGCGGCAGCCGATCCGGTTTCCGGACCACCCAGTGCACGGGTGGTGGCCAGCAAGGCTTCCAGCAGATCCTTGCGGGTGGCGCCCTCGTCTGCTTGTCCCGTACTGTCCACGCTCGTCTCCCCACAGGCGCCGGCAAGTCTCGTACCACGGATGCCCCGGCGCAAGCATAGCCACTGGACAGGCGAATGCGCAGTGCCGGAGCCGGTGCTGTCGATCGGAGATCGCCCTCGACGGACTTGCAATCGGGCTGGCCAGTGGCGTTATAGTGGCCGAGGTGCTCCCGTGGCGGCGGCGTGCCGCCACGGATTGAGATGCCGGTCGGCGAATGCTCACGGGAAGGGTGGGGAATCGGTGGAAATGACGTTCAAGCGTTCCCTCGATGAATTGCAGGCCATCGTCGCCGCGACCGATATTTTCTTTTCCGAACGGCGCATCGACCCTGCGCTCCGCCTGCCGGTGGATCTGTCGATCGAGGAGTTGTTCGTGAACCTGGTCAAGTACAACCAGGGCACGAACCATGACATCAGGTTGCGCCTGGACTGGATCGGCGACGCGGTCGAGGTCAGCCTGACGGACTACGACGTGGAGCCCTACGACCCGACGCGCACCCCCGAGGTCGATGTCGATGCGCCCCTCGCGGCACGGCGGCCCGATGGCATGGGCCTGTATCTGGTTTCGAAGATGGTGGATGCGATCCACTACGAATACCGGAATCGCGAGAGCAAGATCACCTTCATCAAGAGGATGTCGCCCGGCCATGCTTGATATCCGCTACGGAGAAGACCGCCGCGTGCTGCTGGTCGGGCGGCTGGATGCGGCCCAGGCGGCTGCGGCACAGGCGTTCCTGGACGAGGTCCCGCCACCTTGCGTGATCGATGCGGGCGGCCTGGAATACATCTCGAGCGCCGGTCTTGGTGTGCTTTTGAAAACCCACAAGCGGCTGGTGGCAGCGGGTTCTGGCATCCGTCTGGTCAACGTCAACCTGCACGTCTACGACGTTTTTCGCTATTCCGGAATGGACAAGCTGTTCCCGGTGACCAGGGTCTGCTAACGCCATGCCACGTGGCCGCGCCGTCGACCCTTTGCCTGCAGAGCAAGGAAGAGCGAGGAAGATGTATGTCGATACATAGACGAGCGATGACGCAGCCATGCGGGCAAAGGGCCACGGCCCGAAGGGTTGCTCCGCAGCGGCCGCCATACGGCGGTGCGCGCCTTGACCATGGAACCACCATGGCGCTACGGCGCGTATCTTGTCTGGCAACTGCTGCGGAAGCAACGCGGCTCACTTGGCATGGTGTTAGCAGACCCAAGTACGGCGACGCGAGGCTGAGCCACTTGCCGTGGTCCGGCCGGATCCGGTGATCCCGCCAACTTTTTGGGGCGTGGGGCGTATATGGCGCATATGGGGCGGATGAGCGGCGAACCCGACGCGGCATGGGTGGCGCGACTCCGCATGCATGAATCCGGTGCTTTCACCCAGCTGATCGAGTGCTACGAGCGTCCGATGTTCAATGTCGCCTACCGGATGCTGGGCAACGCCGCGGAGGCGGCGGATGCCACCCAGGACGTGTTTCTGAAAGTGTTCGAGAACATCGCCGGATACGACCCGAAATACCGCTTGTTCAGCTGGATTTACCGGATCGCGATGAATGAATCCCTCGACCGGCTGAAGCACAGACGCCATGCAGAGATGGTTGCGATCGAGGAGGACTGCCCGCTGGCGAGTGCCGGGCCCGGGCCCGAGCAGGTGGCTGGAGATGCACAGATGCACGACGTGATCCAGACAGCATTGATGGAATTGCCGCACGATCATCGGGTCGTCATCGTCCTGAGGCACTTTGCCGAATGCAGTTACGCGCAGATGGCGGAAATCCTGCACATCCCGGAGAAAACCGTGAAATCGAGGCTGTACAGCGCCCGCCAGGAACTGCACGGGAAGCTTTTCGCGCGCGGGGTGGCGGTGGCATGACCGGCCCCCTCGAAACGGATTGGCTGCACGCGGAACTGGACAATGATCTCGATTCCGCCGGGCGCGCACGGCTGCAGGCCGCGCTGGACCATTCACCGGAGTTGCGCGCCGCACGCGCGGAATTGCTCGAACTGGGCGCGGCCTTGCGGCAGGCCGCCTCCGCACCGGAACCTCCCCCATCGTTGCATGCACGCCTGCTTGAAATGGCCGCAGAGGCGAGCCGGCCAAGGGTGCAGGATTCCAATTCCACGCAACCACCAACTTTCCGCGGCGCCCGGCGTATTGGGTGGCGTGCGTCGCGCATTGGCTGGCGTATGTCACGAACCCACCACAGACACGAATCAAGGGGCAACACAATGGCAAACATGACGACGACGAAAAAAGCACTGGTCACGGCAGTGGCGGTAGCGATCGTTGCGGTGGCGGTGGGCGTCGCCTACAAGGGCGACATGTTCCCGCACGGCGCCAACGAAATGGCCGCGGCGACGATCGCCCCGGCCCAGCGTTACGAAGCGAGCCAGGTGAGCAACAGCGACCTGCAGCTCGGCAACCAGGATGCGGCAAAATTCGTCCAGACCGACACCTACCAGAAGATCATCAACGATCCGGCGATGATGACGCTGCTGCGCAGCGATGCGTTCCGCACTGCGTTGGCAAACAGCGAAATGCGCACCGCACTGTCCAACAGCGATGCCTTGCGTACGGCGCTGCAGAGAAGCAGTGCGCTGCGCACGGCGTTGCAAAACAGCGACGCCTTCCGGTCGGCGCTGGAGCACAACGATGCGTTCCGCAACGCGCTCGCCAGCAATGATGCGTTCCGCACTGCGCTGCAGAACAACGACGCATTCCGTACGGCGATGCAACACAACAACGCGTTCCGCAACGCGTTGCAAAGCAGCGATGCGTTCCGATCGGCGCTGGAACACAACGACGCGTTCCGCAACGCGCTCGCCAGCAACGATGCCTTCCGCACTGCGTTGCAGAACAACGATGCGTTCCGCACCGCATTGCTCAACAATGACGCGTTCCGTGCCTCGCTGCAGAACAGCGATGCGTTCCGCGCCGCGCTGCAAAACAGCGACGCGTTCCGGCAGGCGCTCGCCAACAACGATGCCTTCCGCGCCTCACTGCAGAACAACGATGCGTTCCGCAACGCGCTTCAGAACAACGACGCTTTCCGCGCCTCGCTGCAAAACAGCGATGCATTCCGGGCCGCGTTGGAGCACAACGACGCGTTCCGCAACGCGCTCGCCAGCAACGATGCCTTCCGCACGGCCTTGCAGAACAACGACGCATTCCGCACGGCGATGCAGCACAATGACGCGTTCCGCAACGCACTTCAAAACAGCGATGCGTTCCGCGCCGCGCTGCAGCACAACGACGCGTTCCGGCAGGCGCTCGCCAGCAACGATGCCTTCCGCACGGCCTTGCAGAACAACGATGCCTTCCGCGCCGCGCTGATGAACAATGATGCGTTCCGCACCCAACTGGCCAATGTCGCGATGCTGCGCAGCGCGCTGCTCGGCAACGATGCATTCCGGGCTGCCCTGTTGAACAACGATGCGTTCCGCAGCGCACTGCAGAGCCAGGCGTTCCGGCAAGCCATGCAGGACCAGGCCTTCCGCGCGGCCCTGAACAACGCCGCGTTCCGCCAGCAGCTGTTGAACAGTGACGCCGCCCGCAGCGCCTTGCAACGCGGTGCGACCGAATAAGGCCCAAGGTGACTCCGGGACCGCGATGAGGCTCCAGCGGTAACCCTGATGCTCCACGACTCCGCCCGCATTTGCGGGCGGAGTTGTATGCTTTCCCACACGTGGTGAGCCAGCAAGATGCAGGGCCGGGGTGGCGGCAGGCACTTGGTCAAGGGGCGGATATGGGGCGATCGGTACGGGGATATCTGCTGGCCGTGGCCGTGTTGGCTGCGGCAATCGCGCTTCCGGATCGCGCAACGGCCCAATCGTTTCAACTGCAAAGTTTGGAGACGAAAGACCTGCGGGTGTTGTACACGCCGGACGATGCCTACCTGGTCCCGCACGTCGCGCGCAGCTTCGAGAATTCGCTTCAATTCCAGGAAAGGATCTTCCACTGGAAGCCATGGGACCGCACCACCGTGGTGCTCACCGATTTCAGCGACTACGGCAACGGCGGCACCTCGGTGGAGCCGTTCAACGAGGTGACGCTGTACATCGCGCCTGACCTCAAGGCCATGGGAACCTCCCCGAGCAGCGAGCGCCTCTTCTCGACGGCCAACCACGAGCTGGTGCACGCCGCCACCATGGATGGCTGGAACGCGCGTGACGCGCGCTGGCGGAGGTTCCTCGGCGGCAAGCCACGCCCGGTCGACGCGCACCCGGAAACCATCCTGTACGGCTACCTGACCACCCCGCGCATGAGCGTGCCGCGCTGGTTCCAGGAAGGCATCGCGGTCTACATGGAAACCTGGATGGGCGGCGGCATCGGCCGTGCCCAGGGGCCCTACGATGAAATGGTGTTCCGCGCGATGGTGCGCGACCACGCGCATTTCTACAGCCCGCTGGGGCTGGTGTCGGTGGGCACATCGGTCAATTTCGAAACCATGACCAACGCCTACCTGTACGGCACGCGCTTCATGACGTACCTGTCGCTGCGCTATTCGCCGCAGCAACTGCTCGACTGGTTCATCCGCAGCCAGGACAGCAAGGCGTATTACGCCGACCAGTTCCAGCAGGTGTTCCACATCCCGCTGGACCAGGCGTGGAACGACTGGATCGCCTGGGAGCACACCTTCCAGGACGCCAACCTGAAAAAGGTGCATGAATACCCGATCACCCCGGTGGCGCCTCTCGCACCGCGCGCGCTGGGTTCGGTCTCACGAGTGTTCCTCGACGGCCACGGCGACCTGGTCGGCGCCTTCCGCTACCCCGGCAAACTTGCCTACGTGGGCGTGCTGTCGCTGCGAGACGGGAAAATTCGCCATGTGGTCGACATCAAGGGTTCGATGAAATACATCGTCACCTCTTCGGCGTACGATCCGGCGACCGGGACGTTCTTCTATACGCAGAACAACCTGGACTACCGCGACCTGATGGAGGTCGACATCCGCACCGGCAAGAGCCGGCGGCTGTTGCGCAAGGCCCGCGTCGGCGACCTCGCGTTCGACCCGGCCGACCGTTCGCTGTGGGGCCTGCGCACCGCCAACGGCTATGTCACCCTGGTGCACATCCCGTATCCCTATCGCGAATGGCACCAGGTGCATACCTTTGCCTACGGCGAGGTGCCGTTCGATCTGGACGTGTCGCACGACGGCAGCATGCTGTCGTTGTCGATCGCCGAAATCAACGGCGCCAACTTCCTGCACCTCTACAAGACGGCGGGGTTGCTGGCGGGAAGCACCACGCCGTTCGCGACGTACAGCTTTGGCCAGGCGGCACCGGAAGGCTTCATTTTCAGCAGGGACGGCCGCCAGTTGTACGGCAGTTCGTATTACACCGGTATCTCCAACATCTATCGCTACGACATCGCCACAGGCAGGATGGATGCCCTCAGCAACATCGACACCGGCCTGTTCCGCCCGATGCAGTTGCCGGATGGCAAGCTCGCGGCGCTGGAATACACCGGAGAGGGATCGCTGCCGGTCGAATTCGACCCGAAGCCGCTCGATGACCTGAGTTCCATCAACTTCCTCGGCACGCTGGTGGCCGAGCGCCACCCGATCGTGAAGACCTGGGGCGTCGGGCCGCCTTCCCGGATCGACCTCGATGCACTGGTCACGCACAAGGGCGTGTACAAACCCGGCCACGAGATGCGCCTGCAGGCGCATTACCCGGTGGTCGAAGGCTACCGCGGCGGCGGGGCGCTGGGCTGGCATACCGACCTCGGCGACACCTTGAGCCTGTACACGCTGGGCATCGACGCCGCGGTGTCCACCGGCGGCCCGACCGACCGCGGCCAGCGCCTGCACCTCGACATCGACTACAAGGCGATGAATTGGGAAGTGCGGTACTGGCACAACCACGCCGATTTCTACGACCTGTTCGGCCCGGTCCGGACCAGCCTGAAAGGCGACTCGCTGCTGGTCGGTTACAAGCGCGCGCTGATCCTGGATGACCCGCGCCGGCTGGATTTCAGCGCCAGCGGCGCGTATTACACCGGGCTCAGCACCCTGCCGGGCTTCCAGAACGTCAACGCGTCGGTCAACAACATTTTCGTCGCCCGCGCCGGGTTGAAGTACACCGACCTGAAGGAATCGGGGGGGGCGGTGGACCGCGAGCAGGGCCTCGGCTGGAACGTGGACACCACGACCTACGCCGCCAACGGCCGGATCATCCCGCAGCTGCGCGCCGGGTTCGACTTCGGCTTCATGCTGCCGGTGCCGCACATGTCCCTGTGGCTGTACAACAGCGCGGGCGTGTCCGGAGGATCGCGCGACAACAACCTTGCCAATTTCTACTTTGGCGGCTTCCAGAACAACTACGTCGACAACCAGGACCCCAAGCACTACCGGGAATTCGACAGTTTCCCCGGCTTCAAGATCGACGAGCTCGCGGGCCACACCTTCGCCAAATCGACGCTGGAACTGAACCTGCCGCCGTGGCGCTTCGAGAACGTGGGCAGCCCCGGTTTCTTCCTCAAGTGGATTCGCCCGGCGCTGTTCACCGGCGTGCTGGTGACCGATCCCAACCGCGCCGCGCTGCGCAGCACCGCGCGCAACGCCGGCCTGCAGCTCGACCTCGACTTCTCCGTGATGAATCACTTGCCGATGACATTGTCCGCTGGCTTCGCGCGGGGATTCGGTGGCGCGGATGGCGGCCGGGACGAATGGATGCTCTCGTTGAAGATCCTGTGACGATGGACAGCCTCCATTCCGCGTTGGCGCTGCTCACCGTCGTTCCGGTGGGCCTGCTGCCCGTCATCATTTTCCTGCTGCTGCTGATTTACCTCGATACCTACCGGATGGTGCGGATGCGACTGATCCTCGCGATGCTGGCGGCCGGCGGCGTAGTGGCGGTGGCGTGCTACATCCTCAACGGCGAATTGATGGATCTGCTCGGCATGAACCTCACGCACTACTCGCGCTGGGTGGCGCCGATCGTGGAGGAGACATTGAAGGCGTCGGTGGTGTTGTGGCTGTTCGGTACCCACCGCGTCGGCTTCCTGGTCGATTCCATCATCCTGGGTTTCGCGGTGGGCGCGGGCTTCGCGGTGATCGAGAACTTCTATTACCTGTACCTCGACCACAACACCACGCTGACGCTCTGGATCGTGCGCGGTTTCGGCACCGCGGTGATGCACGGCGGCGTAGTGGCGGTCTTCGCGATGATCACGCAGACGCTGGCCGAGCGCAGCGTGGACGTGCGCCCCGTGCATTGCGTGCCGGGCCTGCTGGCGGCCATCGCGGTGCATTCCATTTTCAACCACTTCTTCGTCTCGCCGGTGCTGTCCACGGTGGGCGTCCTGCTGATCCTGCCGCCGCTCTTGTACCTGCTGTTCCGCATCAGTGAACACCGCACCCACGACTGGCTGGAAGTGGACTTCGACGAGGACGCCGAGCTGATGCAGATGCTTGATTCGGGCAACTTCGGCCTCACGCCCGCCGGGATATTCCTGGGTGGCATGCGCGACAAGCTGGAGGGTGCGCTGGTGGCCGACATGCTTTGCTACCTGCGGGTGTACACCGAGCTGGCCCTGCGGGCAAAAGGCCTGCTGCTGGCGCGCGAGAATGGCCTGGACGTCGAGCTGGATGTCGAAACCCACGAAAAATTCAAGGAACTCCACTACCTCGAGCGCAGCATCGGCGTCGCCGGCCGCCTGACGATGCGGCCGTTCCTGCAGATGACCACCAAGGACCTGTGGCAGCTGTACATGCTGGGGAAGTGAGCGCGCCCTGCGCGGCCAGATTGGCGGCATGACACGGGTTCGCGGGCGTGGCGCGCTCCTGCAACAGCCGGCGGTCGGCGCAACGGCGGGTCAGCCAGCCGTAGTTTCCGAGGCCGTAGAATTCTTTGCAGCCGCAAGGCGCGCTTCGGCGTTGGCTACCAACTTCTGATAACGCGGTTCGTCGTGCAGGGAATCCATGTCCGAATCGGCCTTCACATAATCAAGCAAAGGCCGGGTCGCCGTTTGCAGCAACGACTTCAACATTTCCAGTGCCGCCGCCCTGTCGCTCAGGTAGGTGGTCAGCGTGCATGCAAAGTTGTAGCGCATCGCCCAGTTGTCCGGATCGATCAGCATCGCGCGATTCATCCGCGCCTTGGCACGCTCGCCCTCACCCAGCGCGCCGAGTGCGTTGGCGCTGTAGGCGATCACGCCGGAATTGCTCTGGTCATGCGCGAGGAAGCTGTCCGCGCGTTTCAACGCCACCTCGGCAGCACGCCGCATGCCCGCTGGGTCGCCGAGTGCGCGATACGAGCTGACCAGCATCATCGCCGAGTTCACGTCCGAGTCCATCAGGCTCACCGCCTTTTCGTAGAATCGGACGGCGTCATGGAACCGGTGCCGCATGTAATCCAGCCGCCCCGCGGTGCGGTTGGCCTCGTACGACTCCGGATCCAGTTTCAGTGCAATGGCGGTTTCGGCAACCGCAGCATCCATGTCTCCCCGCATCTGCAGGATGTAGCCCTTGACGGCGTGTGCCTCGACAAGCCCAGGGTCGAGCGCGAGTGCCTTTTCCGCCGCTTCCATGCCATCGTCGGATTCCGCGCCGAACTGACGCAGGCTGCGATACCCCACTGCCATCAACGCCCAGGCCTGTGCGTAATCCGGATCGATCTCGGTCGCCCGCGCGCAGGTTCGCACGATGGCTTTCGAAGCGTGCTCGTCTTCCTGATTGGTGATGTAGAGCTGCCGCGCCATCAGGTACAGATCGTGCGCCTCCACGCTGTCGGTACCGCGCCGTTCGATGGCTTTCTTTTCTTCCGGCAGCAGGCGCACCTTCAGCGCCTTGACGATGGCCTTCGAAATCTCGTCCTGCAGCGCGAAAATGTCGCTGGCGTCACGGTCGTAACGCTCGGCCCAGACGTGCCGGTTGCTGGCGCCGTCGATCAACTGCGCACTGATCCGCACCCGACCACCGGCACGGCGCACGCTGCCTTCCAGCACGTGCGTGACCTTGAGCTCGCGCGCGACCTTTGGCACGTCGACCTGCTTGCCCTTGTAAAGGAACGAGCCGTTGCGCGAAACGATTTCCAGCGAAGAAACCTTGCTGAGGTCGGTGATGATGTCCTCGGTGATGCCGTCACTGAAATATTCCTGCTCGGGATCGCCGCTCATGTTGACGAACGGCAGCACGCAGATCGAGAAGCGCGCGGATTCCTTCGCCGTAGCCTGTGCAGCCGAGGTACTGCCGGTGCTCGCCACTTGCGCGGCCGTGGTCCGCGCGATCATTGCCGCCAGCGCATTCAAGCACTCTTGCAGGACGGGATTGGAAGCGTCTTCGCCCCAGTCGTCGAGATCGGTGGTATGGATCGCGCGCACATCGATCGGCAGTCGCGCGTGATCGAAACGAACCGGCACCAGGATGCCGCGCTCGGCCGCGTCGCGCGCTTCGCCGCGCACCCAGCGAGACACCACCGAAGTCGACGTCCACACCACCAGTACAGATTTGGCGGCCTGCAGCTCGACGTCGATTTCGTCGTCGAACTCCTGGCCGGGACTCATCTCTGGATCCCACCACACCGACCAGCCCTTGGCCTCGATCGCGGCCACCAGCGGCGCGACGCGTGACTTGTCGGCGCGGGCGTAGGAAATGAAGACGTCGGCCATGGCCGTCAGCTCCCCGCGACCGCTGCCGGCACCGCCGCTCTTGCTTCGGCGAGCCGCGCCTCGGCGCCAGCAACCATGTCCTGCCAGCGCGAGTCGTCGTGCAGCAAGCCCAAGTCCGGATCCGCCTTGATGTACGGAAGGAAGGTTTCCGGAACCGTCCGAAGCAACGGCCCGAGAAGTTGCAACGCCGCGTCCTTGTCCTTGAGGCGCACTGTCAACATGCATGCGAAGTTGTAGCGCATGTTGAAGTTGCCGGAATCGATCAGCAACGCACGCTCCATGCGCGCCTTGGCGCGCTCGGTTTCACCCAGCGCGGCCAGCGCATCCACGCTATAGGCGTTCACTCCAGGGTTGTTCCGATCGTGCTCGAGAATTAAGTCTGCGCGCCTCAACGTCAACTCTGCAGCACGGCGTGTGCCTGCGGCATCGCCCAACGCCGTGTAGCAACTGATCAGCATTGCCGCGGAATTGATGTCCACTTCCATCAAGGCCACGGCCTTTTCATAAAAGCGGATTGCATCGTCAAACTTTTGTAGTTGGTAATTGAGCCGCGCGCAGGAACGATTGACCTCGTAGGACTCGGGATCAAGCCTCAATGCAATGGCGGCTTCGACAGCAGCGCCGTCAAGGTCATTGCCCTGCTGCAGGAGTTGTGCCTTGACGGCGTGAGCCTCGGCAAGCTCAGGGTCGAGGGCCAATGCGTGTTCCACCGCCACCAGTCCATCCTGCGAGTCTCCGCCCACGGCTTCGCGGAGCTGGCGATAGCCAGCAGCCATCAACGCCCAGGCCTCGACATAGTTGGGATCGATCTCGGTCGCTCGCTGGCAGATGTGCACAACCGCCTGTGCCGTGCGCTGGTCGCCCTCCGCACTGGTGACGTAGATCTCGCGCGCCATCAGGTACAAGTCGTGGGCTTTCGCGTTGTCGGTGCCACGCTTGCGGATGGCCTTCTTTTCTTCCGGCAGCAGGTGAACCCGCAAGGCCTTGGCAATCGCCTGCGAGATCTCGTCCTGGATCGCGAAGATGTCCTTGTCTTCCCGGTCGTAACGTTCGGCCCACAGGTGCCCGTTCGATTCGCCGTCGATCAATTGCGCGCTGATGCGCACCCGACCGCCCGCCTTGCGCACGCTGCCCTCCAACACGTGGGTGACGTTGAGCTCGGCCGCGACCTTCGGCAGGTCCACGTTTTTGCCCTTGTAGCGGAACGCGCTGTTGCGCGAGATCACCCGCAGCGCCGACACTTTGCTGAGGTCGGTGATGATGTCCTCGGTGATGCCGTCACTGAAATACTCCTGCTCGGCCTCGCCGCTCATGTTGGTGAACGGCAATACGCAGATCGAGAATTGCGGCGTGGGTTTGGCCGGGGTGGTCTTGCCCTTGTCGGGCGTCGTCGCCGTAGCCTGCGCGCCCTTTCCGATCATCGCGCCCAGCGCCGAGAGACACGCCTGCGCGGGCGCACTCGCGGGATTTTCGCCCCAGTCGTCGAGATCCGTGGTATGCAACGCACGCACGTCGATGGGCAATCGCGCCTGTCCGAACCGTACCGGCACCAGGATTCCGCGCTCGGCCGCGTCGCGCGCCTCGCCGCGCACCCAACGCGACGCCACCGAGGTAGGCGTCCACACGACCAGCACCGCCCCCGCGGCCTGCAATTCGGTGTCGATCTCGTCGTCGAACTCCTTCCCCGGGCTGATTTCAGGATCCCACCATACCGACCAGCCTTTCGCCTCGATCGCGGCGACCAGCGGCGCGACACGCGCCTTGTCGGCGCGGGCGTAGGAGATGAAGACGTCAGCCATGGCCGTCAGCCCCCGCGACCGTTGCCGGCACTGCGGCCTTGGCTTCGGCGAGACGCACTTCGGCTGCCGCGACCATGGCCTTGTAGCGCGGATCGTCACGTACCAAGTCCAAATCCGGGTCTGCGATCGCGAACGGCAGGAATGCGTCAGTGATCGTCGCGAACACGGGAGCGAGCATTTCCAGTGCCGCGTCCCTGTCCTTGAGATGCACGCTCAAGGCGCAAGCGAAGTTGTAGCGCATGTTGAAATTATCGGGATCGATCAGCAGGGCGTGGCTCATGCGCGCCTTGGCGCGCTCGCCCTCACCGAGTGCCGAAAGCGCGTAAGCGCTGTAAAGCATGACGCCGGCATTGTTCTGGTCGCGGGCCAGAATGGCTTCGGCACGCTTGACCGCCAGTTCCGCCGCACGGCGCTTGCCCGCCGGATTGTCCAACGCGGTGTAACAACTGATCAGCATGGACACCGAGTTGATGTCACTCTCCAGCAGACTGGCAGATTTCTCGTAAAACCGTATCGCATCTTCGTATCGCTGCAACAAATAGTTCAGGCGCCCCGCAGCGCGATTGACTTCGTAGGAGCCCGGGTCAAGCTGAAGGGCAATCGCGACCTCCTCCGCAGCCGCAGCGGCATTGCCATCCGCCTGCAGAATCTGGGCCTTGACGGCGCGGGCTTCCGCAAGGTTCGGGGTCAAGGACAACGCCCGGTCCGCAGCATTCATGCCATCTTCGGACCCACCGCCCTGCGCCTCGCGCAATATCCTGTAGCCGATAGCCATCAACGCCCAGGCTTGTGCATAGC
>DATFGL010000195.1:0-29088 GCA_035249465.1 Rhodanobacteraceae bacterium | reverse complement strand
CGACAAGGAGGCCTTCAGCGCATGGACCGCCGTGCAGGGCAAGCGTTACTTCTACGCCGGTTTCGACACCGACGTGAATGCACTCACGGCCGGCAACACCGATACCTGGGTCGCTGCGGTACTCGCCGCGAACGAGGACGGCACGATTCCCGTATGGGCAGCCACCGACGCGGAAGGCGCGCTGGAAGCCGCCGCGGTGCTGGGCTGGGCGGCGTCGCTCAACTTCACGCAGACCAATGGCCGCACCACACTGGCCGAGCGTTCGTTCTCGGGCCTGACGCCGAGTGTCACCACCAGCGCGGCCGCTTCCGCGCTGGAAGCCAATGGCTACAACTACTACGGCGACTTCGCCACCAGCTCGACCCAGTGGCAGTTCTTCTACCCCGGATCGATTACTGGCGAGTACGACTGGGCGGATTCATACGTCGGCCAGATCAAGTTCAATGCCGATCTGCAGGACGCGATGATGAACCTGCTGACGTCGGTCGGCTCGATCCCGTACAACGCGGCCGGCTACTCGCTGATCCATGCCGCGCTCGCCGATCCGATCAACGCCGCGACCAATTTCGGCACGATCCGAACCGGGATCACGTTGTCGGCCTCGCAGGTGCAGGAACTGTTCAACGCGATCGGATTCGACGTGTCGCAGGCCATCAACGCGTCGGGCTACTACCTCGACATCAAGGATGCGCCGCCGTCCACGCGCGTCGCACGCCAATCGCCGCCCATGACCCTTTTTTATAACGATGGGGGCAGTATCCAAGCCCTTTCCCTTGCCAGCGTGGAGGTGCAGTAATGAGCACGATCACTTCTGCGAACTCCTCGTTCGCCATCATCATCCCCGGCGTATATTCGGCGCCGCAGTCGATCCAGGGCTACGCCATGGACGACGCTTTTTCAACCGAAGCCATCGAAAAGGCCGAGGTCAAGATGGGCATCGACGGCAAGCTGTCGGCGGGCTACATCTTCAACCCGTACAAGATGACGATCACGCTGCAGGCGGATTCCGTTTCGTTCCCCATCTTCACCAACTGGCAATTGGCGCAGGATGCTGTGCGTGAAATCATCGGCGCATCGGCCACCATCATCATCCCGTCGATTGGCTACAAGTTTGCCATGACCAACGGGTACATGACGCGGTTTCAGGCCATGCCTGAAGCCAAGAAGACCCTCGATCCTGCGAAGTTCGAGATCAGTTGGGAAAAGATCGTCGGCGCGAAGGTGTCCTGATGGCTCGCAAGACGTGCCGTGTGACGATCGACGCGGACGGCCGCGACAAAGGCAAGACGTTCGTCCTGACGGAGCTTCCGGCGCTCGACATCGAGCGTTGGACGGTGCGCTTGGTGCTGGCGCTCGGAAAGAACGGTGTCAACCTTCCGGGCGTGCAGGCTGACTCCGGGTTTGCGGGCATTGCCGGCGTGCTGTGGGCGCTGCTGGCCCAAGTCTCGCCGGAAGAGGCCGAGACCCTGATGGCCACGATGCTGGCAGGTCTCAAGATCGACGAAGGCAAGATCACGCGTGACCTTGTGGCGGATGACATCGAAGAGCCCGAAACCCTCCTGCAGCTTCGCATGGCATGGGTGGACCTGCACTCGGGTTTTTTCGTGAAAGGCGGTCGCCTGATCTGGGGCCGCCTGACCTCGTCGATTGGCGAAAATACTCCCGCGTCCTGAACGTTCCGCCCACGATCGCGTGCGCGGTTTCATCTGAGCTTGTGACCTTTGCGGAGCTTGCCACCGTGCTATCGCTCCAAGACCTTTGGGACGTTCTGGAAATCAACGCCGTGAATCGACACAACGAAAACGTGGCGAGCAAAGACCATGGCTAGCGTCATCGAGTCCTTTTACATCGCACTTGGCCTGGATACCAAGGATTACGAGAAAAAGCGAAAAGAGGTCGATTCATCGCTCAAGAAATTCGGCGAAGCATCGGACAAGCAAACCAAGCTGATCGCCGAAAGCGGCAAGAAAGCCGCGGGCGCATTCTCGGCGCTCAAGATCGAAATCCTGGGCGCGCTCGCGGCGTTCGGGATGGGGGCCGGGTTCAAGGCGTTCATTCAGGACAACATGAATGCGCAGGCCGCGACGGGGCGGTGGTCATCCCTACTGAAAGTTTCTGCACACGAAATGCAGGCGTGGGGCGGAATCGCTAAAGGGATGGGCGGCTCTGCTCAGGAAGCTGTGCAGACGATGCAATCCCTGGCATCTGGTTTTACAGAAGCCCAGAACACCGGATCATCTTCATTGATGCAGGCGTCTAGGCGTTGGGGATTCGCGATTTATCAAGACCCGCTTAAAACGCTTGACTCTCTTCATGAGCGCATGTTGAAAGCCGTCAATGCGGGCCGTCCTGAACAGGCGGAAATGATTGGGCAGTCCGCTGGCGTGCAATCGCAAGCCATGTTGTTTTACCTAATGCAAAACCAGAAAAAGTATCTGGAGATGCAGAAACAGATGCTGGCCGCAACCGGGGGGATGGACCCGAAAAGCACAGAGAAAGCGGCAGAACTGCAATGGCAATTGGCCCTTCTGGAAGCACGGTTTTCGACAATTGGAACAAAGATATTCAACAAAATTGGTCCCGTCCTGATCAAGCTCGGAAAGCAGTTCGCCAACTGGCTCGATCACGTCGACTGGAACAAGGTCATCAACGCGATCGGGCGCTTCATCGACAAGGTTCAGGCGATCGTGAAGGAGATGGGAGGCTGGAAGACAGTCGCTGAAATCCTCGGCGGCATACTGGCGCTGAAGATCCTCGCGCCGCTGCTCAGCCTGACCACGACGCTCGCGCGCCTACTGCCGATGTTCACCGGTGCCGCCACGGGCGTAGGCGGACTGGCCGCGGCATTCGGAACGCTGGGCGTGGCGCTTGCCGGCGTAGCCGGATATTGGGCCGGTAGTGAAATCTGGACACACGTCCTGGCCGGCACGAAAGCTGGTGATGCCGTTGGCAGCATGGCTGCGCACGTCATGGCGCAGCTCGGCAACAAGGAAGCGCAGGATGCGGTCAACCGGATGAACGGGAAAGGCCCAAAGGCGCCGAGCAATTACCACCCCGAGCGGACGGATTGGTACAAGAACAAAGAATCGCAGGCAATCCAGTATTTCCAGTCGCAGGGATTCTCGCGCAACGCCGCGATCGGCATGGCGGCGAACATCGCGCGCGAGAGCAACTTCAACCAGCATGTTGTGGGTGACAACGGTAAGGCCTTCGGCATAGGCCAATGGCATCCCGATCGACAGGCCAACTTCGCGAAGGTGATGGGATTGCCCATCCAGGGCTCATCCTACGCGCAGCAGCTTGAATTCTATGCCTACGAAGTCAAGCACAACATCAGGTTGATGGATATTCTCAGACGTGATCCGGGCGCAGGACAGGCCGCGATGGCCGTTTCCCTCATGAACGAACGCCCCGCAAATGGTGAAGCCGAGGCCCAACGGCGCGCCTTGATCGCACAAAGCATGTCGAACGGATACGTGGGCGCGCCTTCGATCGGAGCGTCTGTCGCCAAGAACGGCCCAAGCACAACCACGAACGATGTCCATATCGGCACGATCGCCATCCACACGAAGGCCGACAATGCGCACGATATTTTCAAGGAAGCGCGCAAGGCGGTCCAAGCCAACCCGCTGATAGCCGGTTCCGTGACCGCGGCGGCCTGACATGTCAGTCCCCGCCACTTTCTTCCTTGGCGCGACGCAGGCGCTCGGGATCGACCTGTTGAACACCGGGGCGCCTACGTACGCCGTGGTCACTGCGGGCACACAGGCAAGCCAAGGCGGCTTCGTTCCGTCCGTGGTGGGCAAGCTCGGCGGCAACAAGAGCGGCAATCCCGTCCTGACGCCAGACAGCGTGCTTTCGCTGGAGTGGCACGGCGAGGAACGCATCAGCGATTATCCGGTGCAGAACGGCCAGTTCGTGAGTTACAACAAGGTGAAGGTGCCGTTCGACCTGCGCATGGTCGTGACGTGCCAAGGTCTCAACGTGGTGCAGAGCGCCTTGCAGACCGTGACGCAATCGCTGGATCAGGCACTTTCGAATATCGGGCTGGCCTTCGGGCAACCCATGAGCCGCGATGCGTTCCTTCGGCAATTGGATGACATGTTGGATAGCACTGACCTCTACGACGTGATCACGCCCGATAAGGTGTATTCAAACGTGAACCTGGTCGGCTACAACCATGCCAAGAAATCGGATGAAGGCGGCACGCTGATCATTGCAGAACTGATGTTTCGAGAAGTGCGCGAGTCGGGTGGCGGCGTCTATTCGAATGTCGCGGTGCTTCCTCAACTCTCTTCTAATTCCGAAAGCGCCGCAACACCGGTCAACCTTGGCACCGTTGTTGGCGGCCAACTCACGGCGTCCGATTTCCAGAACTTCACGTTACCGCCGTCCACATGATCGCCATCCCGTTGCAAGCGATTCCGGCACAGGCTTTCAATGTCTCGCTGGGAGGCCAGCCCTGCCGGATCGTCCTGTATCAAAAGGGCGATTATTTCTACCTCGATTTGACGGTCAACAACGTTGTGGCCGTACAGGCGCGCATGGTGCTGAACAGCGTCTGGATCGTGCGCTATGCCTATCTCGGCCTGGTGGGCGATCTTGTGATGCTCGACACCATGGGCGCGAACGATAGCCCGACGTATGACGGCCTCGGCGGCCGTTACAAGCTCTACTACCTGACGCAGGACGAGATCGCCGCGGGATCGGTGTCGTGAGTTTCACGAAGCGCCATCTTCAGTACGTCATCGATTTGAACAAGGGTGGAACTCCCGACAATAGTCCTCCGTCCACATTCGACAACGGATCGCAAGAGCTTACGATTTTCGACGTACGGAGTGTCGCATCGATCCAGTCCGTAATCGGAGGCGATACCGCATTCGGGGGGCGCGCGCTGCTTCAGATTTGGGGTATGAAGCCCGCGGACATGGCGCAGCTTTCAACGCTCGGCTTTGATCAAGCAAGGATCAACAAAAACAAAGTCACGGTCTTTGCCTACGATGAAGACAATCCCGACAATCCTGTTCAAGTATTCTCGGGCGGCATCTTCGTTGCGCATATCAACTACAACGCGATGCCCGATGTCTCGCTGACGCTGGAATGCTACGCGACCATCGATCAGCAGACGCAGATGGTTCCGGGCACCAGCGTGGCCGGTAGCGGAGACGTGGCAACGATGCTGCAAGGCATTTGTGCGGCATGCAACCCTCCGGTGACCTTCGTCAACAAGGGCGTATCTGCGCAGCTTGCAAACCCCGCGAGCGCCGGTTCACCGGCGCAGCAGATCGCGGACATTTGCACGTCGGCCGGGATTCCGCACACGTTGCAAGATGATACGCTGACCATCTGGCCGAAAGACACGAACGTTGACGGCGTGGTGATCGAAACCGGCCCTGATAAGGGCATGGTGGGTTATCCCGAGTACACGCAGATCGGGATCGATGTCACGATGGAATTCAACCCGGATGTTCAGCTCGGGAGACAGCTTCAAATCCTTCCGGTCAATGTCAGCAATCCATTGCCCGTTCCTGGTGTTCCCGGAACCTTTTGGATCAACATCGTGGAGCACGAACTTTCCTCCGAAATGCCGGATGGGCCGTGGTTCACGCACGCGAGCGTGAGCAATATCCAGATCGTTGGGCGAAGCTGATGGCCGACACGGGCAGCTATTTCAATCCAGCAGCGTCCGCGAATCCGATGACGCAGTGGGCGTTCGCCTTCCGCGCGGCAATGGCTCAGGTGCGCACCACGATCCCTGTCCAAGTCACAGCGGTGCACGGCGGCGGGCTGGCGCCAGTTGGGCGCGTCGACGTACAACCGCTGGTGCAACAGACGGACAGCGCCGGCAACGTCATGGCGCTGCCGGTGCTATACGGCTTGCCGTACCTGCGCTGGCAGGGCGGCGCAAGCGCGGTGATCCTCGACCCGGCCGTCGGCGATATTGGCCTTGTCTGCTTCGCCGATCGCGACGTGTCCGCGGTCGTGGCCAGCGGCAAGCAGTCGGCGCCGGGATCAAACCGGCGCTTCAGCCTCGCGGATGGGTTCTATGTCGGCGCGACGCTCAACGCGGAGCCGACGCAATACCTGTGGTTTGACCCAACCAATGGCGTCAAGCTGATCACGCCGAACCCCATTCAGGCGATCGCGGACAACGGGGCAAGCAATCCGCCAACCGTCACGATGAACAGTTCCGGGATCGTGCTGAGCTTCGGCGGTCACTCGATCACGATCAACAGCAGCGGGATCGCGATTAGCGGGCCAGTGACGGGAGACAGCACCGCAACCTTCACCAAGGAAGGCACCTTCAATGGTGGCCACACGGTCAGCGCGCACGTGCATCCTGGCGTCACGTCGGGTAGCAGCAATACCGCGGCGCCGACGGGCTAAGGATTACATGACGCCTTGCAGGCTGAACGTGATCGCGCGGGACAAATGAGTTCCGGCGGGCGCAGAGCATACCCCGCGCGCGACCGCAGCCAAGGCGGCATTGTCAAGGTCCGATGATCCGGAAGACGACGAGATGGATGGCTCCGACGTGTGACCGTCCATCGTTACGCCAAAAGCTACCGTGGCAACGCCTTGCTTGCCTTGGCGCATGGCTTTGATGGGGTAATCGGGGCGCGGTATGGAGCACTTGCCAGACATCGGGCGTGGCGCTTCTTCCGCGATGGGTGCGGGCGTCTTTGCCATGGCCGGCATAACCTCGGGCGTCATGGCGGCTTTCAGCCAATTGATCGTCTGGTACGCCTGATAAGTATTCAGGCCGGCAAATGAAATCAACTCTGTCCCGATGCGATTTTCTGCAGCGGAAACCGAGAAATAGGCGTCTTGTTGCGGCGAGTGCTCATTCAGGATGATTCCGGCCATGTCGATTTCCGCGCAAAACGCCACGGCTTGGTAGCTCATGACGGAGCCGACGGGATATTCACGGGCCGTCTTGAAATAGCATTTCTGGACGTACTCCGACAACGGTTTATCCGTGGCGGTCATAGCGAATTGAATAGCCGCGCGCGTGTCGTTTGAATTGAATAGTCCCGGCACTGGTTGCGACGAGACATCAATGGGCTGCGCAAAGGCCGACGCGGACATCAACAGTACAGCCAAACCGAATGCGATCCTTTTCATAACCTACCCCTGTAGCTGAGAAATGCAGACTCTACCACTCGACACGACAAGCTGGGATTTGGAACTGGACAGCAACGGCAACCTCACGCTGACCGATCCGGACTACAGCATCGCGCAGGACGTGGCCTCGGCCATCCGCACGTTTCAGGGCGAGTGCTGGTATGGCGTGACACTGGGCCTGCCGTACTTCCAGTCGCTGCTTGGCAAGCTGCCGCCGCGGTCCTACATCACGAACCTGCTGGAGCAGGCCGCGCTCACCGTGGCCGGCGTGGTCTCCGTGACCGTGGTCAGCCTTGGGCTCAACAAAGACCGTCAGCTCACCGGGTCCGTGATCGTGGTGAGTACCGATACCAATACCCCAATCGTCGCGAGTTTCTAACATGACTGCAACTTCCGTGCCAGCCATCCAGTGGACGCCGAACGGGCTGGTATTGCCGACCGATGCCGCCATCCTTGCGGGCGTGCAATCGGATCAACAGCTTGCGTTCGGCGGCAACTTGTCGCTTTCGCTTTCGTCGCCGCAGGGCCAGCTTGCGCAGTCCCAGGCCGCGATCATCAGCGACAAGAACGCGCAGATCGCCGAGATCGTGAACCAAGTCGATCCGGCCAATGCCGCGGGCGTGATGCAGGACGCCATCGGCGCGATCTACTTCATGAAGCGCATCGCCGCGTCGGGCACGCTGGTGGCCGGTACGTGCAACGGGCTTGCCGGAACCGTGATCCCGGCCGGAGCAATCGCGCAGGACACCGCGGGCAACCAATACGCGCTGCTGTCGGCGGTCACGATCGCCTCGTCTGGCAGCATCGTGGGGCAGTTCCAATGCCTGACGCCGGGGCCGATCGCGTGCGAGGTTGGCACGCTGACGACGATCTACAAAGCCATCTCAGGATGGGAATCGGTGACGAACGCCACCGCGGGCGTTCCGGGCGTGAACGAAGAATCCCGCGCTGATTTTGAGGCACGCCGGCAGAACTCCGTCGGCGTCAACGCGCTGAACTCCATCCAATCCGTGCTCGCCGCGGTGCTTGCGGTTCCGAACGTGATCGATGCGTACGTCACGGACAACTCCACGAACGCCACGGTCAACACCGGGCCGACCAATTACCCGATCATCGGCAACTCGATTTATGTCGCCGTGGCCGGCGGCGCCGCTGCCGACGTGGCAAAGGCCATCTGGAGCAAGAAATCGCTGGGCTGCGCGTACAACGGCAACACCACGTACACCTACACCGATTCATCCACCGGCGTCTTGCCGTATCCCGCCTACACGGTGAAATGGGAAGCCCCCACGTCCGTCCCGGTGTACTTCGCGGTGAGCATCGTCAACAACACCAGCGTGCCGTCCAATATCACCCAACTGGTGCAGGATGCCATCCTTGCGGCGTTCAATGGCCAGGACGGCGGCTCACGCGCGCGCATCGCCTCGACGCTGTACGCCGGCCGCTACTTCGCGGGAATTTCCGCGATCGGGAACGGCGTGGAATTGCTGTCGATCGGCATCGGCACGGCACCAAGCCCGACCGCAACATCGCTGGCCATGGGCATCGACCAATTGCCCACCTTGAGCGCTGACAACATCACGGTGACGCTGTCGTGAAGAATGCCGCTGGCGCTGTGGATGCTTCGGCCACGTTCCTTTCGCAATACGCCACGTCGCCCATCCTGACCGGCTTGATTCAGGCCGCGAATGCCGCGATCGATCCGTGGGCCGATTTCGACGCCTTCATGGCGAACGTGTGGGACGTTTACACCGCCGTCGGCTTCGGCCTGGACACGTGGGGCCGTATCGTCAACATCCCGCGCACGATCAACATCCCGGTGTCGAATGACTTCTTCGGTTTCGATGAAGCGCTGCCGGATGCTGAACCGTTCAACCAGGCGCCGTTCTACAACGGCCCGCAGGGCGGCACGCTCTACACGCTGACCGATGATGCCTATCGCGTGCTGATCCTAACCAAGGCGCTCGCGAACATTTCAAGTTTCACCGCGCAATCCATGAACGCGCTGCTGAACTTCATGTTCAACGGGCAGGGCACGACGCGCGGATCATGCTACGTGCTGGAAAGCGCAACTCCGATGCAGATTTCATACGTGTTCAATTTCGCACTGGAATCGTGGGAAGCGGCGGTATTGCAGCAAGCATCCATGATGCCGCGCCCGGCAGGTGTCGGCGTCACGATCACCGTCAACCCGTAACCCGAACCCAACAAGCATTCCCGAAGGCCGCTCATGTAGCGGCCTTTTCATTTTCAGAGGCCTGAAACATGCAGAAGTCCAATGCCCCGATCAAGCTCACCGTAGCCTTTGCATCGGGGAGCGGCGCAGGGCCGGTCAATACCGTTCCGCTGACGCCGGGATCAACGCCAGGCACCGCGAGCTATCAGACCGGCTTCACGTCGGTGAACATGGAGCCGATCGCATCGGGCGGCATTCCGCCATTCGGTGCGGATTTCAACGGCATCATCAAGAACGCCACGACGGCGCAGATATGGCAGCAAGCCGGTTACATGTGGCCATTCGATTCGACCTTCTCCGGGAACGCAAACATCGGCGGCTACCCGTCCGGGGCTGTATTGATGATGGGATCCGGAAATGGGCTATGGATAAGTTACGCCGACAACAATACAAAAAGTCCGGATGCAACAGGATCGCAGGGATGGATCGGATTGCCTGCCGTGGGCGCCTACACGATCGACACGACTGGCGGCACGGTGGTACCTGATCCTTCGACACTTGGTGTTACAACGCTTATTGTCACCGGTGCGCTGACCTCCAACGCCATAATCGTTTTACCTCTGATCGCAGGCTCGCACTGGATCATCGTCAACAGCACGACCGGCGCCTACACGCTGACGGCGCAAGGCCCATCCGGCGCCGGTGTATCGATCACGCAAGGGTCTGCACTGACCGTATTCACCGACGGCGCGGCGTACTATGCCGCGAGCGCGAATCTTTCGGGCCAGTACCTTCCGATCAACGGCACCGCCGTAGCAGCCACGAAACTCGCCACCGCGCGCAACTTCTCGATCAGTGGCTTCGCCACCGCCGCGGCGGTCGGCTTCGATGGAACCGGCAACGTCGTTTTCAACGTGACCGCGCTGAACGTCGCAGGCGCACTCGGCTACACGCCGGCCAACGATGCATCCGTGGTGCACGTTGCTGGTACAGAAACGATCACTGGCACAAAGAGCTTCAAATCAATTGTAGGCGTTTCGGTTTCGAGCGGAGACGGCATCGCGCTGAGTAGCACAGGCTATTCAAATATCCTGGGCATCGGCATGGGCTTGTCTGGACCCTCTGATCCCACTGCGTACATCATCAACCGATCCACCACCGGCAGCATTGCTTTTTATACAAACGCTGGCCAATGTGGAACCTTCAATGTCAATGGAACATTGACATGGAATTTCGCGATAACTGCTCCTTCGGGGGCGTTCTCCGGCACGGTGACGGCGGACACATTTAGCGGCAATCTGTCGGGCGGCTCTGTTTCTGCTACGACCGGGACGTTCAGTGGTGCTGTCGCGACCGCTGCACTCACGTGCACCACTTTCAACGCAACGTCTTCCGATCGCCGCCTCAAGCGCAACATCCGCAAGTTCAAGGCGCGACCGCTGCACCGCTCGGTTCCATTCGTGAGCTATACGCTCAAGTCGAACGGCTGGCATGGACTCGGCTCGGTCGCGCAGGAAGTGCAAAAGATCGCGCCCGAGCACGTCGGCGAGTTCGATCAGGGCGGCAAGCAATACCTGTCCCTCAACTACGCAGGCATGGCGTACGAACAGGCGATATGGGCCGGGCAGGAAATCGATCGTCTCACCAAGCGCATCGCCAAACTGGAACGCGCCCTCGACCGCGCGAAGATCGAGCCGCGCAAGCGCGGATTCGCGCGTCGCCTGCTGGAGGCCATCTGGTGACTTCCGGCATCCAATCCAAAGACGTCGATCTTGACAGCATCTTCGATCCGTACTTGGCGGGCACCACGAAGGCGCGCACGGCCGGAATCAACGTTGCGGGTTCGGACACCAGCAACCGCTACGCCAATATCATTTACGGCAGCGCTGCCGCGGCGACGGGGATCGCGTCTGAAAGCGCCGATCTCAACACGCTCTATGCCGCCAAAGGGACCGCAAATTATCCGTTGCCCATCAACGGCGCGAACTTCATCGCCCATTCGAGCGGTGTCGTCAGCCCGTCGATGGACTCTAACATCAATGTTCAGATCAAGTCGGACGGCACGTATTCCGTTACGGTGGCGGGTAACGCTTCCGGCAATACCCCGAGCACTTCCGGGACATGGTTGCCATCCGGAGCGTCTGTTTCGAACTATCAGGTCGAATTCGTCTGGACTCAATCGAGCCAGTATCCCACCGGTCCGGCCACGGTCACCAACAGCGCGTCGGCCTACCAAAACTGCACAGCCAATCAATCCATCGTGTTCGATGCGCAGGTCGGGCAACACACGGGTGGAGATCAAGGATCTGCTGGGAATATGCAGATCAACCTCAAGTACATGCCGAACGGCAGGATCACCACCACCACGTTCGGAATCGACATCGAATCGCAAGGTTCAGCGTAATCGGCGCGGAAGTGAAGTTCTAACTCCTGATACTGGCACGCTCGGCTTCCAGCTCGGCGGGGCCGATGTCCTCGCGACGCTCTCCGATGGCACCATATCGAGGCCCCCTCGTAATGGTCGAGCCCCGCGAGTCAGGCGAGCCGACACCGCCAGGCTGCGGCCGGCGATCGGGGCTACCGCTCTTTCACGTCTTTCGGTTTCAGGTGGGTATAGCGTTTGAGGCTTGCCCACGACTCGTGCAGCGTGAACTGCGCGACCTCCTGAATGGCATAGCCGCGCTCGAATAGCCGGCTGGTCGCCTCGTGGCGAAGGTCGTGGAAGTGCAGGTCTTCGATTTCGAGCAGGTGGCACGCATTGGTGAACGCTGTTCCCACGGACTTCGCCTTGTACGGGAACACGCGATCATCGGTCTCTACTTGGCGCTCGATGATCGCCCAGCCCTGGCGCGTCATGCGGAACTCTTTGCGGTTGCCGATCTTCTTGCGCGGATGCTTGACGTCATTCAACCACGCCGTGCCATTGTCCTTCCGAAGGTCTTTCCATAGCAGGCGCGTGATTTCCTCCTGACGCCTCGCTGTCGCCAGCGCGAACAGCATGATGTCGCGCATGGGTATCTCCGCGCGATCATCGCGCGCCGCGAAGTGCGCAAGCAACGTCTTTTCCTCGTCCGCTGACAGCCGACGATCCCGTTCCTTCGGCTTCGCGATCACCCGACGCCGACGCAAGTCAGCCGCCGCATCGTCCAACTCTTGCAGGTTGACCGGAACTCTCTTGCCGGTCCGCGCCGCGCGCAAGACCTGCCGCAACCACACCAGATCATTTGATGCCGTAGCCGGTCCTGCGCCCATCCTGCGGCGCCCCTCAATGTGCTTGATATAGTCGGATGCCCTCAACTCCGCGGCGATTCTGCCGGCAATCTCGTAGCCCTTGAGGCGATTCAAGTCGGCCTCTTTCGATCGCCCCCATGCCTCGTGTTCGCGCTCCGGGTCCATGTACCATTCGATGCACTGGACAACCGTCATGAAGTCGGCGTCGGTCTTGCCAGCCGCAATGCGCTGCGCCTGGTCGCGTTCCAAGCGTTCCGCCCACGTCTTGGCCATGCCGAGGGTGGGGAAGCTCTTGGACGATTCTGCGAAGCCCTTGCGGCGTACGATGGCCCGCCACGACTTGGCGCGTTTCTGGAAGGTAGGCATGTCCGGTGTACCACTGGCGAAGTGGTACGAATTTGGCACACCCAACTCGGGATTGGCAAGGATCAATCGGGAATAACCGGGAATGAAAAGTGGTGAAAGTTTCAGCGTTCCACGTGAAACCAATCACTTAGAACCGTGGTCGATCTGCGTTGCGCCGATGATGGACTGGACCGACATGCACTGCCGGTATTTCCATCGCCTGCTCGGCCCGAACGCGCGCCTGTACACCGAAATGGTGACCGCGGCCGCGCTCGTGCATGGCGATCGCGCGCGCCTGCTGGCGCACAACGTCGAGGAGCATCCCGTTGCCTTGCAGGTGGGTGGCGCGGAACCGCGCGAACTGGCACTGGCGGCGCGCCTTGGCGAAGCGGCAGGTTACGACGAGATCAACCTCAACGCCGGTTGCCCTTCCGATCGCGTGCAGTCAGGGCGCTTCGGTGCCTGTCTG
Organism: Rhodanobacteraceae bacterium; assembly: GCA_035249465.1. Lineage (GTDB taxonomy): Bacteria > Pseudomonadota > Gammaproteobacteria > Xanthomonadales > Rhodanobacteraceae > 66-474. Next base: position 15,742 of record DATFGL010000195.1, on the reverse strand, counting down.
ATGCGCGAGCCCGCGCTGGTGGCCGATTGCGTGCGCGCGATGCGCGACGCCGTGCGCGTGCCGGTGACGGTGAAGTGCCGGATTGGCGTGGACGACCAGGATGACGACGGCGACCTGTTCGCGTTTGCCTCGCGCATGGTCGACGCGGGCGTGGAAGTCTTGATCGTGCATGCGCGCAAGGCGTGGTTGCAGGGGCTGTCGCCGAAACAGAACCGCGAGGTGCCGCCGCTCAACTACGCTCGGGTCTACCGTTTGAAGCGCGAATTCCCCGAACTGAGGGTGGTGATCAATGGCGGCATCGACGGATTGGACGCCGTGCAGGCGCACCTGCAACACGTCGATGGCGTGATGCTCGGCCGGCTTGCCTATCACGACCCGTACGCACTCGCGCGCATCGATGCCGCGTTGACGGGTGCGACGCCGCCGTCGCGCGAAGAAGTGATGCTGCGCATGCGCGGTTACATCGAGCGTCAGCGCGCGGGCGGCATCCGGCTCGCGGCGATGACGCGCCACCTGCTGGGGCTGTACCACGGCGAGGCCGGCGGCAAGGCCTTCCGGCGGATCCTGTCGGAGCGGGCGCACGCGATGGGTGCGGGCTGGGAAGCCGTCGAAGCCGCGCTGGGCGAAGTCCGTCTGCATGCCGGGCGCCGTGCCGCCTGACGCCGGCCTGTCAGCGGCCCGATGGCATGTTCAGCACGAATTCAATGGGTGACCGGATGATCGGGGGCTGAAGTTTCGCACGAGGCCCGCGACGGCCATGAAAATCAGTATTTTGTCCACGATGCTGGCGGGCGTCCTGGTGGTGTGCGCCATCGATGCCTCGGCAGCGCCGCCGCGTTCGGCGCCCACGCCTCCGCCCGCTTCCCATCCGGTCAACCTGGAGCAGGCCGTCCGGCAGGTGCAGCACCAGACGCGCGGGCATATCCTTGCGGCGGATACAGTGTCGCGTGGGCAGACCAACGTGTACCGAATCAAGGTACTGACGCCGCAAGGCAAGGTGCAGGTGATGCAGTTGCATTCGAACCCGCAAGCGCAGGGCCATTCGAGCAAGTCCAGATCCGATCAAGGAGGACACTGATGCGTATCCTGCTGGTTGAAGACGAAGCGCCGTTGCGTGAAACGCTGGCGGCGCGCCTGAAGCGCGATGGCTTCGCGGTCGACGCCGCCGCCGACGGCGAGGAAGGGCTTTACCTCGGGCGCGAAGTGCCGTTCGACCTGGCGATCGTGGACCTTGGCCTGCCCAAGTTGTCCGGCATGGAGCTGATCGAAATGCTGCGCAAGGAAGGCCACAGCTATCCCGTCCTGATCCTGACTGCGCGTTCCTCGTGGCAGGACAAGGTGGAGGGACTGAAATTCGGCGCCGACGATTATCTCGTCAAGCCGTTCCACGTCGAGGAATTGCTGGCGCGCATCAACGCGCTGGTGCGGCGTGCGTCGGGTTGGGCCAAGCCGGTGCTGTCGTGCGGGCCGATCCGTCTCGATACCACCGCGCAGACGGTCACGGTCGAAGGCAAGCCCACCGACCTCACCAGCTACGAATACAAGGTGCTGGAATACCTGATGCTGCATGCCGGCGAACTGGTTTCGAAGGCCGATCTGACCGAGCACATCTACCAGCAGGATTTCGACCGCGACTCGAACGTGCTGGAAGTGTTCATTGGCCGCCTGCGGCGCAAGCTCGACCCCGACAGCAACCTGAAACCGATCGAAACGGTGCGTGGCCGCGGCTACCGCTTCGCGATTGCGCGCGACGAAACGCCTGCCGAATGATCCGTCCGTGGCGGTTCCCGCAGTTGCGTGCGCAGGGTGCCCGCGGCGATCATGGCGATCATTGCGGTCGGCGTTGACTGCACGAAGGGTTGGGCTGGATGGCTTCCGAGGACACTGCCTCACGCAGGCCGCTGTCGCTGGTCTCGCGTTCCACCATTGCAACCTTGCTGGTGCTGGTCGGGTTTCTCGGCATCACCGGTTTTGCACTGGACCGCGCTTACGCACACGCGGCTCTGGCGGGACTACGCGGGCGCCTGCAGAGTTACGCCTATGCGTATCTCGCGGGCGTCGACGTCAGCAGCCGCGACCGCGCATACCCGCCGGACATGCCGCCGCCGAATCCCGATTTCCTGAGGCCGGGTTCCGGTCTGTACGCGGTGATCGTCGGTGAAAACGATTTCCAGTGGTCGGCGCCGTCCGCGCTGGGCCGCGAGTTGCCGTTCAACGCTCTGCTGCAACCCGGGGTAACGCGTTTCGACGGACCGGTCGCGACGCCGGCGGGGCAGCTGTACGTGCTGGGGCAGGGCGTGGAATGGATTCCGCTCAACGGCAAGGGCTACCGCCTCACCATCTACATCGCCGAAAACGAAGCCTTGTACCAGGCCGGATTGGTGGCGTACCGGCGCACGCTGTTCGGCTGGCTGGGTGCGTTGGGGCTGGCGCTGCTGGTGTTGCAGCAGATCCTGTTGCGCTGGAGTTTTTCGCCGCTGCGACGCGTGGCACGCGACATCGCGATGATCGAGCGCGGCAGCGCCGAACGGCTGATCGGGCCGTATCCGCGCGAAGTCACCGTGCTCACCCGCAACCTCAACCGCTTCATCGAAGGCGAACGCGAACACCTGAAGCGCTATCGCAATACGCTGGGCGACCTGGCGCACAGCCTGAAAACCCCCTTGGCGGTGGTGCGTTCGCGGCTGGAATCGCCCGATCCGGAAACCGGGTTGCGCCAGGACCTGCTGGACCAGGTGCAGCACATGGACCAGATCGTCGCCTACCAGCTTGCGCGCGCCAAGGCTTCCGGGCATTCCACGTTCGCGCCGCCGATTGCCGTGCAAGCCCACGCCGAGGCGGTGGTGCGCAGCCTCGAGCGGGTGTACGCATCCAGGAACATCCTGTGCGAATTCGACATCGACGAGGGCGCACGTTTTTATGGCGAGGAAGGCGACCTGCTGGAGCTGCTGGGCAACTTGCTCGAAAACGCCTTCAAGTGGGCCAACCACCAGGTACTGCTGCGGGTGGTGCGCATTGCGCCGGTCGATCCGCGGTCATGGCGCGCGGGGCTGGACATTCGGGTCGAGGACGACGGTCCGGGCATTCCGCTGGAAAAACTGGACAAGGTGCTGCAACGCGGCGTGCGGGGTGACGAGCGTGTGCAGGGGCACGGCATCGGTCTTGCGATCGTCGACGACGTCGTGCGCGGCTATCGCGGCGTGTTGCACGTCGATCGTTCGAGCGAACTGGGGGGCGCGTGTTTCCACGTCAGCTTCGCGGAGATGTGAGGACCGGAAGGGCGCGTCAACGCCGACGAAGCCGCTGTGTGAAAGTCAGGCCAAGGATGGCAGCGGTGATGTTTGTGACTTGAGGCCTGTGTGCTCGTCACTTCGCCAATGAAACGGCGATCATGGATGATCGCACTACTATTGAATCGAGCCCGGCAGCAGCGATTGCCACGAAGCGGTGGGCAGCACGGGTACCGGACGGGTCGCGGGCGCACGCGGCTTGTTGCGCGCCGCGGGACCGAGGCCCTGCGCGGGAGTGGCGGGGCGCAGCGACGAGGTGGAGGGCGTCATGCGTTGCGGCGTGGGCGCGGAACCGCCGCCGCCCTCTTCGGTATCGGCCATGATGTCGGGCTTCGGCATCTCGCCGCGCGCGGCTGCGTTCACCTGGGAGCCGGGCAGTTGCGGCGCGTTGGTGTCCGCGGCAAGCAGTGGTGCATTCGGGCCATAATCGACCGCCACAGCAGTCAATGGCACGCCGCCGATCAGCAACACTGTCAACCACAACGACGAGCGTCTCATGCAGCCCCCGGAATCAGCGCATGTTGAAATCCCATACTGACACATCCCGCCGGCGCGTGCCAGCGAGCCGGAAAGGCACGCGCGGGGCTGCCGCGGGCGTGCCCGCGGTGCTGGCGCTGCTGGCGTCCGGCGATTGCCATGCCGGCCCCGACATGGCGCGGCGGCTGGGCGTTTCACGGGCGGCGGTGTGGAAACAGATCGAGGCGCTCCGGGCCGCCGGTCTGGACATCGAATCGGGCGACGCGGGTTATCGTCTGGCGCCGCCGCTGGAGTGGCTCGATCCCGCAGCGATCCGTGCGGCACTCCCCGCCGCGGTCAGGCACCGCATCGGCGGGATCGAAAACCATTGGCGCCTCGACTCGACGTCGAGCGAGTGTCTGCGGCGTGCCGGCGGCTTGCCGGATCGCTCCTTCGTCTTCGCCGACTGGCAGGATGCCGGACGCGGCCGGCGCGGGCGGCAGTGGCTTTCGCCTCCAGCGGCCAACCTGCAGTTCTCGTGTCTGAAGCAGTTTGCCTGCGGCTACGCGGCCCTGTCGGGGCTGTCGCTTGCGGTGGGCATCGCGGTGGCGAACGCATTGGAAGATTGCGGCGCGGGCGGCGTGGGGCTGAAGTGGCCCAACGACCTGGTGCACGACGATGCCAAGCTCGGCGGCATCCTGATCGAGTTGGGCGGTGAATTCATGGGACCTTGCCACGCCGTCATCGGCGTCGGCATCAACCTGCGGGTGCCGCAGGCGATGCGCCGTGCACTCGATCGGCGATGCACCGACCTGGAACATTTGTGCGGCGGCAAAACGCCGTCGCGCAACACCCTGGCGGCTGCGCTGGTCGCGCGGCTGGTCGACGCCCTGGACGTGTTCGGCGATTCCGGTTTCGCCGCTTTTGCGGATGCGTGGGCTGCGCGTGACGCGTTGGCGGGCCGTGCGATCCGCGTCGATGGCGTGCGGGGCGCGTTCGAGGGTACGGCTGCAGGCGTGGATCCGCGTGGTGCCTTGCGCGTGCGTCGTGCCGGTGGCGTGGAATGCCTCGACAGCGCCGAAGTCTCGGTGCGCGCGAAGTGAGCGGCGCACGCCCGGAAACCTGGCTGTTCGACCTCGGCAATTCGCGCGCGAAGGCGGCGCGGCTCGAACGCGGCGAACCCGCGGACGTCTTCGCGCTGGATTGGGACCGGCCGGATTTCGTTGCCGCAATGCGCGATGGGTTGGGGCATTGGCCGCGTCCAGCGCGGGTGTGGATTGCATCGGTCGCGTCCGCCGGGCGCGCGGAAAACGCGCGCGCGGCGTTGGATTCGATCCCGGCGGAGCGGATCGAATGGCTGCGCACGCCACGCAGCGCGTGCGGCCTCACCAACAGCTATGCGAAACCCGAGCGGCTGGGCATCGATCGCTTCCTCGCGATGCTCGCCGCGCACACGCACGCATCCGGCGGCTGCGTCGTGGCCGGCTGTGGCACCGCGCTCACGCTGGACGCCGTGGCCGCCGACGGAATGCACACCGAGGGCATGATCGCGTTGTCGCCGGAACGCATGCTGCAGACATTGCACGCCGCCACCGCCATCGCCGATCGCAACCCCGATGCATTCGCGGCGGAAGCGCGCGATGACACCGCGGCAGCGCTGCAAGCCGGTTGCTGGGCGTCGGCCGGCGCGCTGGTGGAATGGTTCGTGGCGCGATCCAGGAAAAATTCCGGCGCGGAGCATGTCTGGTTGCATGGCGGGTGGGCCGCGCGGCTGGCTGAATGGCTCGCGCGCGATGGGTTGCCGGTGCGGTTGCTGGATCACGCCGTGTTGCGCGGCCTCGCGGTCTGGGCGGCACAGTTGTGCGATCATCCCTGATCGTGGTTTCGTTGGGGAACTGATGAGCGGCGCGGGCTCAAGATCACGAACATCAGAGCGGCCCTGAGAGCCGCCATCCATGGCCGAGAGCTCCATGGCCATGTTTTTCACAACAGCCGCTTCGAGCGGGCCATGCTGGGCGCTGAAAACGATGTTCGTCCGACTCCTGTTCCTGTTGTTGCTGGCCCTGAACCTCGCAGCCGGTGCATGGTTGCTGTTCGGGCGTGCGCCGGCGCGTGCGCTGCCTCCCGCGGCCGACCCCGGCGTCACTGAATTGCGCTTGCTCCCGGAGCGGCCGGCCAGGGCTGCGGTTCCGGGCGCGTTGCCACCGGCCGCTCCCTCCGCAGCTGAAACCTGCAGCACGCTCGGTGCCTTCACCACCGCGGTCGACATGCGTGCCGCGATGCAGGCACTTTCGCCGCACGTGGCGAGGATCCAGTACCGCGAGGAACAGGTCAGCCATTCGCGCGGATTCTGGGTTTACCTGCCCGCGACCGCCGATCGCGAGACGGCATTGAACGACGCGCGCAAGCTCGCGGACAAGGGCATCAACGATTACTATGTGGTAACCGCCGGCGACTCGCAGAACACGATCTCGCTGGGCCTGTTCGACAACGAATCGAACGCGCAGAGCCGGGTGGCCAAACTGCAGCAACTGGGCTTTCCGGCCAAGGTCAAGCAGCGCGTCGATACCGAACCGGCGTACTGGGTGGACTACGCGGTGAAGGCCGGGGCTGCGTTCGACTGGCAGGCGTGGCTGCCCGGCCGCAACGATTTGCAGGCCAAGCCGATCGACTGCTTTGGAACCTCGGAATAACCTGCGGCGCTGCTCGCCACATCCGTGTGGCTCGCCCTTCGGGCCGCCGGAGCCTGCCCTGGAATTGATCCGGGGGCCTTCAGATCGGCGGTCCTGCCGATCCAGTCGGCAGCGCCCGGGTTCCTGCGATAATGCGGCGCGCACGCCGCCACGGACGGTTCGTGCAAGAATCCGCAGGACATACGCCGGCATAGCTCAGTTGGTAGAGCAACCGCCTTGTAAGCGGTAGGTCGTCTGTTCGAGTCAGACTGTCGGCACCAAATACCCGTCCAACACCGTCCCATCCAGTCCAGCAAATCCCGTGAAACCCGCCAGCCGTGCGGGTTTTTTGTTGCATGCTGTCCGAATCCGTTCGATTGCATACAGCCTGACGTGCGAGTACAACACCGGCGACGAGATGACCGGCCACGGGTTCCGCGGCATGGCCAGCACCATGTTGCACGAGCAGGGATGGAATACCGACGTGATCGAACGGCAGTTGGCACATGCCGAACGGCACAGGTCAAGGCCGCGTACAACCACGCCGAGTATCGTCCGGGCCGACACTCACCGTGTCACGAGCACCGCAGGCACCGCACTGTCAGCGAAGCCATGCCAGCGGGCGAGCCACGGGCTCGCATACCACGGCATGAGTGCGTATAATACACACGTGACCAGCGCGGACCTGATCAAGGAACTGGAAGCCCACGGGTTTGCGCGGGTGTCGGTGCGCGGCAGTCACCACAAATACCGCAACAAGGCCGGTGTAACCGTGATCGTCCCGCACCCCAGGAAAGACCTTGGCAAAGGCTTGATTGCGGCGATCCGCAAACAGGCCGGGTTGTAGGAGGCCACCATGCGCTACCCCATTGCAATCGAACTCGGCGACGCTCAGCACGCGTATGGCGTGGCGGTGCCTGACCTGCCGGGGTGTTTCTCGGCGGGCGGTACATTGGACGAGGCCATCGCGAACGCCGAGGAAGCCGTCTTGCTGTACCTGGAGGATGCCGTCGACGCGGGCAAGGCTCCGCCCGTCGCGTCCACGCTGGAAACGTTGCGGCGCCGCAAGGCTTGGCGTGGCTGGACCTGGGGCGTGGTGGACGTGGACATTGCCAAGCTGTCCACCAAGGCCACGCGCGTCAACATCACACTGCCGGATCGGTTGCTGGACACCATCGACCGGCACGCGAAAACGCGCGGCGAGACCCGCTCCGGCTTTCTCGCACGGGCTGCCCTTGAGGCGTTGTCACGCGACGCGGCATGACGAACTGCCACGGCTACATGCAGGCGGGAATTTTCTTTGCGCGAAGTTGTGGTGGCCCCTTTCCCCGCTGCCCCAACGCCGCCGCCAGCGCGTCGCACAAGGCGTTCCCATGCCGGCTGCAGCGCAAACGAACAAGGCACGCGTGTGAGCCAGTTTTGCAATCATGCGCCTTTGTGGAACGATGACATGCGTGGTGGGTATGCGCCTTGTATGTGTAACGTGCGCTTCGCTTGTCGCCTGAAGCCGATTACTGTCGGCAGTGGTGGGCAGTACGACGGTGTCGATCCGTGAGTAATTTTGTGCGTAACGTTCTCGGATCACGTTGCCGACGGCTTTTTGAATAATGCACTTGGTTGCAGTATTCGAGTCAGACTGTCTCCCTGGCATGCCATCGGCGAAGAAGCGCAGCGCGCCGGTGCGAGTGCCTTCATGGGGAAGCGGACTTCCTACAAATTCGACAGGTAACTGGCGAGCGCGCGCATGTCCGCTTCGCTCAGGTTGCGTGCGACGCCCTGCATGATCCTGCTGTTGCTGGTGCCGATGCGTTTGCTGTCGCGGAAGGCCTTGAGCTGCTCCGCCACGTAGAGCGGGTTCTGTCCGGCCAGCGCCGGGAAGGTTGACCATGCTGGTTGCGGCGCGGTGCGGGCCGGATCGGGGCGAGGGCCCCTGCCATCGATGCCGTGGCACCCTTGGCAGGGCGGCACGCCTTGCGCGGGATCGCCGTCGTGGAACAGCGTGTAGCCGCGCGAGGAGGTTTGCGTCTCACCGGATGCCGGCTTGCCCGGCAGGGATGCGAAGTGTGCTGCAAGGTCGCGCATGTCGCGATCCGTCAGGGGCGCCGCCAGCGGTTGCATGACCGCGTTGTCGCGAGCCCCGTCCTTGAACGCGCGCAACTGCACGTAGAGATACGTTTCCGATTGCCCGGCAAGGTTCGGGAACGTCGGCGCGGTGGCGATGCCCTTGGTGCCGTGACAAGCCGCGCAGGTCGCGGCCTTGGTCGCGCCCGCCGCCGCGTCGCCGTGAATCGGCGCCTGCTTGCGCAAATCGTCGAACGGCGCGGTCGCGGCCAGCGCCACGCCGAGGGCCATCGCCACCAAAGAAATCGAGGAAACGATTGCGGCGCGGCAGTGCGTACGCGAGGCGATCATGGCGACGTCCTCACAGTTTCATGTTGAGCATCACGCCGACTAGGTTGGCGCTGTAGTGCGGCTGCGGCCCGAGATCGGTGTAGATCCTGTGATCGATCACGAGATTGCCCTGCAGGCCGAGGTAGTGCCAATCGGCAAAGCTGCCGGTTTCGAAAATGTCGAACACCCGCACGCCGAACGTGCGCGAGAAGGAGACGTCGAAGCCAAGCTGCAGGGTATTGATGTGATAGTGGTTGTCCGGGAAGGCGTTGCCCACGGTATCGACGAAGGGTTGCTGCGTGATGGGCAGCGCGCCGGGCGAGGCGAACACGTAGCCGATCCTGCCGAGCGCGTAGGTGTAGGTGTAACTCAAATCGGCGCGCACGCGCCCGAAATCGTGGCGGAACGTGAGGCCCGCGTTGTAGTCGCGCTCGTGGTCGATGCTCTGCCACTGGTTGGCAAGCGGGAAAAGCGAGCCACCCAGCGATGGATTATTACGGCCGGGTGCGCTCGTGATGTTTTCGTCGTCGCGGACGTTCGAGAAATTCAGGCTCGAATCGTCGCGCCCCAGGTTGGCGCTCATGCTGGTCTGCGGCGAGGGCTGCCAATCCCACGACAAATCGAAACCGCTGTTGCGAGTGGCTTGCCGACCGATCGCGGCGCCGTAGTCGTCGCGCGTCGCGTACGCGACGGCCGAGATCGTGGCGGTGTCGCCGATCGGATAGATCAGCGTCGCGTGCAACTTGTGTTCGATGCGGTTGCTCAAGTCGTACTTGCGCATCGCGTCGGTGGTGAACGCTACGTTGCCGAGCGGCGGCGTCACGAAGCCGGGCAGCGCGGTCGAATAGAACGGCTCATAAGGGTCGTAGTTGTAAGGGCCGCCGTTGCGGTACGCGAATTCGTAGTCGAAACGCAGCGTGCCCTTGCCCAGCGCGCGATCGACCCATGACAGCTTCACGCGCTGCTCGCTTACCAGCTTGCGTTCGCGGTATTTCGGCTGGTCGCGGTCGAAGCTCCAGGTCAGGTTGAGGGTGTTGTTTTCGCTGATGCGCCAGTCGATGCCGGTATCGAACACAGTGTCGGTGTAGCCGAACGGGATCGCGCGCACCTGGGTCACGTAAGATGCGTACAGCGGATTGCGCGGGTCGAAGATGCCGATCTGGCCGGGGATGATGCTGCCCTGCGAACCGTTCTCGACGATGTAGCCGTACTGTCCGGTCAATGGATTGAAGGCGAGGTAGCTGGTCTTGTTGTCTTCGCGGTACCAGCGCAGGCCCGCATGCCAGCCGAGTTTCGGAGAAGGATGCAGCGTGATCTTTGCGTTGAGCAGGCCGGTGTCGATGCGCGCGTTCGCGGTCTGCTGCGACAGTGCCGCCGTGGTGTTCCAGTTGGCGCAGTTGAAGGTGTAGTCGGCCGACGGCGAAATGAAGATGCCGCCGGTGCCGGTGCAGGTGACCGGTGGCAGCAGCGGATCGTTCTGGCGCATGGTGCCCCACGCTGCGGCCAGCGAGAGCTGGCCGTTCCACTTCAGGCTGCGCGAAAGTTCCGCGCGCAGGTTGTGGTAGTCGTTGTCGGGTTCCAGTGAAAACTGACCCTGGTAGATGTTCGCGACCTGCGGCACGCCAACCACGTTCGTCAGCGCGAACGGGCTCTGGTAATTCAACTCGTCCTTGTGGTTGCGAAAGAACGAACCGGTGTAGTTCAACTGGAATTGCCAGATCGTGCCGACGTCACGCAGGCCCATGCTGACGTCGGTGGTGGTGAAGTCGACCGGGCGCACCGTTTCCAGCGCGCCGCCGTTGTCCTGGAGGATGTAGTTCAAATACATCGGGCCACCCCACAGCTGGTCACCGGTACGCTTTTCGTTGACGATCGAGATGTAGCCGGTCCAGTCGCGATAGAAGTTGTCTTCGAAGCTGAGGCCCTCGCGCCGGCGCGTGAGCCCGAGGGTTTGCCGCGGACGCGTCTTGTCGACAGCCGCGACTTGCGCCGGCGTGCTGCCGCCGGGCACCAGCGGTGCGGGTAGCGTCAGATCGGTACTGCCGACGCCGTTCCACAGCGGATAGGCGTTGGTGGTGACGTCGTGGGGAATGTCGCGGTAGAACGCCTCGATCTTGTAGACACCGTATTGTCCGGCGCGCAGGCGGTAGTACTGGTCGTCACCACTCAACCGGCTGCCGCGGAGTTCGACGTACTGGCCGGTTTTGGGGTTGTCCGCGTACAGCGCGAACAGGCCTAGCGCGATGCCGTTCTTCCAGCCTGCGTACTGGCGGAAGAATTCGGCATGGGTATCGCCGCCCACGTGCAGGTAGCCCAGTTGCAGGAAGCCCGAATAGACCCAGTCGCTGTTCCTGTACAGCGGCGAACCCTTGTCATCGCGTTGCGGCGGATACGGATACAGCACGCCGCTGGGCGTCCGCAGCATGCCGGCGTGCAGCCACGAGAACCCGCGCGGATCGGGCCACGCAAGCGGCGCCCAGCCGGTGGGATCGAGCGCATTGCCGTACTGGATGTCGCCCACGCGCGCGCTGTCGCTGGAATCGGCCAATGCCCGCGTGCCCATTAAGGCTGCGGCAATGGTGACGGCCAGCGATGTGACGAGCAGTTTGCGCATGCATTGTGCCGCTGCGCCGCGATGGCGCTATTTATGGAACCTCGAACCGGAGGGATTGTTGGAACCGTGGATGTTGGCGTGGCAGGTCAGGCAGGCGCGGCCGATCAACCGCTCGTCCGGCGCGGGCCCGGTCGCGAGCCCCGCCGTCGTCAACAGATCGTTGGGATGCCCCGTCATGGTGTGGCACTGCTGGCACAGCATCGGCACCGGCAGCACCAGCAGCGCCTGCTGGTTGGAACCGTGCGGATCGTGGCAGGCCAGGCAGTTCTCGCGCACCGGCGCGTGCTCGAACAGGAACGGTCCGCGTTTCTCGGCATGGCAGGCGTAACAGGTCTCGTTGACCGTATCGGTCTTGATCAGGTCCGCGTTCAAGGTGCCGTGCGGGTTGTGGCAATCGACGCAGGACATCTGCCCTTCCGGCAGCGGCATGTGCGAGCGGCGGTTGAACTTGTCGCGGATGTCCTGATGACAAGTGCTGCACACCTGGTTGATGGAGTTGTCGGCCAGCACGCCCTCGGGCGAAAGCCGCGCCATCGGGTTGTGGCAATCGGTGCAGGAAAGCTGATGTTGCTGGTGCACCGAACCGATCCAGTCCTGGCGCGCACCTCCGGCATGGCACGCAAGACACACGCCGGCCTGTGCATCGATCGGCGTCTTGCTGTCACGGGTGAAAGCGATGATCAAGCCGGGCTTCGTCGGTTCCCTGACGTGTGCGGAACCGGGGCCGTGGCAGGATTCACACGCCGCGGCGGCACCGGCGCGGAACGCCCGCACGTGCAGCGAGTGGGACGCCTGCACGTTCTCCAACGCGTGACAGGCGATGCAGCTCTTGGCCCCGATCGCGACCGCATCGGGCGCCAGCGGATTTTTCGCGATCGGCGCGCCATCGAAAGGCGCGGCCGGACCGTTGTCGAGGAAGACGTGCGCATGCGGATGCGCGTTCGCGTCCGCGTCGCTGCGCATGTCGGTGCGCGGCAACATCCGTTTGAAGTCCTGGGTGGTCAGTGCGCTCGCCGGCAACGGGTCGGCGTGCGAATTGCCGTCGTTCGCATTCGCCGCGGTTTGCGCAGTGAGCGTCGGCAAGACGCGGCTGAAATCCTGTTCGGTCAGCGCGCTCGAGGAAACGGCGGGGTGGACGACTTGCGCAGCGGCGCGCCGGGTGACCAGCAGCGCGCCTGCGACGGCGAGCACGACGAGCAGCGCGATGGCCGGTCGCGGACCCACGCCGCGCACGGTTCGCTCAGATGAAGTCGTGGTCGATATCGAAGGCATGCGCAGACCCCGGAAAATTCCGGCCCACCTGCGCCACGGCATCGTGTGCATGCAGGCTTTCCTGGTGTTCCACGCGGACGCGGAAGCCGGCGATGTCGCGGTCCGAATCGAGCGCACGCCGGATGCGGCGTGCCGCGTCCTCGCAGAACATCGGGTTTTTGCCATTTATCAGCGCGAAAGCCTGCTCGTCTTCGCGTTTGACAGCAGTCTGCACCGCCGTTCGCAGTGAGCGTTCGACGCGATCAAGCAGGCCGACCAGATCCGGTTGCACGCCGCTGACGTACCGCACCTGCAATCGCGCGACGCTGCGCTGCGCGTGCGGGGTGGCGACGATGCCACGCCCGTTGCCCAGCCATTCGAGCACGGCAGCATGCTCGAGCGGCTCGCGCTCTCCGAAATCCCTGGCGAACCGTTCCTGTATGAGCTGGCGCGACAACGCCGCCGATGCCGGACAGGTCGATGAGTACACGACTTGGGTACGGAGTTCGAGATGGAAGACCCCATCGATCAGGCTGGCTTCGAGCGAGACCGGGTAGGCTCGCCACCCGTGGTGGCCGCTGCGCAGCGCCATCCGGCGCACCAGATAATCGAAGTGGACCCCGATGCGTGCACGGTCGGCCAAATCCTCATGTGATTCCAGGAAGGTACGCAGCAGGGATTCCAGCAATCCCGCGGTCACGAGCTGCATGCCGAGATGCCGGTTCATCAGGAGGTACAGACGCGACATGTGGATGCCGCGCCGGTCCGGTCGTTTCAGGTTGACAAAGGCGTCCACCTGCGCGTGGCAATTCTGGGTGTCGCCATCGCCACCATCGAAGAGGATCGGTGTTGCGATGCGCTGCATGCCCACCCAATCGATCGCGTCATCATGAAGTGCCAGGGTCTGCGCGGCGACATCCGGCCTTGGGCAGGCGGTGTCGGAAACGTGCCCTGCACCGGGAATCCCGTCGGCCCGGGAAAAGGGCCGAACATGGCGCAGCGCCGCTTCGGAAGCAGCCGGGCGTGGATTCGGGGCCGGCTCCGTTCGACCGGAAGGCGAAAGCGCGGATTCCGCATCCACGCTATTCATGGTGCGACGCCGCCGAATCGCGCAACGTCGTCACCGCGGCCGCGGCGTTGACTTGCAATACTCCCTCGGTGACTTGGCTGGTGCGCAACAGGAGATCGCGAAGCGTGGGTGCCCGCATGTCGGGCGAGATCGAAAGCAGCAGCGCAGCGATGCCGCTCACCTGGGCCGCGGCCATCGATGATCCGGATACGAAGTCGTAGCCGCCGCCGGGTTGGGTGGTGAGAATGTCGTGGCCGGGGGCGCTCAGCACACCGGGGGGCGCCTGGGACGACCGGCTTGCACGCACGGTGATCACGCCCGGCACGCTGTCCGGGAACCCGCCGAGATTGCCGTCCGGTGGCATCGCCGCTATCACGATGCGATCCCGGTCCAGCAACTGTTCGAGCAGCCTGGCGAGCAGCGGATCGGCCGGTCCGCCCAGACTCATGTTGACGATGCGGGCGCCGGTGTTGTCCATGACCGCCGCCAACGCCTTCGCGAGCGTGAAGGAATTGCAGCGTGCACCTGCTCCGGATTCGGGGGCGTACCAGCATGCCCTGTAAACACTGAGCGTGGCCTCGGGTGCCATGCCCACGATGCCGATGTGGTTGTTGCCGATCGCGGCGATGACCCCGGCGACTTCGGTGCCGTGGGCGTCGCTGTCGAACTTCGACGGGTCAGGGTCCTGGTTGACCTCGTCGTGCACGCCCCGAAGCTGGCCGCGCAGGTCGGGGTGCGCCATGTCGGCGCCGGTATCCACCACCGCGATGTCGACCCCGCGGCCTTGGCTGAAAGCGTGTGCGCGGGCGGCATCGGTATCGATGAAACCGCGTTCGAGACCCACATACGGGTCGTTGTATCGGCGCGGTGCGGGGGGCGGGCCGGAGTAGACGGAATAGCCGTGCAACGGCTCGGCAAGTTGCACCCGGGAGTTCCCGGCAAGCTGCTTGAGCAATGTTTCCCGTTGCATGCCGCGCGGTGGTTCCACCACGACGCAGTAAAGCCTGAGGGACTTGATGGGCCAACCCTTGAGCTCGCGCCAGCCATAGTTCCGCTGCAACGTCGTGAGCGTGAGCGCCGCATGCATGCCGGCGCCGCCGTAGTGTCCGTCCCGGACGTAACCCAGCAAATTGGAACCCGCGTGGGTGGAAGGCGGGGCCAACGGATCGGCGACGGCCAGCACGATGTCGCGCCCCGGGTCGAGCGACGCCGCATCGACGACCGACGGACGCTCCGGTGCTGTGCTGCCGCCGGCGGGAACCGGAGCGTGCGCGTGCGCGCAGGCGGCGCACCAGACCAGGGTTGCGGCGATGAGGAGCGGGACACCGCGTTTCATGGCCGGTCGTCGATGGGCTCCGCAAGGCGGATACCGTGCGAGGCGCGCAATTCCGGAATCAGCTGCGCCGCTTGTGCGGGGGACCCCTCCGGCACGACGGTGTAGGCGCCGACCGCGTTCGGGCCGTCGGTGACCCGCAGGTCCAGGTTGTGCAGCAGCCGGTTCCACTCGGACAACGTCATCGATGTCGCCGGCACCACCCGTATCGCACCCGCCGGCTCGAACAACGCGGGCTGGCTCAAAGTCCTGTATTGCGCGGTGTGGTCCGACCACAGCCTCGCGCCGAGAACCCCGATCCCGATCGCCTCCACCAGCACCGCCACGGCCAGCGCACCGGCCAAACGGTTGCGTGGCCACGCGCGTGCGGGCAGCGTTTTCGGCTCGGGCATGTCCAGCCGCTCCATCAAACGTTTCAGCCCCGCGTCTGCATCGACCGCAATATCCGGAGCCAGCGACAGCGCCGAACGCAGCCGGCTCTGCTGCGCAAACTCCGCGCTGCACGATTCGCACTGCGCCAGGTGATGCATCAGCCACTCGCCTTGTTCGTGCGGCGCGGTTGCCTGCAATACCCATGGCATGATTTCCCATGCGTGGGCGCAATCCTTGCCGGAATTCGTTTCGATCGTCATGACGCGTTCTCTTGTTGTTGTGCCGGCGGGTCGC
>DATFGL010000194.1:0-11320 GCA_035249465.1 Rhodanobacteraceae bacterium | reverse complement strand
CGCAGATGAACACGCTGGGGCCCGCGATCAGCTTGCGGACTTCGTGCTGGCTCTTGCCGCAGAACGAGCAGTAAAGGATCTTGCCGCCTTCGTTGCCGCGGCCCGGCCGGTCCTCGCTCATCTCGTGCTCCGTCGATCAGTCGTGCAGTAAATCATCCGGGACGCCCCGATTTGGCCGCAGCATAACACAGCCGAACCAGCCGGCTGGCTCGCCGCGGCGGGGAATCGTCCTGAAAAAGGGTTGAAAAATCGCGGGCTTGCGACCAATGCCTCAAGCCGACTTTACCGAGTCGTCGGCGCGGCGGTCGTAGACCGTGTCGATCAGGCCATAGTCCCTGGCTTCGTCCCCGCTCATGAAACGGTCGCGTTCCATGTCGCGCGCAATCTGTTCGACGGTCTTGCCCGTGTGCCTGGCATAGATTTCGTTGAGACGTTCGCGCAGGTACAGGATTTCCTTCGCGTGGATCTCGATGTCGGTGGCCTGGCCCTGGGCGCCGCCCGAGGGCTGGTGGATCATGATGCGCGAATTCGGCAAGGCAAAACGCTTGCCTTTGGTGCCCGCCATCAGCAGCAGCGAGGCCGCGCTGCAGGCCTGCCCGATGCACATGGTGCTGACGTCGGGCTTGATGAACTGCATGGTGTCGTAGATGGCCAAACCGGAAGACACCACGCCGCCCGGGCTGTTGATGTAGAACTGGATGTCCTTATCCGGATTCTCCGATTCCAGGAACAGCATCTGCGCCACCACGAGGTTGGCGACGTTGTCGTCGATCGGGCCGACCAGGAAGATGATGCGTTCCTTCAGCAGGCGCGAATAGATGTCGAACGAACGCTCGCCGCGCGAGGTCTGCTCGACGACGATCGGAACCAGGCCGAGGTTGCGGACTTCCTGCGTTTCAGAGCGCTGCATGAGGTTCTCCAGATGACGGGCGGCTCAGGCCGCCCTGCTTCAAGTCGCGGTGTTCTGCGGATGCATCACTTCATCGAAGCTCAGGGCGACTTCCGTGGTGTCGGCATGATCCGCCACCCATTCGGAAACCTGGTCTTCGAGCACCGCTGTCCGCACGTTGTCCATCATCTGGGGGTTGTTGCGATAGAGTTCAACGACCTGCTCGGGTTCCTCGTAGGTCGAGGCGATCTTGGCGATCCGCTCGGTAACCTTGCGGTTGTCGACGCGCAGGTTGTTGCTCTGCGCGATCTGGCGCAGAAGCAGCCCGGCGATCACGCGCTGGTGCGCGATCGGCAGGGCCGCTTCGATCGCCGCAGCCGGAATCGACTGCTCGCCGGACAGGCTCGGCATCGCCGCACGCACCAGCGATTCGGCTTCCGCGTGTTCCAGAACCCTGGGCACATCCAAATCGGCATACGTGGCAGCCAACTTGCTGCCGACCTCGTTGCGCAGGCGCGCGCGCAAGGCGTTCTCCAGCTCGCGCTCGAGGTTGGCGCGGACTTCCTTGCGGAAGGTCCCGGCCAAGCCGTCGGCGATGCCGAAGTTGCGGATGAAGGCCGCGTCGACTTCCGGCATGTGCGGAGCCTGCACCTCGCCGATGCGAAGTTCCACCTTGGCCTGCCTCGCGGCAAGTTGCGGAATCGGGAACGCCGGCGGGAATTCCACGTCGAACGACAGTTGCTCGCCAGCCTTGTGACCCTTCAGGGCGCCGTCGAAAGCAGCCAGCGCGGTATTGCCGCCAATCACGGTGGCGGCGCGCTCGCGGCCTTCCGCCGGATGCCTGAAATCATCGGACTGCGCGACATAATCCACGATCACCATGTCGCCATCCGCCGCCGTGCGCTCGACCTTCTGGAAGGCGCGGCGCTGCACGCGCAAAGTCTCGATCATCCTGTCGACATCGGGCTCGCCCACCTCGGCTTTCGGGCGGTCGATCTTCAGGATGCCGACGTCGACGGTCGGCAATTCCGGCATCACCTCGAAGGTGGCCGTATAGGCGATCTCGCCATCCTGCGGCTTGCCGTCGGTGTCGATGTTGGGGTTTGCAACCGGCTGCAGGTTCTGCTGCTGCACGGCCTCGCGGAAGGTGCTGCCGATCAGGTCGGAAAGCGCTTCGCCGCGCACCTGGTCGCCATAACGCTGCTCGATGACCTTGACCGGCACCTTGCCCGGGCGAAAACCCTTCAGGCGCACGTTGCGGCCGAGCTCGGAAATGCGCTGGCGCACCCTTGACTCGAACTGCTCTGCGGGAAACCTGACGGTCAGCTTGCGCTCGAGCTTGCCGACATTTTCCAGGGAAACTTGCATGGTTGCTCCTGACGGTCGATGCGCGCCCGGCGCATCCACAGGGTTGTTACGAAGCGGCTGCCGCCTCGGCGGCCAGCCGGTGGAATCCATGGACAGGCCGCGGGAGCTCCGTGGTGCGAAAGGCGGGACTCGAACCCGCACGGGTGCTATCCCACTGGAACCTAAATCCAGCGCGTCTGCCAGTTCCGCCACTTTCGCGATGCCGCCGGTCCCGAGTAAGCGCAGCATGAAATGGTGGGCCGTGTAGGACTCGAACCTACGACCAAGAGATTAAGAGTCTCCTGCTCTACCAACTGAGCTAACGGCCCGCAAACCCTGCATTGTACAAAATTGGGGTGGATGATGGGACTCGAACCCACGACAACCGGAATCACAATCCGGGACTCTAACCAGCTGAGCTACATCCACCACTGATACATTGCCGGCGAACCATCCATGGTGCGCTCTCCAGTCGGCATCCATGCCTCCTCCTTATGCCTCGCGCGACAGTCCACCGGACTGTCGCAAGCGCTCGGCATTCGACCAGCTGAGCTACATCCACCACTGATACATTGCCGGCGAACCATCAATGGTGCCACTTCCGTTCGCCATCCATGGCTCACCGGTTCGGCCCGCGCGCGATGCCACTGGGATCGCGCAAGCGTTTGCCGCACCACCACTACTGAAACATTCAGCGAGCCGACAATTTTCATCGACCCGCCCGAAACTTGCAAGCGCGGCGCGCAACCTGCCGATTGATTCACCCCGGCGCCTGCGCTAGTTTGCGCGGATGCCCAAGTCATCCGCCAAAACCTCCGGCAGCACGGCAGACCCTTCGCCGGTCGCCGAGTTCGAACAATCCCTGGCCGAACTCGAGGCGCTGGTGGCGAAGATGGAGGGCGGGGAACAGAACCTGGACGAATCGCTGCGCGCATTCGAGCGCGGCATCGCGCTCTACCGTCAGTGCCAGGCGGCGCTGGAGCAGGCGGACGCGCGGGTCAAGCTGCTGCTGGACCCCGATCATCCCGAGACGGCGCAACCCTTTGCGCCGGACGAAGAACCGTAGCGCGGGATGGGCGCGCCCGGCAATGGGCGCGTCCTTCATGGATCCCGTGTCAACGCCCATCCACGGGCTGCACGGGATGAGTGCATCCTGCACTCACTTGATCAGCCGCAACGCAAACGGATAGCGATAGCTGCCTTTATTGCTGACGGCCACCGCCGCCATGATGCAGAACACCAGGTTCAGGATCCACACGATGAACCACAGCAATGCACCGATAAGGATGAACGTGAGAACCCAGCAGACCACGTATCCGATCAGGACGGTAAGCTGGAAATTCAACGCTTCCTTGGATTCAGTGGTCAAATAAGACTTGGCTGCGTTGTCCTTGTTGACCAGCCAGATGATCAACGGGACGAGAAACCCAAGGATGATCCCCGACAGGTGGGTCAACATTGCGAGATTGCGATCTTCGCTGTTGCCGCTCGCTTCGGGCGGGCTCTGAGGCACGGATTCCGGTGGAACACTCATGGCTGTTCTCCCTCAAAACAGTGGTGGATAGGGGGGACCGCGCAGTGACTCTCGCCCTCCCCGGGGCGCGTGTCAAGCGCCGTCCGCGACCCGGGAAAATCAGGCTGCCGCGCGCGCCGGCGCCACCAGATTACCCAGGGATTCGACCGATTCGCTGCCGGGGAAAACCCGCGATTCCAACAGCGATTCGGCGACGCCCAGATGTGCCGTCAGCACGCCCTTGAACACCGAACGAAAGTCGGTCGTCGCGTGCACGTCACGGTTCTGGTAAAGCTCGCCGGAACCGATGCCCGGCCAGTTGCCCGCCACGCGGCCGCCACGCAGCGCGCCGCCCGCAAGAAACATCGAACCACCGGTGCCGTGATCGGTGCCTCCAGTGCCATTGACGTGCGCGGTGCGGCCGAACTCGGTGGCGACGATCACGACAGTGCGACCCCACATCGCGCCGATCGATTGGTGGAACGCCTTCAAACCTGCATCCAGTTCGGCAATCTTGCGCGTGACGATCGCCGCCTCGTTCGCGTGCGTGTCCCAGCCGTCGTCTTCCACAAACGCGACGCGTGGCCCGTCGGCCTTGCCCATGAAACCGCCCGCCGCAGCCATCATCACCGGCAGGCCGGCCATCTGCTGCTTGCGCGGCTTGCCCAGGCCGATGGGCGCCATGGCCGCACCGGATTCGGGCGCGAGTGAGCCGGTCTGCCGGGCGACTGCGCGCGCGAAGGGCGCGGCCAGTCGCACGTCCGCCGCATACAACGGTTGCAGGCGTTGCAACAGGATCGGATTCACTTCGACCGGCAGCGGAGGCGACCACGTTTCAACCTTCGCGTTGCCGCGCATCGTCAGCGGCATCACCGCCGCACATGCAAGGCCACCCACGCCTGGCATGCAGGCGATGCAGCGGTTCAACCAGCCGGTTTGCGCGCCGTCGGGTTTCGGGGTGCCGTTTTCCACGCAGTTCTGCGCCTGAAAATGCGACCGGCCCCAATAAGGTGGCGCGGTGGCAACCACCGGCATGAACTGGCCTTGAGCATACAATTGCGCCGCGTAATCGAACGACGGATGCAGCGCGAACACATTGTCCAGCTTGTGCGCGGGCTTGACCGCCGACGGCGACAATGCAAGCGCGCCGCGAATCGTTGCATAACCGGGATCGCCGTACGGCGGTACCGATTCCAGTCCGTCCAGCCCGCCCCGCAACAGCACGAACAGGAAGCGCGTGCCGGAACCGGTCGCGGCCAAGGTCAGCTTCGGCCAGACCAGCAACGACGCTGCACCGATCGCGGTGTTCGCGAGAAATTGCCTGCGGGTCAACATGGTCACGCCCTCCATTGAAAGGCGGGGCTGGCGAACAGCGTCGCATTTGCCTGCCGCGTCGACTCCGCACGCAGGATCGCCTGCGCAGTGTCCTCGTCCAGCAACGGTCCGAGGATGTCCTGCGCAAACGCCAGCGGCTGTCCATTGCCTTGCACGGAGTACGCGGACAAAGCCTCGGCCGCCTGCACGCGCTTCCACAACCCATCCGCGTCGATCCAGCCGGCGGAGTTGTCGGTGAAGCCCGCCGGCGAGCGCGGATCGAATGTCGGCTCGCCGAGGTTCTTGAGCAACGCCAACACCGGCTGCGGCCGGCCATCCAGGTCGATCTGCGCCGCGCGCAGTGACGAAATCACGAAGTCCTGCGGCGTCTTGAATTTGCGCGCGTCGGCGCCCCACGCTTCCGGGCTCGCGATCAGCGTGCGATAGACGGCTGCAAGATCGGAGTCGTGTTCCAGGTAGGCCTTCGCCATCCGCTCGACCAGCGATTGCGGTGGGTGATCCGACACGAAGTGCTGCGCGAGTTGCAGCGCCAGGCACCTCGCCGTCGCGGGTTGGCGCGCGAGGAACTGCAGGATGTCCCTGCCCTGCTCGAAGCCGCCCGCGGCGAAGGTTCTGCCCATCACGCGGCGCGCGCCCGGTTCATGCGCATTGGGGCGGAACACGAAGGCCGATTGCGGTTGCCTGCCGTTCGCGAAATCGCGTGGATACGGCACGCCCCAGCCGGTCAGCGCGCGCGAGAATTCAGTGACGTCGGCTTGCGTGTAGCCCGCGTTCACGCCGACCGTGTGCAATTCCATCGCTTCGCGACCGAGATTTTCGTTCAAGCCACCCGCCTTGCCTTCATTCATGCCGCCCCTGCGCGCCAGGCGCACAGCGACGCGCCGCCCCAGCTGAGAGTTCGGCCCCATCGAACGGGCGTTGTCGAGGTACAGCAACATCGCCGGATGGGTTTCGACCGCCAGCAGCATGTCGGCGAAACGGCCCGCGACATGCGGGCGAATCGCCTCGCGCTCCATCGGCGCCGCAAACAGGCGCGCCGGGCGCTTGTCCACCGAAACCGCGAAGTGGTTGGACCAGAAATGCACCAGCCGTTCCACGAACGGCGTGTCGGTGATGGTCGCGACCCGGTAACGCGCCGCCGCCTCCGCCAGCAGTTCCCCGCGCGCTTCCTGACGGTACGGTTTCAGCGCCTGCTTGAGCGCGGCGGCGTTGGCCTGGCCGTCTTGCGGCACCGTTTGCATGTTGCCTGTCAGGAAGGCTCGCCGCCCGCGATCGCCCTGCTTGAACTCGCGACGCGTCACCTGCAGCTGCGCTTCTTCGCGAAGATAGTCGAGGCTGCTCGGCAGACCCGCGAAGGCGTTGCCGGCATCGTCGCCGCGCGCAAGCTGCGCCATCAACCAGCCGCACGGATCGCGGACGCTCGCCAGTTCGCCGGGTTTTGCGCCCAGCCCGAAACGGTTGACCGCCGCGGTGACATCGTTGCCGGATGCATTCATGGAACCATCTCGCGCCGTACCGATAGACGCGATAACGCTGAGCGCGCGAATCCGGTTGACCGGAAGCCCGCGCATTCAGCTCTGCGGCGTCACTCCCCCGCGACGGTCATCTTTCCGATCAGGATCGAGCCGGTCAGGATCGACGAGCGCGGGTCGACATCCAACCCGATCGCCTGCACACCCATGAACATGTCACGCAGGTTGCCGGCGATGGTGATTTCCTGCACCGGATACGCGATCTCGCCGTTCTCGATCCAGAACCCCGCGGCGCCGCGCGAATAGTCGCCGGTGATGATCGATACGCCCTGCCCGATCAGCTCGGTCACGAGCAGGCCCGTGCCCATCCGTTGCAACAGGCCGTGGAAATCCATGGCATCGCCGTCCACCGAGCCGGGCGCCGCCGTGAGGTTGTGCACGCCGCCCGCGTTACCGGTGGTTTTCAACCCAAGTTTGCGCGCCGAATAGCTGCCCAGCACGTAGCGTTGCAGCACGCCGCGTTCGACCAGCGCGGATTCGCGCGTCGCCACGCCCTCGGCGTCGAACGCGCCGGACGCGTGCCCGCGCGGCAGGAAAGGCTTCTCCAGCACATCGACGAACGACGGCAGCACCGGCTTGCCGGCATGGTCGAGCAGGAAACTGGCCCGCCGGTACAGCGATCCGCCGCTGACCGCGGAAACCAGGTGCCCAGCCAGCGAGCGCGCGACTTCCGGCGCGAACAACACCGCGCATTCGCGCGTCGAAAGCTTGCGCGCCCCAAGCCGCGCCGCCGCACGCCCGGCGGCCTTGCCGCCGATCGAGGCAAACGCCGGAAACGCATTCGCATCACGCACGTACTCGTACCAGCCATCGCGCTGCATTGCGTCGCCCTGGCCCGCGATCAACGAGCAGGAAATCGAATGATGCGTGCCGCGTTCGCGGCCGATGAAACCGTGCGAATTCGCATACACGCTGATCGCGTCGCCGCATTGCACGCTGGCGCCTTCCGAATTCGTGATCGCGGCGTGATCGCGTCCCGCGGCCTCGACCTCGCGGCCGATGTCGATCGCACGGTCCACTTCGAGCCGCCACGGATGCCACAGGTCGAGATCAGGAAACACTGTCTGCATCAGCGCCGCATCGGCCAGACCCGCGCACGGATCGGGTTCGGTGTAGCGGGCAATCGCACAAGCCTGCGCGATCGTCGCGTCGATGGATGCGGGCTTGAGATCGGCGGTGGAAGCACTGCCCTTGCGTTGCCCGAAAAACACCGTCAGCCCGAAGCCGCGATCGCGGTTGCGCTCCACCGTTTCCA
This sequence comes from Rhodanobacteraceae bacterium, assembly GCA_035249465.1. Taxonomy (GTDB): domain Bacteria; phylum Pseudomonadota; class Gammaproteobacteria; order Xanthomonadales; family Rhodanobacteraceae; genus 66-474. Next base: position 3,449 of record DATFGL010000194.1, on the reverse strand, counting down.
CGTCGCCCAAACGAACATTGACGGAAAGCCCGGTGCTGACGCTGGCCGATACCTCCGCCTGCGATGCGCCTGCGGCGCGCGCGCGCCGCACCACGTCATCGGCCAGGTCGGCGAGACGCTCCAGTTCCGCAACGCTGTCATCAGCTGTCACAATGTCGGTGCTCACTTCGTTTCCCTTTCAAGACGGATTGATTCGAGCCGCCATGCACGACCGGGAAGAGGCGCAGGACAGCGAACGCCCCAGCCGCAGCGCGCGCCGCCGCGAAGCGCTGGACGTGCTGGCGTTCGCGAAACAATTATCCGAACTGCCGCCGGCACGTCTGGCCAAACTGGAACTTCCCGACGACGTGCACGATGAACTCGCCGAGGTGCAACGTACGCCCTCGCACATCGCGCACAAGCGCCAGCTTGCGCATCTGGCGAAACTCATGCGGGCGCACGACGAAGAAGCCTTCGCTGCCGCGCGGGCGGCGCTGGCCAACGACCGCGGCAAGAACGCCCGCGAAACCGCGGCACTGCATCGCGCCGAAGCGCTGCGCGAAGACCTGCTCGGCGACAACGCCGATGCCACACTCACGGCGTTCATCAACGCGCATCCCGGCATCGATCACCAGCACCTGCGCGCGCTGATCCGGCAATCCCGCCGCGAGCGGGAAACCAGCAAGCCGCCACGCGCCCAACGGGAGCTGTTTCGGTTACTCCGCGACCTCGGCGCAAACTGATCACGCCGCCGTTCCGCCCACTGTCATCGCGGTGATTTTGGTGGTCGGCATGCCCACGCCGACGGGCACGCTCTGGCCCTCCTTGCCGCACACGCCCACGCCTTCGTCCAGCTTCAGATCGTTGCCGAGCATCGCGACGCGCGTCAGCACATCCGGCCCCGAGCCGATCAATGTCGCGCCCTTCACCGGCCGCGTGACCTTGCCGTGCTCGATCAGGTAAGCCTCGTTGGCGCTGAACACGAACTTGCCGTTGGTGATGTCCACCTGTCCACCGCCGAAATTGACCGCGTAAAGACCGCGTTCGACCGAAGCGATGATTTCCTGCGGATCGCGCTCGCCCGCGAGCATGTACGTGTTGGTCATGCGCGGCATCGGCAGGTGCGCGAACGATTCGCGGCGGCCGTTGCCGGTCGGCGCCATGCCCATCAGTCGCGCGTTGTGCTTGTCCTGCATGTAACCGACCAGGCGGCCGTTTTCGATCAGGGTGGAGCAGTGCGTGGGCGTGCCTTCATCATCGATGGACAGCGAACCGCGCCGCCCCGGCAGCGTGCCGTCATCGACCACGGTAACGCCATCGGCGGCAACCTTGTCGCCCATGCGTCCCGCGAACGCCGAGGTGCCCTTGCGGTTGAAGTCGCCTTCCAAACCGTGCCCGATGGCTTCGTGCAGCAGGATACCCGGCCAACCCGGCCCGAGCACCACGTCCATGCTGCCGGCCGGCGCATCGACGGCTTCCAGATTCACCAGCGCCTGCCGCACCGCTTCGCGCGCCCACGCATGCGCACGACCGGAGTCGATCAACTCGCGATAAGCGCAGCGGCCACCGCCACCGGAATAGCCCGACTCGCGACGGCCATCCGATTCAGCGATCACCTGCACGTTGATCCGCGTCAGCGGCCGCACGTCGGCAGCCAACGTGCCGTCGGCCGCGGCGATCAGCACCGAGTCGTGGGTGGCGTTGAGGCTGACGATCACCTGCTTGATGCGCGGATCGAGGCTGCGCGCCAGCACGTCGAGTTCGCACAGCAATGCGATCTTCGCGGCATTGTCCAGGCCATCGATGGGATCGTCCGCCGGATAAAGCGCGCGCGCGCCGCACAGTGCCAGTGGCTTGCCCGCGCCCTTGCCATCGTTGGCGATCGCGCGCGCGGCGCCGGCCGCTTCCAGCAATTGCGGCAGCACGATGTCGTCGGAATAGGCGAAGCCGGTTTTTTCGCCGGACACCGCGCGCACGCCGACACCCTGCTCGATGCTGTGGCTGCCGTCGCGCACGATGCCGTCTTCCAGCACCCACGATTCGCTGCGCGAATGCTGGAAGTACAAATCCGCCGCATCCATCGACGGCGCCATCACGCGTGCGAATACGCGTTCGAGGTCATGGGTGGACAGTCCACCCGGCGCGAGCAGGTTGCGTTCGGCGAGTGCCAGCGGAGAGTCCATGCGTGTCGAAACCTTGCGGGGATCACGACAACGTAAGGGCGGTTCGGCTCGATCGCAAGCGGCGCATCGAAGTGCGGTTCGCTCAATTGTGCATCACGCCACGCGGCATCGGGTGGATTTGGTAGTGCATGCCGATGCCGGCCGTGATCGCCGGGTCCTGAGCCGTCAATGCGCGCGCGCCGGATTCGTCGTCCCTTTCAACGACGGCGATTCCGAATGCTCCCGCCGGGTCCATCACCAACCCCAGCGCGAACACGCGAACCACGCCACGGTCGATCAAGTCCTGCCAATAAAGCGCGTGACGCTTCATCACGTCCGCCTCCGCCGGCGACAGGTCCATCGCAAAGGTGGGGCGTGGCGGCACCAGCTTGCAAAAGAACGCGGCCATGGATGTCTCCCGCGAGGATTGTGGTGCAATCGTAGCGTCAACCAGAGGTCGCGGGTGCGGGCAACGAAGATGATGCCGACGCCGGTGCGCCGGACGGTGCCGGGTGGACCGTAACAGCCGGGGGCGCCGTCGTGGCACCAGGCGCCACGCTGAACGCCGCCGCGGGCGCGGAGGCCACGGTCTCGATCTTCGGCTTGTCCCAACCGCCGGTGACGCGATAAATGCTGCCGGCGGCCTTGTTGATGCCCTTGCCCACCAAGCCCTGCACCACCAGCCCCGCCGCCGCGCCGACCGGGCCACCGATCACCGCCCCGACCACCGGCAAGGTACCGCCGACGTGCGGCGTGACATCCACGGTGAGATCGTAATCGTGCGCGCGGAACCCGATGCGCCCCTGCATCGCGATGCGCGCAGCGGGTGCCACGATGACCATGTCGCGCGTCTCGGCGTTGCCATCCTGCAGCGTGAAGCTGGCGGAGGCCTGATCGAAACCGAAGCCCGATTTGAACACGTCGCCGAAGTGCAGCAGCAGGCGGCTCGGCAGTTCGCGCAGCGACAACAGGCCCAGCAACCGGCCGAGGCCCGGTTTCACCGCGAGGATGCTGCCCTCGCCAACCTTGATGTCCAGTTTGCCGCTCAGCCATGCAAGCGAGAACGACGAGGGCGCGCCCGGCCACGTACCGTCGATGTGCACGTGCGCGTCCCTGCCGCCCGCGAGCAGGCCGCTGAATCCGAACGCCGCCAGCGTCTTGCCGAAGTCGTGCGAGCTGATGTCGATGACCATCTGCGACGCGCTCATGCGGGTGCTGCCGTTCCAGTTGCCGTACGACTGGATGGTGAAATCCGCGCCTTTCGAGTCGAACTTGCCGATGTGCATGCCCTGCGGCGTCGGCGCGCTT
>DATFGL010000193.1:0-3766 GCA_035249465.1 Rhodanobacteraceae bacterium | reverse complement strand
TGGTATGCATCGCGCCGGCACGAAGTGCCCGCGATCCAGCCCTGTTCGACATGGCGCCTGCGCGTGCGGATGAAGCGTCCGCACGGGCTGGTCAATCCCGGCGGCTTGGATTTCGAACGCTCGGCGCTGCAGAAAGGCATCATCGCGACGGGTTATGTGCGCGAGGATCCGGCCGACGCGCGGCTGGACCAGGGCACGTGCGTGGATGGCCTCCGCGCGCGCATCGCCGCGAAGATCGGAGCTGCACTGCCTGACGATGCCCACGCCGCAAGATTGCTGCGCGCGCTCAGCGTCGGCGACGAGCGCGCGCTCGACGAGCATGACTGGCAAGTGGTGCGCGCCACCGGTATCAGCCATCTGATTGCGATCTCGGGTTTCCACGTCGGTCTCGCCGCCGTGTTCGGCGCATGGCTGGTGCGCCTCGCGTGGTGGCTGTTTCCGTCACTCGGTTTGCGTCTCGCTCGGCCGCTGGCCGAAGCCGCGGTGGCGTTTCCGGCGGCGCTGGCCTACGGCGCCTTGGCGGGGTTCGGCCTGCCGACCACGCGCACGCTGCTGATGATCGCGGTGGTCGCCGGCTGGCGGCTGCTGCGGCGTGGTGGCGGGTTTGGCGAAGGTTTCGGGCTGGCGTTGGCCGCTATCCTGGTCGTGGATCCGCTGTCGGTGCTGTCCGCTGGCTTCTGGTTGTCCTTCGCGGGTGTTGCGCTGCTTGCGTGGACCCTGGCGCGTGACGCGGGTTGGCGCGGCCATCTGAAGGAAATCGGGCTCGCGCCATTGTTGATGACTTTGGCGTTGCTGCCGCTGACCGTGTGGTTTTTCGGACAGGCCTCGCTGGTCGCGCCGCTCGCGAACCTCGTTGCCGTGCCGTTCGTCAGTTTCGTGATCGTGCCGATCGATCTCGCCGCGTGCGCGCTGCTGTTCGCGTGGCCGTGGGCGGGACAGCTGCTGCTGCACGCCTGCGCGTATCTGGTGGGTGCGTTGTGGTGGATCCTGCTGCATCTCGCGTCGTGGCCGGCCGCGATGCAATACCTTCCGGAAACTTCATTGCCCGCCTTCGCGCTGGCCTGCATCGGTGCGGTGTGGCTGCTCGCGCCGCGCGGCGTGCCGGCCCGCGCGTTGGGCGCGTTGGCATTGTTGCCGCTGTGCTGGCCGCGCACCACGTTGCCGTCGGAAGGTGCATTCCGCGCCACCGTGATCGACGTGGGTCAGGGCCTGTCGGTGTTGGTGCGGACACGCGGCCACGCCTTGCTGGTCGATACCGGCGCGCGCTATCCGTCGGGGTTCGATCTCGGCGAAGCCGCGGTGGTCCCGACCCTGCACGCGCTCGGCGTGACCCATCTCGATGGCCTGATCATCAGCCATGGCGACAACGATCATTCGGGCGGCGCGGTATCGGTGCTCTCGGCGTATCCGGGCACGCCCGCCTGGGGCGGCGAACCGGTACGCGGGCCGGTGCCGATGCGGCAGTGCGATTCGGGTCAGCACTGGCGCCGGGACGGCGTCGACTTTCGCCTGTTGCGGCCACCCGCGCCCGTGACGAGCCGTGGCAACGACGCCGGCTGCGTTTTGCTGGTCAGCGGCGGGGGCGGGCGCTTGCTGCTGCCCGCGGATACGTCGTCGGAGGTCGAGCCCGACATTGTCCGCGCGGTGCCGCCGGGGCCGCCGCTGGTGCTGGTGGCGCCGCACCATGGCAGCAAGACCTCGTCGAGCATCGAGTACCTGCAAGCGCTGCGCCCGCAGCTGGCGATCGCGTCGACGGGTTACATGAACGGCTACCGTCATCCGGCACCCGAGGTTGCCGCGCGTTATGCCGCCCTCGGCATCCCGCTGCTCAACACGCCGGATACCGGCGCCGTGCGCGTCGCATTCCCGGTCGATACTCCGCCGCGCATCGTGTCCGAAGAGCGGCAGCGCCAAGACCGGTATTGGCGGGAACACGGCGCGGGCGGTTCGATTGCGTCACGCTGAAGCACGCGGGCACACTGCTATCATCCTGCGCGAATCCACCGGTTGGCGGAGCTTCACGTGTTCGAAATCCTCAAGGCGGGCGGGTGGGGCATGCTGCCCATCCTGGCCTGCTCGGCGGTCGGTCTTGCGATCGTGCTGGAACGCTTCTGGACGCTGCGCCGCGGAGCGGTGCTGCCGCCCGGCCTCGGCGAACAGGTGCGCGGCTGGGCGCACTCGCAGCAGTTGAATCCGTCGCACATCCAGGCGCTGCGCGAGAACTCGCCGCTGGGTGAGGTACTGGCGGCCGCGCTCGACGTGCGCAACCGGCCGCGCGCGGAGATCAAGGAGCGCATCGAGGATACCGGCCGCCACGTGGTGCACGAGTTGGAACGCTACCTCAACACGCTCGGCACCATCGCACTGATCGGACCGCTGCTGGGCTTGCTCGGCACCGTGTTCGGCCTGATCCGGATGTTCCTGGCGGTGATGGTGTCCGGCGTCGGCGATCCGATGAAGATGGCGGGTGGCATCGGCGAGGCGCTGGTCTGCACCGCATCGGGGTTGGTCGTCGCCATTCCCGCCTACGCGCTGCACCGCTATTTCCGGTCGCGGGTGCGCGGCTACGTGGTGCAGATGGAAAAGCAGGCGACCGCGTTGCTGGACGAGCTTTCGACCACGCGCCAGCCGCCCGCCGAGGCACGCCCCGCGGCCGCCGCAGCCAGCGCGCCGCGTCCCGCGCGCGTTGTGAGCTGACGGAATCCCCCCGATGCGGATCGGCAACGGCGACGCCGACGAATTCGAAATCAACGTGGTCAGCCTGATCGATGTGCTGCTGACGCTGTTGATGTTCTTCGTGCTGACCACCACCTTCGTGCAGCAAGGGCACCTCAAGGTGTCATTGCCGCAGGCCGGCGACAAGCCTTCGGCGCCCGTCGCGGATACGCTGGTGATCGTGATCGACAGACAGGGACACTTCTTCGTGGCGAACAACCGGGTACTGGGTGACGACGAGTCGACCCTGTCACGCGCCATCCGGGCCGTGGCGGGCAGCGACCACGAGCGCCCGGTGCTGCTGCGCGCCGACGCGATGACGCCGCACCAGGCCGTGGTCACCGCGATGGAGGCAGTGGGGCGGCTTGGCTTTACGCACCTGTCGATCGCAACGGCGCCCGCGGCCGGATCACCTTCGCCATGAGTCGTACCGCGGTGGGTGAAGTCTCGGACGCAACGACATATCGACGCCTGCTGGCTTTGCTGAGCCCGTTCCGCTGGGTGGTGGTGGTCACCATCCTGGCGATGGTGGCCGATGCGGTGTGCATGACGCTGTTCGCCAAGGAGGTCAAGCCGCTGGTCGACAAGTTGTTCGTGAGCCGCGACCCGCACATGATCTTCTGGATGCCGATCATCATCGTCAGCATCTTTTTCGTGCGCAGCATCGCGGTTTACATCGAGAGCTACGGCAGCGCCTACGTCGGACGCAGCGTGGTGCAGGACATGCGCCGCCGCATCTTCGACAAGTACCTGCGCATGCCGACGACGTTCTTCGACCGCGAATCGTCGGGCCAGCAGATCTCGCGCATCACCTACACCAGCGAACAGGTCGCGCAGGCCACCACCGACTCCGCCAAGATCGCGATCGTGGACGGACTGACGGTGGCCGGGCTGGTCGCGATGATGTTGTGGACGAGCTGGCTGCTGACGCTTGCGCTGCTGGTGATGGTGCCGTCGATCGGAATTCTCGTCACCTACGTCAGCCGCCGCTACCGCCGCATCAACATCACCATCCAGGACGTGGTCGGACGCGTCACCGGCGTGGTCGAGG
>DATFGL010000192.1:0-2451 GCA_035249465.1 Rhodanobacteraceae bacterium | reverse complement strand
AGACCATCGAAGCCGCCGCGGGCCGGGCCTGATATCCAGAGGTGCAATCCAGATGGCACTGATCACACCCAAGCCGACTTCGCCGGGACGCCGCGGAATGGTGCGCGTCGCGCCGCCGGCCGACCTGCACAAGGGCGCGCCTTACGCGCCGTTGACCGAAGTCCAGAACAAGACCGGTGGCCGCAACCATTTCGGACGCATCACCGTGCGTCATCGTGGTGGCGGCCACAAGCAGCAATACCGCATCATCGACTTCAAGCGCGACAAGGAAGGCGTGGCCTGCCGTGTCGAGCGCATCGAGTACGATCCCAACCGCACTGCGCACATCGCGCTGCTGTGCTACGTGGACGGCGAGCGCCGCTACATCATTGCACCCAAGGGCGTCCAGATCGGCATGCAGCTGATGGCCGGTACCGATGCGCCGATCAAGGACGGCAACACGCTGCCGCTGCGCAACATGCCGATCGGCACCACCGTGCATTGCGTCGAGATGAAACCGGGCAAGGGCGCGCAACTTGCGCGCAGCGCCGGTTCGTCCGCGCAGCTGGTCGCGCGCGAATCCGGTTACGCCACACTGCGTTTGCGCTCCGGCGAAATGCGCAAGGTTCCGGTCGAGTGCCGCGCCACCATCGGTGAAGTCGGCAACTCGGAGCACAGCCTCAAGAAGCTCGGCAAGGCCGGCGCCAAGCGCTGGTTGGGCATCCGTCCGACCGTCCGCGGCGTGGTGATGAACCCGGTCGACCATCCGCACGGCGGCGGCGAAGGCCGCACCTCCGGCGGCCGCCACCCGGTCAGCCCGTGGGGCACGCCGACCAAGGGTTACAAGACCCGCAACAACAAACGCACGCAGAACATGATCGTGCGTCGCCGCACCAAGTAAGGGCTCATCGACATGCCACGTTCACTCAAGAAAGGCCCGTTCATCGACCTGCACCTGCTCAAGAAGGTGGAGTCGGCGAACCAGAGCAACAGCAAGCGCCCGATCAAGACCTGGTCGCGCCGCTCGATGATCCTGCCGGAGATGGTGGGTCTGACCATCGCCGTGCACAACGGCCGCCTGCACGTGCCGGTGCTGGTCAACGAGAACATGGTCGGGCACAAGCTCGGCGAGTTCGCGGTGACGCGCACGTTCAAGGGCCACGGCGGCAGCGACAAGAAAGCCGCGGAAGCCAAGAAGTGATGGGTACCGACATGACAACGACTCAAGCCAAGGCCGTCCTGCGCGGTGCGCGCATCTCGGCGCAGAAGGCGCGACTGGTGGCCGATCTGGTCCGAGGCATGCCCGTGGGCACCGCCAGCGCGGTGCTGGAGCATACCAACAAGAAGGCGGCGCACCTGGTTCGCAAGGTGCTGCTGTCGGCTGTCGCCAACGCCGAGAACAATGTCGGCGCCGACGTCGACGAACTGAAGGTCGCGCGCATCTACGTGGACGAGGGCGCGGTCATGAAGCGCATGCACGCACGCGCCAAGGGCCGCGGCGCCCGCATCCTCAAGCGCACTTCGCACATCACCGTCGAGGTAGGTTGATCATGGGTCACAAAGTCAATCCAATCGGAATCCGCCTCGGTATTTCCAAGGACTGGAACTCCAAGTGGTTCGCGGGCAAGCGCCAGTACGCGCTGAACCTGGTTTCCGACCTCAAGGTGCGCGAGTTGCTGAAAAAGAAGCTGGCGCAGGCAGGCGTATCCAAGATCCTGATCAGCCGTCCGCAGAAGAACGCCGACATCACCATCTTCACCGCGCGTCCGGGCGTCGTGATCGGCAAGAAGGGCGAGGACATCGAGAAGCTGCGTCGCGAAGTTTCCGCGATCATGGGCGTGGACGCCCACATCAACGTCAGCGAAGTGCGCAAGCCCGAGCTGGACGCGCAGCTGGTCGCCGAGTCGATCGCGCAGCAGCTGGAGCGCCGCATCATGTTCCGCCGCGCCATGAAGCGCTCGGTGCAGAATGCGATGCGCCTCGGCGCGCTCGGCATCAAGGTGAACGTCGCCGGCCGCCTGAACGGCGCCGAAATCGCGCGTTCGGAGTGGTACCGCGAAGGCCGCGTGCCTCTGCATACGCTGCGTGCCGACGTCGATTACGGCTTGGCCGAAGCGCACACCACCTATGGCGTCATCGGCGTCAAGGTGTGGATCTACAAGGGCGAGATCTTCGACTTCGCGAGCATCGGCCAGGCGAAGGAAGAAGATCGCAGCGAAGGCCCGTCGCCGCGCCGCGAACGCGGGTCACGCGACGATGAACCGCGCCGCGAGCGCGCCCCGCGCGGGCGCCGCGACCGCACGGCCGCCGAGTAAGGAATTACAGCCATGTTGCAACCCAAGCGAACCAAATTCCGCAAGCAGTTCAAGGGCCGCAACCGGGGCCTCAGCCTGTCGGGCAACCTTGTCAGTTTCGGCGAGTTCGGCCTGAAGGCGACCACCCGCGGCGCGATCACCGCGCGCGAGATCGAAG
>DATFGL010000191.1:0-2884 GCA_035249465.1 Rhodanobacteraceae bacterium | reverse complement strand
GTGGATCGCGGCGGCAACGTCCATGCACTGCGCGTCACCCCCGAGCGCTTGCAAGCTTCGGACTGGCAGAACATCGCGCGCCAGGCGCAACTGGCCGCGGACCGGGCCACCGCGCAGGTGCGTTCGCCCGAATTCCAGCGCCAGATCCAGCAAAGCATCGACGAGGCGATGAAAAGCGCGGCCGTTGCGATGAAGGATGCGTCGGTGGCGCGCGAAGCGGCCATCGAGGCCGGTGAACACGGAAACCGATGGGGCCTCCGGATGCCGCCGTGGTTCGGCCTGAACCTCGCGCCGCTGAATCACGGTCTCGGCAGTTATTTCGGCACCGACCGGGGGGCGTTGGTGCTTTCGCGCGACGACAGGCAGTTTCCGGAAATGCAACCCGGCGACGTGATCACCGCGGTCGACGGCCAGTCCATCGCGCGACCGGAGGACGCCACGCGCGCCCTGCGCGAAGCCGCGAAAAACAAATCCGTCGCGGTGGCGCTGCGCCGCCACGGCAAGCCGGTCACGCTGACGATGAAAGTGCCGGCGCAGTGGGACGTCCTGCCACCGCCCCCGCCGCCACCGCCCGTGCCACCGGTCGCACCCGCGCCACCGTCCGTAACGCCGCCTGCACCGCCGACGCCCGCGGTGCCGCCAACGCCTCCGCCGCCAGGCCACGCGTAGCGCAATCTCAGATTTCCACCTGCGTGCCGAGCTCGACCAGCCGGTTGCCGGGAATGTGGAAGAACGCCGTGGCCGGCATCGCGTTGCGCGACAGGAAGGCGAACAGCTTGTCGCGCCACAGCGCCATGCCCGGGCGTTTGGTGGCAACGACCGTTTCGCGCGACAGGAAGAACGTCGTATCCATCATGTCGAACACCAATCCCTGTCGTGCGCAGGCGGCCAGCGCGGTGGGCACATCGGGATCCTCCATGAAACCGAAGCGCAGCATCAGCGTATGGAATGAATGGCCCAGATCACGCACGTCGATTCGCTCGGCCCGATCCGCGAACGGAACCTCCAGCGTGTCCACGCTCAGCAGCACATTGTGTTGGTGCAGCACCTTGAAGTGCTTCAGGCTGTGCAGCATCGCGTGCGGCACGGCGTTGAGGTTCGCGGTCATGAATACCGCGGTGCCGGGCACGCGTGCCGGCGGATGTTCGGCGATACTCGCGATGAATGGCGTCAGCGCAATGCCGCCGTGCTTCAACTGGCGCAGCACCAGCTCGCGGCCGCGCCGCCAGGTGGTCATCACCGTGAACACGAGGATGCCCAGCACCAGCGGAAACCAGCCGCCGTGCTCGACCTTCAGGAGGTTGGCACCGAAGAACGCGCAATCGACGATCAGCAGCGGAATCCCCAGCGCGATCACCGCCAGCCACTTCCAGTGCCACAGACGCAAGGCCACCAGCAGCGCCAACAAGGTGGTCGTCACCATCGTGCCGGTGACCGCGATGCCGTAAGCCGCGCCGAGGTTTTCCGAGGAACGGAACCCGACCACCGCGACCAGCACCAGCACCAGCAGCATGCCGTTGATCCACGGCACGAAAATTTGTCCGGACATGCTGCTGGAGGTATGCACCACCCTCATGCGCGGCGAAAAGCCGAGCTGCACGGCTTCGCGCGTCATCGAATACGCGCCCGAAATCACCGCCTGCGAGGCAATCACCGTCGCGACCGCGGCCAGCACGATCATCGGAATCAGCAAGGCGTGCGGTACCAGCAGGTAGAACGGATTGGCCGACGCCTCCGGATGCCGCAACATCAACGCGCCCTGCCCGAAGTAATTGCACAGCAGCGCGGGAAATACGAAACACGCCCACGCGATGCGTATGGGCTTTTTTCCGAAATGCCCCATGTCCGCGTACAGCGCCTCGGTTCCCGTCACCGCCAGCACCACACCGCCCAGCGCGAGAAACGCGGCGATGCCGTGGGACTGGAAAAAACGCGCCGCGTAATACGGGTTCAAGGCGAGCAGGATTTCCGGCGCGCGCACGATCATGTGCAGGCCAAGCAATGCGATGGCCGCGAACCACACGCACATCACGGGTGCAAACAAACCACCCACACGCGCGGTGCCGAACTTCTGCAGCAGGAACAGGCCGAGCAGGATGGTCACGCTGATCGGCACCACCCAACGCGTCAGCGCGGGCGCGGCGACCTTCACGCCCTCCACCGCCGACAACACCGAGATCGCGGGCGTGATCACGCCATCGCCGTAGAACAGCGCGGCGCCGAAAATCGCGACCACCGCCACCAGCCAGCGCAGCTTCGGCACCCCGCGCACGCTGCGCTGCGCCAGCGCCATCAGCGCCATGATGCCGCCTTCGCCCTTGTTGTCGGCGCGCATCACGAACACCACGTACTTCACCGTGACCACCAGCACCAGTGACCAGAACACCAGCGACAACACACCGAACACACTGGCGCGGCTGACGTGCAGGCCATAGTCGCTGCTGAAGATTTCCTGCAGCGTGTACAGCGGACTGGTGCCGATGTCGCCGAACACCACGCCGAGCGCACCGAACGCCAGCGCGCGCAGCGGCGGAGAAATTTCCGATTTCGAACCCGTGGTGTGCATGCCACGCACCCGGCGCCGCAACGAGGGCGCGAAGTGTAATGCCGCCGCCGCAGGTGCGATGCGATGGGCGGCACCCGGCAGCCTGCGGTTCAGGTAGGTGCGAGGCGCCGCTAAATCTCCACCTGCGCGCCCAGCTCGATCAGCCGGTTGCCGGGGATGCTGAAGAACGCGGTGGCGGGCAATGCATTGCGTGCGAGGAACGCGAACAGTTTGTCGCGCCACAGCGCCATGCCGGGCCGGTCGGTGGCGACGATGGTTTCGCGCGACAGGAAGAATGTCGTGTCCATCATCTTGATGTCGAGGCCCTGCTTGGCGCAT
>DATFGL010000190.1:0-13160 GCA_035249465.1 Rhodanobacteraceae bacterium | reverse complement strand
CATCCCGGCGAAAGCCGGGACCCAGTGACTTTCGCGCAGCGCACTGAAATGCAAAGGCGCTGGATCCCGGATATCGCTTCGCGACTGCGTTTGCAGGACTGCAAACGCGAACGCCGAAGGCGGGGCGCGTAGCGCGAGTATTCCGGGATGACGAGCAACGGGATTGACCGGAGATTCCCTAGGGCGCCCTGCCCGCGTGCAGGTTCTGCACGATCTCCAGCGAACGCTTCACGTGCTGGTCCGGAGTCAGGTTGTCGGCCTTCGACGACAACGTTGCGATGACCTTGCCCGTGTGGTCAAGCACGAAGGTCGTGCGCGGGAAGAAGCCGTGGGTCACCTGTTTGCCCGTCACGTCGGTCACGCCCTTCTGCGGCGGCATCATCTTGAGGTCATAGCGCGTCGCGATCTTGCCGTCAGGATCGGACGCAACCGCAAACTTGCCGGCGCAATAATTCGGATCGGACGAAAACTGGTTGAGCCTTGCGATCGAATCCGCCGACACGCCGATGATGGTGGCGCCCGCCTTGGTGAACAGGTCCGCCTCGGTCGCGAAGGTGTGCGCTTCGAGATCGCAGCCGCCGGTGTACGCGGCAGGGTAGAAATAAACCACCACCGGCCCCTTCGCCAGCGCCTGCTTCAGCGAGAAGGTGAAGTCCTTGCCCGCAAGGCTTGCAGTCGCGGTGAAATCAGGTGCCGCGGCGCCGGGCGCCAAACCCTGCGATTCACTGACCGCCAAAGCGGGAAACGCGAGCAGCACCGCAACCGCAACCGCCACCAACATACCGACAGCAGACTTGTTCATCACGAACCCTCCAGAGATGCGTTTCACGGTAGCACGGCCGACCGTTCCGGGTTAGTGCACTATTGGCCAGCCAAGGTTGCATTGACAGCCGGGCCGCCCGGCCGCTATCTTACGCGGCTCGCTGGCGCATCGCGTCGCGAGCGGACACCTGCCCAGGTGGCGGAATTGGTAGACGCACCAGCTTCAGGTGCTGGCGGGGCGACCCGTGAAGGTTCGAGTCCTTTCCTGGGCACCAGGTACCGATGAAAAACCCGCGCATGCCGCGGGTTTTTTGTTGCCTGCCGCCTGCGGCGCGCAATGTCGGCCGCTGCATGCATATAACCGCTCACCGAGGCGTTGACAATCCCGTAACCCCTTCGGGACGACACTTTGCGAGCCACAGGTTGAAGCGTCCATGACGCAGAAGGTGCAGCATGCGTTCGCATCATTCCATGGGTGTTTTGGCGGGGCTGCTGCTGGCGACCGGCACCGCGATGGCAGGCGGGATCGACGCCAATCAGCCCTTCGACATCAGCACGCCGCAGAGCTTCCAGGAGCAGGCCGCGCAGGTGCGGGCAGGCTTGGATGTTGTTGGCGGCGAGTACGCGTTCCTTTCCACGCAGGATCGCGCGCGGGTCGAGCACGAGATCGCAGCGATGACCGCATTGCTGCAACGCTACGGCAACATCGAGACCATGACCGGCGCGCAACGGGTCGATCTGTACAACGCGCAGGAATCGGCCAACATGATCCTGACGCGCGGCCGTGCCGGCACCACCCGCTGCGCATGGACGCAACAGACCGGATCACGCATTCCGCGCACGCTCTGCTGGTCCATGCAAGCCTGAGTGACGGCGCCCACGTTCGCGCTCGCAGACGGTCGCCATCGCGCGATGGCGCCGACGCGACGACCGAACCGGGCGATTTTCATCCATGCGCCCGGCCGCACGGCAGAAGACCTCATGGTTTTTTGCCACCACCGGAATCCGCGACCGACAGCACCGCAAAGCTGCCGCCCCAGGCGCGCGGGTAGGCGGCGCTGCGGATGAAGTTCTGGGCGCTGCCGCGGTAATCGTCCTGGCCCGGAAGGATCTGGATCATCACCGGACCGCCATGCTGGGCATCGATTGCGCCGGCATGCGCGGCCGCGGCGCAGATCGACGAGGCATCCGTGTACACGCCGGTGCCTGCCACCGATTCCGGCACCGGTTTGCCGGCGGGGCAACGGAACAGGTAGCTCTTGCCGTTCATGCCGCGCAGGTTCAGGTCGAGCGGGCTGGTGCGCCAGTCGAGCAACGGAGGCTGCGCGGCAACGTGCGGGTGCTGGCAGCTTGCCAGCGCGCTCGCAAGTGCGAGCGCCGCGAGGGGCCGGAGCGCATTCATGGCAATACGCGCGTATTCATGTCGCTGTACTTCGGATCGCGCCGCGATCCAACCGGAACCCCGCGGGTCGCGGCGCGGCCGTCGTCACGCCTTGCGGCAGGTTTCCTCGTCGGTCTTCACCCACTTGCCTTGCTTGTCCTTCATCGTCCCGGTGTGGCCCGACAGGCCCGAATCACCGTGGGTAAAGGTATCGCGGAAGACGACGCCCTTGGTGCCCTCGGCCCTTTCGTCGAACGTGATGGTGTTGCCCTGCCAGCCCTGGCTCGTGCCCATGCTGTAGGGGGCCCCGGAGTTGTCGAAAGCCACCGCGATGAACTGTTTCTTCGCCTTGTCGTAGCCGAAGTACTGCACGACGCTGAAAGGCTTCTGGTTGGCCGCGGTCTTGTCCTCGTCGTAATGGATCACGACCCAGTGACCGTCGAGAATCTTCTCGCCGTGGAATTTGCCGGTCGTGGCATGCCCGGGTTGTTTGTCCATCGCCATAACGTTGCCGGTGCAGGTGCCGTCGCCGACGAAACGATCGAGCTGATCGGACGGCGACGCCGCTTCCGCGTGTTGTGCCAAAGCGTTGCCGATGACGAACGGCGCGGATGCGCACACCATGGCTGTGAAAATCGCGAGACTTGTACGTTTCATGAGCATGTCCTCCGGTTGAAGGGATCCCGTTGCGGCAAGGCGAACATTCGCCGGTTCACGAAACCTGAAGAGGAACCCGGGCCGCCAGGGCTTTGCCGGTCGGTCCGGTTCATTCCCCCGCCCCAAACTGCGCCATCCGGCACGTGCCGTCATTGCCGCCGCGCTGGCATTTTTCTGGCAAAATTCCTGCCCCCTTCCTGCCACGGGTCAAGGCCGTGTCAGTGCAGGAAAATCCGGTCCATCGCTTCGCCGATTGCGAACTGGATGTCCGCGAGCGCCGCTTGCTGGTGCATGGCCAGCCGGTCACCCTGACGCCCAAGGTTTTCGACACGCTGGTGCTGCTGGTCGAGCGCGCCGGGCACGTGGTCAGCAAGGACGAACTGATGGCGGTGCTGTGGCCGCGCGGCTTCGTGCACGAATCCAACCTCACCAAGCACATCTGGCTGATCCGCCGCGCGCTGGGCGACGGCGAGGATGACAGCCGCTGCATCGAAACCGTGCCGAAACTGGGTTATCGCTTCGTGGCGCCGGTGCAAAAAATTGCCTGCACCGGAGCGGCCATCGGGACGACCCACGAGCTGGATGGCGAAATATCTGGGTTGCCTGACCCCGCATCGATCGCAGCCACGCCTGGCGGCAACGCGATCGCAATCAATCGTCCTTGGGTCGCCGGCCGCGACGCGGATCGCCGGCATGGCAAGCACGTGTCCGGTGAAAATGCCGATGCCGATGTCGCTGCCACGCAGGATGGCCCGCCCGCGATTCGCCGCAGCGATCGCCTGTGGCTGACCGCGATCGGGCTGGCCCTGGTCGCACTGTTGGCCGGCCTGTATTGGTGGCGTGGTCCGCGCGTCGCACCCGCGGGTGGCGTCCAGGTGTCGGATCCCGGCGCGATGGCGATCGTGGATTTCAGTAATCTCTCGGGCAACACCAAGGATGCGTGGCTGGGTCCGGCGCTGGAACAGATGCTGGCGACGGAAGTCGCTTCCGGCGGCAAGTTGCACGCGGTATCGGAAGAATTGGTACGGCCCGCACGCGCCGAGCTGCCCATCCCCGCAGCGGGCGGCTATGCGCCGGCGAGCCTGCGAACGCTGCAGCGCCGCCTCGGCGCGCGCTACGTCCTGAGTGGCGCGTACCTGGTGTCGGGCGAGTCCGACACGCCGCGCTTGCGGGTCGACCTCACGGTGCAGGATGCGCAATCGGGTGCGGCGTTCGCCACGCTTTCGCGCGAGGGCGCGGTCAAAGATCTCCCCGGCCTGGTCGCGCAAATGGGCGGCGACCTGCGCGCAAGTTTCGGCGAGCATGCCGATCCCGCGGTACTCAAGCAGATCGCCCGCAGCCAACCCGCCAGTGCGGAAGTGGCGCGGCACCTCGGTTTCGCCCTGCAGGCGCTGGACCAGTTCGACGCCGCGCGGGCGCGTGACGAGCTGCTGCAGGCGATCTCGCAGGCGCCCGGCTATGCGCCGGCCTACATGCATCTGGCGCGCGCATGGTCGATGCTGGGCTATCGCGCCAGGGCGATCGCCGCGTCGAAGCAGGCCGCGCGGTACGCGGCGGGCTTGCCGGACGAGGAACGCCTGCAGATCGAGGCGCAGCAGTTCGCGATCCAGGCCGACCACGCGAAAGCCACGGACACGTTGCGCAAGCTTGTCGCGCTGCGCCCGCTGAATCCCGATTACCGCCTGCAACTGATCGAAGCGCTGACCGCGGATGCGAAATACGACGATGCGGTCGCCGCACTGGCCGCGACGCGCAAGCTGTCGGCCAGCGGCAACGACCCGCGCATCGAACTTGCTGCCGCGGACATCGAGTTCGCGCGCGACCGCCGCGCCGCCGCGATCCCGCACGCACAGCGGGCGTTGCGGCAGGCGCGACGGCGCGGCGAAACCGGTCTCGTCGCCGAAGTGGAACTGCGCCTCGGCACCGCGCTCGACCAGGACGATTTGGCGGAACCCGCGCTGCGCGCCGCGGCCGCGGACTTCCGCCGCATCGGCAATCCGCATGGCGAGGCGCACGCATGGCAGAACCTCGGCAACCTGCAGGCCACGCGCAACCAGGTTGCCGCCGCGCGCGAAACCTACCAGCGTGCGATGACGATCTACCAAGGCGTGGGCGACCTGGGCGGCGAAGCGGCGATCTACGACAACCTTTCCAACATGCTGTGGCAGTCGGGCGATCGCGACGGGACCGAGGCCGCGTTGCGGCAGGCGCTGGCCATCGCGCGCGGAACCGGCGATCCGGTTCGCGAGGCGTGGACGCTGACCGGACTGGCGACCGTGCTTGCGGACGAATCCGCAAGCGACGAAGCGGCCGGCATGTATCGCGCGGCGATCGCGCTCGATCGGAAAGCCGGCGCGCGTGTGCACCTGGCGTTCACGCTTGCGACGTATGCGGACCTGTTGCGCGTGCGTGGCGACCTGCGGGCTGCGCGCGATGCGTGTGCGCAGGCGCAGGACACGGAACTGGCGCTGGATGCCTCGTCGCGTACGCAGGCGGCGGCATTCGAATGCGCCCAGGTCGCGCTGGACCGCGGCAACGTGGACGCAGCCGCAGCCTCGTTCGGAGTGATCGAAGGCAAGGCCGCCGCAACCAGGGACGACTTCACCACCGCCAACGCGCAACTGATGCTGGGGCAGATCGCGATGGGACGCAAGTCGTGGGGCGACGCGCGCATCACGTTGCGCAAATCACTCTCGGGCTGGATCGCGCAACAGGAAAAACCCGGCGAAGCCACCGCGCAGGCGCTGCTCGCGCTGTGCGATGCGGCGCTCGGCGACACCGCCGCGCGCGACACGGCGCACGCGAGCGCACGCGAGTTGCGCACCGCCATCAACCAGAGGCAGGAAGCATTCCCGCTCGACATCGCGCTGGCGGAACTTGCCGGGATCAGCGGCAATCCCGAACAAGCCCTGGCGTCGCTGCGCTCGCTCGCGGATGAAGCCGGCAAACGTGGCTGGATCGGCTACGCGTTCGAGGCCCGCCTTGCGCAGGTTCGCGTGCTGGAGCGCGGCAGCAACGGTGACGCTGCAAAAACGACGCGCGCCGCGCTCGACGCCGACGCGCACAACGCCGGTTTCGGCTGGGTCGCGCAGCGCGTGGCGATGCTCAATCCAGCGCCGGCGCACTGATCACACTTGCAGGCGATCGCCCTCGCGCGCCACCAGCTTGTACAGCGCCGGCATCAGGAAGATGCCGATCGCGAGCCGCGAGATCATGCCGGCCACGATCACCAGCGCGAACGGTCGTTGCGAGTCGGTGCCGACGCCGTGCGCGATCGCGGCGGGCAGCAATCCCAACGCTGCCACCAGCGCGGTCATCAGGATCGGGCGCAGGCGCAGCAGGGCGGCTTCGTGTGCGGCACGCAGCTTGTCCATGCCGGCGAGGCGCAATTCGTTGGCGCAGGAGATGTACACCACGCCGGTCAGCACCGACACGCCGAACAGCACGATGAAGCCGATGCCGGACGACACCGAGAACGGCGTGCCGGTCACCCACATCGCGAACACCGCGCCCACCGGCGCCGACAGCAGCACGCCTGCCACCGTGATCAGCGGGAACTTGAAGTTGCCGTACAGCACGAACAGCAGTCCGAAGATCACGACGACGGTAAGCGGCAGGATCACCCGCATCTGCGCGCGCGACGCCGTGTATTCCTTGTATTCGCCGCCCCATTCAAGGCGATAACCCTGCGGCAGCTTCACGTTCTTCGCGACCTGCGCGATCGCGTCATCCACCGCGCCGGCCAGGTCACGCCCCGTCACCGAGAACTGCACGCCGATGTAACGCGAACCGTTCTCGCGATAGATGAAGGACGCGCCGTTCTCGACCTCGATGCTGGCGAGCTCTTTCAACGGGATCTGCTGGCCGCCGGGCGTCGTCACCGGGATGTCGCCGATCTCGATGGGGTTGTCGCGGAAGCGCTGTTGCAGGCGCACGACCAGGTCGAACTGCTTGTCGCCCTGCACCACCTGCGTCGCCACGCCGCCGCCGATCGCGGCGTTGATGAGATTGTTGATGTCGTCGACGTTCAGGCCGTAACGCGCGATCTTCGCGCGGTCGATGTCGATGGCGAGGTTGGGCTGGCCGAGCTCGTGCACCAGTGTAATGTCGGTGATGCCGCGCACCTTCTCCATCACCGCCTTGATCGCCTTGCCTTCCTTCTGCAGCTCCTGCAGGCTCGGCCCGTACAGCTTCACCGCCAACGCGCTCTTCAGGCCCGTTTCGGCCTCGTCCACCGCATCCTCGGCGGGTTGGGTGAAGTTGAACTGGATGCCCGGAAACCGTTCGAGCTTCTTGTCGATGGCCGTGATCAATGCCTGCTTGTCGCGGTACTGGCCGTTCCATTGCGAATACGGCTTGAGCCCCACGAAGAACTCGTCATTGAAGAAGCCCGTGGAATCGGTGCCGTCGTCGGGGCGTCCCAGTTCCGACGTCACCGTGGTGACGACCGGAAACGACATCAGCACCTTGCGGATCTCGGGCGAGATCTCCGACGCCTTCTCGAACGAGATCGTGTACGGCATCGTCGCGCGCACCCACAGCGCGCCTTCGTCGAGGTTCGGCATGAACTCGGCGCCGATGCCCTGCATCATCAGGAAGGTGAGCGCCAGCAGCACGGCCGAGGCAGCGGTGACCCGCCACGGCACGCGCAGCGCGCGTTCCAGCCAGCGCACGTACCATGCCTTGAATTTCTCGTAGATCGCGTTGCGGCGCTCGCGCACGCCCTTGCGCATGAAGATGCCGCACAGCACCGGCAGCAGCGTCAGCGTGACGAGGAGCGAGCCTATCAGCGCGAAGATCATGGTGTCGGCCATCGGCTTGAACAGCGTGCCGGACGGCCCGGTGAGGAAGTAGATCGGCAGGAAGCTCGCGACGATCACCGCGACCGCGTACACCAGCGGACGGTCGATTTCCGCGGCGGCCGAAAGGATCACCTGCTTGATGTCGTACTCGGTGCCGCTCCGCGCCGCGAGTTCCCGGAAGATGTTCTCGACCATGAAGATCGCGCCGTCCACCAGGATGCCGAAATCCACCGCACCGATCGACAGCAGGTTGGCGGACGCATTCTTCAAGTCGAGGCACAGGAACGCGAACAACAGCGCCAGCGGCACCGTCACCGCCACGATCAGCCCCGCACGCACGTCGTACAGGAAGAACACCAGCACCACGATCACCAGCACCAACCCCAGCGTGAGGTTGTGCATCACCACGCCCTTGGTCTGGTTGATCAGGTTGGTGAGGTCGTAGAACGGGTGGATCCTGACGTCCTTCGGCAGGACCGTCTCGTTGAGTTCCTTCGTCTTGGCCTCGACGCGTTTCAGCACGTCCTCGGTCTTGCTTCCGGTCAACGCCAGGATCACGCCTTCGACCGCGTCGTCCTGGTTCATGTAACCGAATTCGCCGAGGCGCGGCGCGATGCCGATCTTGACCTTGGCGACGTCCTTCACCAGCACCGGCGTGCCGTCGTGCACCGCCAACACGATGTTGTCGATGTCCTCCGGCGTCTTGATGCGGCCAAGCCCGCGCACATAGAAGAACTGGCCGCCCTGCTGGTAGAAGCCGCCGCCCGCGTTGCTGTTGTTGGCCGCGAGCGAAGCCTCGACCTGCGAAACGCTCAAGCCGAGCCCGGCGATCTTCACGGGGTCCAGCAACACCTGGTACTGCATGGTGCCGCCGCCAAAACCCGAATCATCGGCGACGCCCGGCACCGACCGGTACTGCGGCGCAATCACCCAGTCGTCGAGTGTCTTGAGTTCCATCGGCGAGCGGTCGGTGCTCTGCAACACGTAGCGATAGACCAGCCCGGACGGCGGCGACATCGGCGAGATCGACGGCGCCACGCCGGCCGGCAACGTGATCTGCGGCAGCCGGTTGTACACGCGCTGGCGCGCGAAATAATGGTCGGTGGCATCACTGAAAGTCAGCGTGACGTCGGACAAGCCGTACAGCGAAATCGAGCGCTTGGTGACCAGGCCCGGAATCGCGTTCATGCCCAGCTCGACCGGCACGGTGATTTGCTGTTCGACCTCTTCCGCCGAATGTCCCGGCCACTGCGTGATGATTTCCACCATCGGCGGCGACAGGTTGGGGTAGGCATCCATCGGCAGGACCTTGTAGGCCCATACGCCCGCGGCGGCCATCGCCAGCGACAGCAGCACGATCAGCAGACGCTGTTCCAGTGCGAACGCGACCACGCGGTTGATGAGCGACGCCTTGCGCGACGCTTCGCCTAGCGGAAGCTGAGTGTTCATTGCGACTGGATGAATTGCAGGAAGATGCTGCCGTCCACCACCACCTTGTCGCCGGGGTGGAGCCCCTCCGGAACCACGTAACGATCACCGACGCGCGTACCCAGCGTGACCGGACGCCGCGCGTAACTGCCGTCGGATTCGACGGCATAGACGAACGGCAGGTTCTCGTCGTCGCGCAGCACCGCGGAAACCGGTACCAGCAGTCCATCGTGCGCATCGTGCGACCGGATGTGCACGGTCACGTACATCTGTTTCTTCAGCGCGCCGTCGGCGTTGTCCACGCGTACGCGCGCCGCCACCGAACGTGTATCGGGATCGACTACCGCGCCGACGTTGGTGACGGTGCCGGCGATCGGCTTGCCGCCGTCGCCCGTCACCACCGCGGCCGGATCGCCGGCCCGGACATGCGCGGCATCGTCACCAAAAACATTCGCCATGACCCACATCGTCGCGGTGTCGGCGATGACGAAGCATGGCGTGGTGCCCGCGGCAAGCGTCTGTCCCGGCGCGATCGATTTTGCGACCAGGGTGCCGGCGATCGGCGCGCGAATCACGCCTTGCCCGCCTGCGGCGGGTTTGCCATCGCGAATGGCCGCGATGGTTTGCGGATCCATATGCAACGCAACCAGCGTCTGAAGTGCGGCGTCGCGATTGGCGTCGGCGCTGGCCGCATCGGCCTGCGCCTGCGCGTTCTCGCGCTGGGAAATCGCCTGGTGCGCGAACAGGTCGCGATCGTTGGACGCGACGGCATCCGCCGCCTTCGCCGCCAGCACTGTCTGGCGATAGGCGCCAGCGGCAGCGGCGAAATCCGGCGAGGCGACTTCCGCCAACGGCTGCCCCTTCGCGACACGCTGGCCTTGCGTCACCAGCACCTTCGTGACCGCACCGGAGAACGGCGCGACGATGTCGGTGGCGTGGTTGCGGTCGAAATCCACCACGCCGGTCGTCGTGATGGTGGTGTGGTACTGCTCCGGTTCGACCGTGTAAATGCGGATGCTGCCTTGCTGCGCCTTGGTCAGCGCGACGTTGTGCGGCGTGCCGGATGACTGCTGCGGCGCGGGCTTGCCGGAGCAGCCGGCGAGCAGTGTCGCCGCAAACAGCGCGGCAATCATCCAACTGTTCGCCCTGAGCGCAGGGCCCGGCTTTGAATAAAGACGGGACCGAAGCCGAAGGGCGTGTGCGCTTCGACTCCACTCGCTTCGCCCGCTACGCCCAACGCGAACGGTGAAACAAAATAGCTCGCTGCAGTCGCTCATTGCTGTTTGCCTGCCAGTTCGGAGTGGTGCCACCAGCCGCCGCCGAGCGCCTGATACAAGGCAGCGGTGTCGGCGAAACGATTGGCTTCGGCTGCGATCAGTGCGATCCGCGCCTGCTGGTACGTCTGTTGCGCGGCCAGCAACTCGAACGTGCCGATGTAGCCGTGCCGCAACTGCAATTGCGACAGCTCCCGCGTCGCCTGCGCGGCGCGTTCCGCGGCCACGGCGGCCTGCAGCGCCTTCGCGTCCTGGTCCAGTGCGACCAGTGTGTCGGCGACGTTCTGGAACGCCGCGAGCACGGTGCCGCGATATTGTTCGGCGGCCTCGACGTACGCGGCCTTCGCGGCGCGTTCCTGGTGCATCAGTTGCCCGCCTTCGAAAATCGGCGCGGTCAACGACGCCGTGACGCCCCAGAAACCGGTGCCGGAAGTGAACACCTTCGAGATCGCCAGCGCAGTACTGCCGGCGTTCGCGGTCAGCTCGATCTGCGGCAGGCGCTCGGCGGCCGCAATGCCGACCGCGGCGCTCGCCGCGTGCAGGTTGGCACGCGCCTGGCGGACGTCGGGGCGCTGCGCCACCAGTTTCGACGGCAGGCTGACCGGCAGGTCTTCTGGGAGATGCAGGTCGACCAGCGCGAATGAATCCGTCGGCGCCTCGGACGGGAATGCACCCACCAGCACCGCCAGCGCGTGCTGCGTCGCGGCCAGTTGCTTCACCAGCACCGGCAGGCCCGCTTCGGTCTGCGCGAGTTGCGTTTGCTGCGCGGCGACGTCCAGCTTGCTGGCATCGCCTTTCTGCAGCCGCAATTGCAGGATCGCGAGGCTGTGCTTTTCCAGGTCGACCAGCTTGCGGGTGGCGCGCACCTGCTCGCGCAACGCGGCTTCCTGCACCGCGCTGACCACGACGTTGCTGGTCAACGTGGTCCACGCCGCGACCATCTGGAAACGCGCGGCCTGTTCCTGCGCCTTCAGCGATTCACGCGTGCGCCGGTTCAGGCCAAACAAGTCGGGCGCATACGAAATCGAGAGCTGCGGCGTGAACAGGTTGTACTCGAATTCCTGCGGGACGGCCGGGAAATTCGGCACCGGAGCAAGGATGTTCGAAGCCTTCTCGCGGCTGGCGTCGAATTCCGCCGACACGCTCGGGAAGAACGACCCGCGTTGCGCCAACACGTCCTCTTGCGCCACGCGCAGCGCCGCCTGCGCGGCTTTGAGGTCGTGGTTGTTGTGCAGTGCGCGCGCAATCAACGCGCTCAGCGGCTGCGAATGGAACAGATTCCACCAGTCGCCCGGGATGTCCGCGCCCACGTCGAACCGCTGCGCTTCGCCACCCGCAACATTCGGCGTGGCGACGGTCGCCGCAAGCGGCTGCGCGGTGTAACCGTCGATCCCTGGCGGTGGCGGCGGCTTGAAGTCTGGTCCAGCCGCACAGCCCGCCAACGTCAGCGATGCCACGGCCAACGCGGCCAGCAACGCGCGCGATGACGCAAGCGGCGGCGAGAAACGGATCATCCTGGGCGGCTCTCTCTGCATGGACCGGTACGGCGCCGATCCGGCCAACGTGTCGGGAACACCTGTCGCCGGAGAACCGCGGGGTTGGGCGGCGACAGCCACGCAATGTTATATCGTTACACCAAGGAAATCCATGAATACCTGCCAAACAGCCACGCGCCGGGAACCAGCGCGTTCGCAGCCGGCTTGCCCGGAACGGCCGTCAACGGCTTCGGAACGCCGTTCGCAGGCCGCCCTGCGCGATCACTTCCCCGTATCCGGGCTCGGCATCTTGAACTCGTGCGGCGGCGTGTTGCCCTGCAGATGACGCACGAAGTAATCCCAGCGCTGGCGCATCACGTAATTGGCATCATCGGCATAGCCGTGGTGCGCGTGCGGCAGGATCAGCATGTCAAAATCGCGGTTGGCCTTGATCAGCGCGTCGACCACGAGATAGGTGTTGCTGACCGGCACGTTGTCGTCGATCTCGCCGTGCACCAGCATCAGGTGGCCCTGCAGGTTTTTCGCGATGTCCTGGTTGGCCTGGTTGTCGTAGTTGGTGGTGCCATCCTTGTCGGTCACCAACAGGCCCTGGTATTTCTCGCCCCAGTCGTTCTCGTAGTTGCGGTTGTCGTGGTTGCCGCTTTCGGCCCAGCCGACCTTGAAGAAATCCGGATAGCGGAACATCGCGTCGGCGGTCGCGTTGCCGCCGCCGGAGTGGCCCCAGATGCCGACGCGCGTGATGTCGATCCACGGGTAACGTTTCGCGAGTTCCTTGATGCCGGCGACCTGGTCGGGCAGCGTGTTGTCGCCCATGTCGCCGTACCAATGGTGATGGAAGCTGGCGGAACGCCACGGCGTGCCCATGCCGTCGATCGCGA
Organism: Rhodanobacteraceae bacterium; assembly: GCA_035249465.1. Lineage (GTDB taxonomy): Bacteria > Pseudomonadota > Gammaproteobacteria > Xanthomonadales > Rhodanobacteraceae > 66-474. Next base: position 482 of record DATFGL010000190.1, on the reverse strand, counting down.
CCACGATGAACCCGAGCTCGGCCAACGCCTGATTGTCGCCGCGGCTGCTCAGGAAACTGCGCCCGCGCACCGAGCCGGTCTGCGGGCCGGGGTAAATATAATCGACGATTGGATACTTCTTGTGCGGATCGAAATTCGTCGGCTTGAACAGCATCCCGTACAGCGTGGTTTTGCCGTCGCGCGCCTTCACCGTGACCGGGATCGGCGGCACCCAGCCCGTGGCCTTCAACCGCGAAATATTGGCCTTGGCGATCATGGCGATGACGCGTCCGTCATCCGCTGAACGCAGCACCGTCACCGGCGGCGTGGTCGGCGTGGAATACGCATCCACGAAGTACCTGCCGCCCGGCGACATCGTGATGGTGTGGTCGGCGTCCTCCGGTGTCAGCAGGGTGGTTTTGCCACTGTCGATGTCGACCTTGAAGAACTGCCTGTAGTACGGATTCACCCCCGGCGTGCGGCCCACGCCCACGAACCACAAC
>DATFGL010000189.1:0-4012 GCA_035249465.1 Rhodanobacteraceae bacterium | reverse complement strand
CGCTGCTGCCGGATCGCTTCGGCTGGCTGATGGGGCTGTATTCGGAAAACCACCAGCGCCTTGAGCGCCTGTTCGCGCCGCACCGGCTTGCCGTGGGCGAATACGTTTCGTCGGTGGGTGATGGCCTCGACGTGCGGCTGTCCGTGCAGGAACGCCATCCCTACACGCTCGAGTTGGGCCTGACCTATGAAGTGGTGGATGTCAGTACCGGCAATCCCGCACCGTCCGCGCAATTGCGCTGCTATCTCGACGCGGACATGACCGAGGCGTTGCATTGCCAACCCGGCCGCGACCTGTGGCAGGTGTTGGGGCCGCTCGCACCCACCCGCAACGTGCTGCAACATCGCCTGCGCATGAACGGCTTTCTCAACCGTTGGCTGGAATACCTGGCCGGGCAGGGCCATTCGCTGGCAACGCTGGAACGGCTGCCCGCCGAGGCATTGGTTGTGGTTTGAGGCAGATCAGTCCGCCATGGCGGCGACGGAGGCGACAAGGGCGGTAGCCATCGGCACCTTGCGTTTGCTGAACACGCGTGTGATTTCGCGGTAGTACCACAGCGTACCATCACGCTTTCCCGTAAATCGGTCGAACACCGCCGCGCCGATCGCGGGGTTGCGCAAATCCGTGACGATCGCGCGCGCGTTGTGCAGCGTGTCGCAGCCGCTGACCAGCAGCGCCTCGCCGGAAGCCTCGGCGAGATGCGCGAGATGACACCGCTTGCGCTTTTCCCAGTCGGCACGTTTTGCTTCCGGCGTCGTCGCCTCCGCCTTGTCTTCCTGAGTGCCGTCGGTGCAGGCCAGCACGATGCCGGCCACGCGATCCCCGAACTGATGACGTATCAAGGCTTGGTGGTGCGCGCCCTGGTCCTCGATGGTGTCGTGCAACAGCGCCGCGATCGCCTGATCCTCGTCACCGCCATAGTCGAGCACCAGGCTGGCGACCCCCAGCAGGTGTGCGAGATAGGGAATGGCAGTGCCCTTGCGCGTTTGCGAGGTGTGCGCTTCGCGCGCGTAATCCACGGCTTGCGTGAAACGTTCGCTCAGCATCTGCTTCCCCTTGTGCGTGGTCCGTGCAGATTGGAGCAGGGGGCTGACTCACGAGGCGAGACACCATGCCGCGGTTTCGCCGGTTCGCACGGTGGTGTGGCTGCCACGCCGGCATGGCGCAGTGCAACCGGCAAAGAGGATCGGGCCCGCCCTGGCGGGGCGAGCCCGATCGTTCCGTTGCCCGCGTGTCAGCCGTCGCTGGATTCCAGCCCGCGGCGTTCCAGCAGCGGTTCGATGCGTGGGTCGTGGCCGGCGAAATCGGTGAACAGTTCCATCGCGTCCTTGCTGCCGCCCCGCGAGAGCAGCTCGGCGCGGAAGCGGTCGCCGTTCTCGCGGGTCAGGCCGCCGTGTTGCTTGAACCATTCGACGGTATTGGCGTCCAGCACTTCGGACCAGATGTAGGCGTAGTAGCCCGCCGAATAGCCACTCATGATGTGGCTGAAGTACGGCGTGCGGTAACGCGGCGAAACCGGCGCGAAGTCGGTCCCGTTGGTTTTCAACGCGGCGGCTTCGAATGCCATCACGCCATCCGCGGCCGGCACCTTGTCGACACCGATCTGATGCCAGCTCTGATCCAGCATCGCCGCCCCGAGGTACTCGGTGGTGGCAAATCCCTGGTTGAACTTCGAGCTCGCCAGCACCTTGTCCAGCAGTTCCTGTGGCATCGCTGCACCGGTCTCGTGGTGTTTGGCATAGTGCACGAGGATGCTCGGCCAGTCGGCCCACATTTCGTTCACCTGCGAGGGAAACTCCACGAAGTCGCGCGGCACGCTGGTGCCGGAGAAGTACGGGTACTTCACGTTCGAGAACATGCCGTGCAGCGCGTGGCCGAACTCGTGGAACATCGTGGTCACTTCATCCCAGGTCATCAGGGTCGGGCCATTGGCCGGCTTGGTGATGTTGAGATGATTGGCGACGACCGGCAGGTAGCCGGTCAGGTCCGACTGACTGACGTATGAGTTCATCCACGCACCGCCGCGCTTGGACGGACGCGCGTACGGATCGAACAGGAAGATCGCAAGCTGGCTGCCATCCTCGTTGAAGACGTCGTACACCAGTACGTCCGGGTTGTAGACCGGAAGGTCCGTGCGCTGCTTGAAGCTCAGGCCGAACTCCTGGTTTGCGGCGTGGAACACGCCATTCTCCAGCACGTTCTTCATTTCGAAGTACGGCTTCAGCTGGCTTTCGTCGAAGGCATATTTGTCGGCGTGCACCTTTTCGGCGTAGTACGGCCAATCCCACGCGGCCAACTTGAAACTTGGCTCTCCCTTCGCGGCCTGGGTCTTGTCGATCATCGCCTGCAGATCGGCGGCTTCGCGCCTGGCGTTGGCGACCGCGGGCGGCGCGAGCTTGCCGAGCATCGCGTTGGCGGCTTCGGGCGTCTTCGCGGTCTGGTCGGCGAGGCCGTACGCCGCCCAGTTCGGGTAGCCCAACAGCTTCGCCTTCTCGGCGCGCAGCGCCATCACCTTCGACACGATCGCGGTGGTGTCGTACTGGTTGCCGCGGCTGCCGCGCGTGATCGACGCTTCGTGGATGCGCTGGCGCAATGTGCGGTTGTCCAGTTGCGCGAGCACCGGCTGGATGGTGGTGTTGACCAGCGCGATCACGTACTTGCCATCGAGGCCGCGTGATTGGGCAGCCTTGGCGGCGGCTTCGATTTGCGCATCGGTGAAACCCGAGAGTTCGTCCTTGCTGTCCACCACCATGGCGGAGGCGTTCACTTCGGCCAGCACGTTCTGGCTGAAGTCGGCGCCGAGCTTGGCCAGCTCGCCGTTGATTTCCTTCACGCGTGCCTGGTCGGGATCGGAAAGCTGCGCGCCGGCACGCACGAAATCGTCGTGGTAGCGTTCGACCAGGCGCACGCCTTGCGCGTCGAGGCCGAGATCATTGCGCTGGCCGTACAGGGTCTGCACCCGCGCGAACAACTTCGGATTCAGCATGATCGCATCGCGGTGCGCGGCCAGCTTCGGTGCGTATTCCTTCTGGATCGCCTTCTTGGCATCGTTGTTCTCGACACCCGAAAGACTGAAGAACACGGTGGTGGCGCGATCCAGGATCTGCCCGGATTTTTCCAGCGCGAGGATGGTGTTGTCGAAGCTCGGCGTTTCGGCGTTGTCGGCAATGGCATCGGCCTCTTGCAACTGGTCGGCCATGCCGCGATCGAACGCGGGGGCGTAATTGGAATCCTTGATCTGGTCGAACTGCGGGAAGTGCAGCGGCAGCGGGCTTTCGGCGAAGAACGGATTGGCCGAGTCGGCCGCCGCAGTCTGTGAGGGCGTGGCGGTGCCTTTGGAATCGCCGACATCGGGCGCGCCGGTGCATCCGGCGACGAAACCCGTCAGCGCGAGGGCCAGTAGCGACAGGGAAGATTTCATCGTTGCAGGTCCGTTGGAATGGAACCGCCCATGGTACTGAATGTCCACGGTTTTTGCCCATGACCCAAAGCATGCACGCAAGCACGAAAAAGCCCGCGCGTGGCGGGCCTTGGAAAGCGAATGTGGATTCCAGAACTGGCGGAGCGGACGGGACTCGAACCCGCGACCTCCGGCGTGACAGGCCAGCATTCTAACCAGCTGAACTACCGCTCCGCATTTGTTCCGTTTTCACCTCAACCGTCCATGGTGTGCTGCCGTTCGCCGTCCGTGGCTCACCGGTTCCGCTTGACGCGAATGTCCATCGGACGTTCGCAAGCGTTCGCGAAACCACCAGCTGAACTGCTGCTCCGCACTATTCCGTTTTTACCGCGGACGTTGCGTTCGCGTGCGGCATGTTGCCTGTTCCGGGCTGCACATTGTACTTGCAATGCCGTGAGCCATGGCAACACCCATGGCGTCCCCACGGGGATTCGAACCCCGGTCGCCACCGTGAAAGGGTGGTGTCCTAGGCCTCTAGACGATGGGGACAGCGTGGGGATTTGGTGGAGCCAGACGGGATCGAACCGACGACCTCTACAATGCCATTGTAGC
>DATFGL010000188.1:0-4892 GCA_035249465.1 Rhodanobacteraceae bacterium | reverse complement strand
GTACACCTCGTCAGGCTGCACCTTCTGCATCAGGCGCAGGCTGCAGCCCGGGTCGGTCAGGTCGTATTCGATCAGCTCGAGATTCGGGTGTGCCGCAACACCAAGCTCCTGCATCCGCCAGAAGTTCACGGAACTCGTGCGCCGGTACGCCCCGTACACCTTGTAACCCTTCTCCAGCAGCAACTGCACGAGGTACGCGCCGTCCTGCCCCGATACCCCCGTGATCAATGCGGTTTTCATGCGAATCCTGTCATCGCGGACATACCATGAAGCGACGATTTTGACAGCGCGCGCGCCTCATCGCGAGGCGGGTCCAGTGGCGCCAAGCTGCAGCAACCACAGCCTTGCGAATTTCTCGCGCACGTAATCGGCTTCCATGCAGGCGAACAGGAAGCCGCGCCAGCCGTCCAGGAAGCCTGCCCGCAGCACGTACCCGCGCAGGAAGCGCCAGAACGGGTTGAGCACGAGGTTGTGCAGGTGCGCGCGGCGTCCCGCCGCATGCATGTGTTCGGCCATCATCGCCGCGTAGCGCCGGTAGCGCGCAAGCTGGTCGTCCAGCGAGCGATAGGCGCGGTGTTCGAGGTCGCCTGCAAGCGTCGCGGCGTGGCCATCGACCACCGCGTGTTCGTGGATTTCGCGGCCTGCGCGCCAACCGCCGCGGCGTCGGTCGAACAGGCGCAGCACGCGATCGGGATAGGCATTGCCGTGGCGCAGGAACGCGCCGAAGTATTCGGTCGCGCGCGCGAAGCGATAGCCCGCCGCATCGACGAACCCCGCATCACGCGCTGTCTCGATCGATGTGCGCAACGCGGGCGTGACACGCTCATCGGCATCCAGGCACAGCACCCAATCGTGTGATGCCTGCGACACCGCAAAATCCTTCTGTGCACGGAAGCCTTCGAACGGATGCCCGACGACGCGCGCGCCGCGCGCGGCCGCGACGTCGCGGGTGCCGTCGGTCGAACCTGAATCGACCACCACCACTTCGTTGCAGAACGCCAGCGAGGCAAGGCAATCGCCGATGCGGTCGGCCTCGTTCAAGGTGATGACGCAGGCCGAGATGCGCGGGCGTTTTATCATGGTGCCAGGCACGTCGTAACGTCAGGATCGAGCGAGTGTAATGCGTGGCCCCGAAAGATTGCCGACAGGCGGCCACGCGAAACTGCCCGGCGCCAGCGAGACCCTTCATGCCCCCCAGCTTCGCCGCACCCCTCGTGATCCGCTTCGGCGCCTTCGGCGACATGGTGTTGTTGACGCCGTTGTTGCGCCTGCTGCACCGCCGCTACGGGCAGGCCTGCCGGGTACTGGGATCGGGTGAATGGCTGGCGCCGCTGTTCGCCGGCCATCCCGACGTGCGCGCGACCCTCAAGCTGTCCAGCCGGAAGCGCCCGTACTGGCTGGATGCGAGCCAGCGGCACCTGGTGTCGCGGCTGCGCGCGCAGCCACCGGGCCCGGTATACGTCTGTGACGACTATTCCGTCGACAAGATTCGTTGGCTGCTGCACCGCGCGCGCATCCCGCGGGACCACTGCGTGTTCGCCAACCCGGATTGCATGCTGCGCGGCGGCGAACACTGGGTCGATCGTTGGCACCGCCTCGGCGCGATGACGCCGCCGGCCTTCGCGTCCGCGCCACCAGCCGACGCGCTGCAGGCGCCGAACGCGCCGTGCCTTGTCGTGCAGCACGCGGATCGCGCGGACCTGCACGAATGGCTGCGCGCGCGCACCTTCGACGATGCGCCCCTGCTGCTGCTGCAACCCGGCAACAAGCGCACGCTCAAGCGCGGACGCACGGGCCAACTCGGCGACGACAAACAGTGGCCGCTGGCCAATTGGACCGGCCTGATCCACGCAGTCCTCACGCGTCAACCCGACCTCAAGATCATCCTGTGCGGCGCGCCACCGGAGGCCGCCCTGCTGCGACGGATCGCCGACGGCGCGCACTCCGAACGCGTGCTCGCGGCGGGCGACGAACTGCCGCTGCGCCGATTGCTGGCCTTGTGCGAACACGCGGCCGCGATGATCTCGATCGATACCGGCCCCGCCCAGGCCGCTGCGGCCCTGGGCTGCCCATTGGTGGTGCTGTACGGCGCGCAGCCGCCGACGCTGTGGTTGCCGCGCAGCCCGGCGGGCAGCCCCGTCGTTGCACTGGGCGGCTTGCCCGAACGCAACCGCGTCGACCAGATCACCCTCGATGAAGTGGCCTCCGCGTGGCAGGCGCTGCCGCTGCGCAGGCCGGCACCCAACTTGTCCGTCATGGCGTCCTGATGCGTCCGATCGTGATCCGCTTCGGCCGGCTCGGCGACATGCTGCTGCTGGCGCCGCTTCTCGATCGCCTGCACCGCGGTTATGGCGAACCGTGCCTGCTGCTCGGTACCGGTCCCTGGAGCGCCGCGTTGTATGACGCGCATCCGGATGCAGTGCGGGTGCTGCAGGTGAGCGCGCGGCATCGGCCGCTGGCACTCAGTCCGGAACGCTGGCGCATGCTGCGTGCGCTGCGCCGGCATCGTGGCGCGCCCGTGCACGTCTGCGAAACCGAGCCGCGCGCCTTGGCCAAGATTCGACGGATGCTTGCGCTTGCCGGCATACGGCAAAGTCAATGCGTGTTCCTGACAGATGCGCCGGCTGCGCCCGGTGAACACTGGATCGACAGGCTGCTGCGTGGTTGCGGAAAGCCACCGCCCGGCTGCACGGATGCATGGCGGACGCCGGCATTCGTGGGCACCCCGGCACCACGCCTGGTGTTGCGCGAGGCGGACCGCCGCGACCGCGACACTTGGCTGCGCGCACGCGGCTGGCGCGGCGAGGCCTTGTGGCTGGTGCAGCCTTTCAACAAACGCAGCATGCGCTGGAACGGTCCGCGCGACGCAGCCGACGATGACAAGGCCTGGCCCGCGCAGCACTGGATCGCCGCGCTGCGCGCCCTGCGCGAAGATCACCCCGACGCACGCATCATGCTGTGCGGCGCGCCAAGCGAGGCGGCCGTGCTGGATGCCCTCGCCAGTGCAGCACGCTTGCCCGGCGTCGAAGTGGCGGCGCACGAACTGCCGCTGCGCCGCCTGATGGCGCTGGCGGAAATTTCCGACGGCATGCTTTCGGTGGACACCGGCCCGGCGCACGTGGCGGCGGCGATGGGTTGCCCGCTGGTGGTGCTGTTCGGTGCGCAACCGCCCGATGCGTGGTGCCCGCGCAGTCCGACGGGTAGCGCGGTGATCGCGCTGGGCGGGCCGCCGCAACATTCGCGCGTCTGCGAAATCGGGCCGCGCGAAGTGATTGCTGCACTGTGCAGCCTTCCCCCGCGCAATCCGGAACTTCCGCGCGCCGCGTAGGGTGCCGGACCCGGCAACCGCATCCATTACAATTCCGCCACGCGCTGCAGCCTCCGCGAAACCTTCCCGTGACCGACGCTTCCTACGCCCGATCCGAACACCTGCGCGCCCTGTTGTGGTGGCTGCCGCTGTACCTCGCGGCCGCGCTGATCGTGATCTTCCTGCAACCGCCGATCCCGCTGCACTCCACGCGTGCACTGGCGGTGGCGTGGGACATGTGGATCCACCAACAGTTCCTGGTGCCGCACATCAATGGCGCGCCGTATTCGGAAAAGGCGCCGTTGCTGTTTTGGCTGATCCACGCGGGCTGGGCCGCGTTCGGCGTCAACGACGCGTGGCCGCGCGTGCTGATGGTGCTGATCGGCACCGCACAACTGATCCTTGCGCAGTCGCTGGCGCGCCGGCTGTTTCCCGAGCACGCATGGGTGGCGCGCACCACACCATGGCTGCTGCTGGCGCTGTCGTTCGGCTTTCTGTACGGCCTGCAGATCATGTACGACGGCCTGATGGCTGTCTGGGTGCTTGGCGCGATGCTGTGCCTGGTTCCGCGTCCACGCCGCACCACGCCGCACTGGATCGGCTTCGCCATCTGCATCGGCCTGGGTTTCCTGACCAAGGGCCCGGTAATGCTGGTGCATGCGGCGCCGGCGTGGCTGCTGGGTCCGTGGTGGTGCCGTTACGCACGTGAACACCGCACGCGCTGGTATGCGCTCGGCGTTGCCGCGATCATCGGCGGCGCCCTGATCCTCGCCGCGTGGGTGATTCCGGCGATCCACGCGAGCGGCGGCGCCTATACCCACAACCTGCTTTTCAAGCAGACCGGCGGGCGCGTGGTGGACGCCTTCATCCACAAGCGGCCGTTCTGGTGGTATGTGCCGTGGGCGTTCGTGCTGCTGTTCCCGTTCGTGCTGTGGCCGCGAATGTGGGCCGGCATCCTCGCGCTGCGCCGACCACTGCCGGCAGGCTCGCGTATGCTGCTCGCGTGGCTGGTCCCGGCGTTCCTGATTTTCAGCGCGTTCAGCGGCAAGCAAAGCTACTACCTCGTGCCCGAATTGCCGGCGGCCGCGATCGTGATGGCGGCGGCCATCACGTTCCTGCGCACGCGTGGCGGGTGGGCGGCACACGCTGCATGGCTGGGTGCGTGGCCGCTTGCGCTGGCATCGTTTGCGACGGCCGCGCTGTTGTTCGCGCTGCCGCTGTTGCAGAGCGCGGGCAGGCTGCACGATCACTGGCTGCGCGACTGCGCGACCGTCGGTGCGCCGTTCGGCGTGTTGTATCTGTTGCTGGGCGCATTCCTTTTGCTGCCGGGACGCGGCGAGCTGCGCCGGATCGCGAGCGCCAGCCTGATCGGCACCGCGGGCGCCTACGCGCTGTTCGCGCTGGCGTTTTATCCGGCGTTCGACATGCGTCCGGCCGCGCAATTGTTGGCACATGCCGAAGCGCACGGCGACGCGATCGGCAACCTCGGCATCTACGACGGCCAGTTCGAATTCTCCGGCCGCATGACCCGACCGATCGATCGCCTGTACGAAGGCCAGTTCCTGCAGGACTGGGCGGCGAAGCA
>DATFGL010000187.1:0-3149 GCA_035249465.1 Rhodanobacteraceae bacterium | reverse complement strand
CGCGCGATCGCATCATCGATGCGCTTCAACGCGACATCCCGTCCAGCGAGGTACACGGTGTCTTCGATGGATGGCGACACCGCGGTGCCGGTCATCGCCACGCGCAGCGGTTGCGCGACCTTGCCCATGCCGATGCCACGTTCCCCGGCCACTTCGGCGACCAACGCGTGGATTTCCGCGGGCTTCCACACCGGCAATGCCGCGAGCTTCGCGTGCATCGCGCGCAATGCGTCGACGGCGCCTTCTGCGAGCAAATGTTTGTTCACCGCTTTGTCGTCCCACGCCCCGATCGGCGCGTACCAGATGCGCGCCTGCTCGGCCATCGCCTTCAGCGTCTGCACGCGCTCGCGCACCGCGACCACGACTTCGGCGGGATCGGGGCCTTTCGATACATCCATCCCAAGGCGTTCGAGATGCCACGCCAGTTCTTTCCCAAGCTCGCGCGGATCGCCTTCCTTCAGGTAATGCTGGTTGAGCCAACCCAGCTTGGCGAAGTCGAAACGCGCGGCGGAATGGTTGACATTGGCGATGTCGAACAGGTCGATCATTTCCCGGATCGAGAAGATTTCCTGGTCACCATGCGCCCAACCGAGTCGAACGAGGTAATTCAAGAGTGCGTGTGGCAGGTAGCCGTCCTCGCGATACTGCATCACGCCGACCGCGCCATGGCGCTTGGAAAGTTTCTGCCCGTCAGGCCCCAGGATCATCGGCAAGTGCGCGAACGTGGGCACGGGTGCGCCCAACGCATCGTAAAGATTGATCTGGCGCGGCGTATTGTTGACGTGGTCGTCGCCGCGGATCACCTCGGTGATGCGCATGTCGAGGTCGTCCACGACCACCGCGAAGTTGTAGGTTGGGAAACCGTCCGAACGCAGCATGACGAAATCGTCGAGCTCGGCGTTGGCCCATTCGACGCGGCCCTTGATCTTGTCCTCGAACACCACGCTTCCGGATCGCGGGTTCCTGAAACGCAGCACGCGGTTCGGATCGTCGCGGTATGGCAGGTTGGCATCGCGCGCATGGCCGTCGTAGCGCGGCTTTTCCTTGCGGTCCTGCATCGCCTTCCGCATCGCGTCGAGTTCTTCCTTCGATTCGTAGGCCCAGTAGGCCTTGCCGGCGTCGTGCAACTGTTGGGCAACTTCGCGATAGCGTTCCATCCGCCGGGTCTGGTAGAACGGTCCCTCGTCGGGATCGAGGCCCAGCCAGTGCATGCCGTCGAGGATCGCCTGCACCGCCGCGTCGGTGGAACGCTCGCGATCGGTGTCCTCGATGCGCAGGATGAACTGTCCGCCGCGATGGCGCGCCTCCAGCCAGCAGTACAGCGCGGTACGCGCACCGCCGATGTGCAGGAAACCGGTGGGGCTGGGGGCGAAGCGGGTGCGGAAGGTCATCGGGAAACAGGTATTGAGGGAACGCGAAAGTCTAGCGGATCGGGCTGGAAGCCCGGCCGCTGCGCCCCCATGATTCCCGCATGGCCGATCCGCAGCATCCCGAACCGAAGCCGTCCGATCCGAATGGCACGAAGCCGAAACCGGCGGTGACGCCGAACGCGACTGCCGCACCGCGCAATGAGCATGCCGGTGCGACCACATCGGAAACATCCGCCGCGCAACAGGCGACACCTGAAAAAACCCCGTCCGGCAGCGGCACGCTTCGGGTACTGGCGATGCTGTGGCCGTATATCCGCGGCTTTCCGGTGCGCATGGCGATCGCCGCTGCGTTGCTGGTGATCGCCAAGATGGCAACGGTCTACGTACCGCTCGCGTTCAAGAGCATCGTCGACCATCTGGACCCGCGCATCGCCGCACTCACGGTGCCGACTGCACTGATCGCGCTGTACGGCGTGTTGCGCCTGATCGGCGCGCTGTTCGGGCAGCTCCGCGACACGGTATTCGAGCGCGTCAGCCAACGCGCGATGCGCGCGTCGGGGCTGGATGCATTCCGGCATTTGCACCAGCTCTCCTTGCGCTTTCACCTGGATCGCCATACCGGCGGCGTCGGCCGCGATATCTCGCGCGGCACACGCGGCGTGTACAACCTGCTGGGTTGGGTGGTGTTCAACATCGTGCCGACCCTGTTCGAAATCGCTGTGGTGATCGCGTTCATGCTGCGGCAACTGGATTGGCGTTATGCGGTCATCACGCTGGTCACGATGGTTGCGTACATCACCGTGACCATCTGGATCACCGAATGGCGCACCGCCGGCGTGCGCGTGATGAACGAGGTCGAGAGCCTGGCCAATGCGCGCGCGATCGACAGCCTGCTCAATTACGAAACGGTGAAGTATTTCGGCAATGAGGAATTCGAGGCGCGCCGCTACGATGCCGACCTGCGCCGCTACGAGGACGCGGCGGTGAAGACCGAGAGTTCGCTGGCGGTGCTGAACGGCGCGCAGGCACTGGTGATCGCGTTCGGCGTAACCTTGCTGATGGTGATGGCGGCTTCCGGCGTGGTCGCGCACAAGCTGTCCGTCGGCGACATCGTGATGGTCAACGGCTGGCTGCTGCAGCTGGCCATCCCGCTCAACATGCTCGGCTTCACCTGGCGCCAGATCAAGCAGGGCGTGATCGACATGGAACACATGTTCGCCCTGCTGGACGAACACGCCGAGGTGCAGGACGCGCCGGGCGCAAAACCACTCGCGACGCGCGGCGGCGAAGTGCGTTTCGAGCATGTGTCGTTCCGCTACAACCCGGACCGCGCGATCCTCGACGACATCGACTTCGCCATCCCGTCCGGCAAGACGCTCGCGGTGGTGGGTGAAACCGGCGCGGGAAAATCCACCCTGTCGCGCCTGCTGTTCCGCTTCTACGACATCAGCGGCGGCCGGATCACGATCGATGGCCAGGATATCCGCGACGTGACGCAGGAATCCCTGCGCGCGGCGATCGGCATCGTCCCGCAGGACACCGTCCTCTTCAACGACACCATCCTCTACAACATCGCCTATGGCCGCATCGGCGCCGGTGAGGACGAGATCCTCGAGGCCGCGCGTCTCGCGCAGATCGATCCCTTCATTCGCCAGCTTCCTGCGGGCTACAAGAGCATGGTCGGCGAGCGCGGTCTGAAACTTTCCGGCGGCGAGAAACAGCGCGTCGCGATCGCACGCACGCTGCTCAAGAATCCCCCGATCCTGCTTCTCGACGAAG
>DATFGL010000186.1:0-7987 GCA_035249465.1 Rhodanobacteraceae bacterium | reverse complement strand
CAGCTTGCGCAGCGAATCGATGCGACGGTCGCCGACGAGTTCCACGCCGAGGTCGAGGATGTAGCCGACTTCCTCGTCGATCACGTGCTCGGGCAGGCGAAACCGCGGCACCTGCGTGCGCATGAAACCGCCGCCCTTGGCATCGGCTTCGAAGATCGTGACGCGGTAACCGAGCGGCGCAAGGTCGCGCGCCAGTGCGAGGGATGCCGGACCCGCGCCCACGCAGGCGACACGAAATTTCTCGGCGCCGGGAATGCGTTCGGGCAAGCGCGAACGCATCCGCGCTTCGATGCCGTCGCTGCGGTTGTCGGCCGCGACGCGCTTCAGGCGGCAGATCGCGACCGGCTCTGGTTTCTCGCCGTTGCTTTCTTCGACGCGTCCGCGCCGGCACGCCGGTTCGCAAGGGCGGTCGCAAGTACGCCCGAGGATGCCGGGAAACACATTGGAATCCCAGTTCAGAAGATATGCGTCGTCATAACGGCCCGCCGCGATCAACCGGATGTATTCGGGTACACGGGTGTGCGCGGGACACGCCCACTGGCAGTCGACTACCTTGTGGAAATACTGCGGATTGCGGATGTCGGTCGGTTGCACGCCACGCTCCTGCCGTCCGCGGGGCGTCGGACCCGTCCGGCGTCGCCCGTCGGGGCGAGTCTAACCGTTTCGCCGGAAAGCGGAAGAGGCGTCAGCGGCAGGATTCAGTTGCGTGAATCGCGCCCGTCAGAACAAGGCCGATGCGACAGTCAAAATTACGGGCGCCCTCGGAAACAGGCCTTCCGGCCAAGGAATTCTTTTCCATGGATGGCATAAAAAAACGGGCCTTGCGGCCCGTTTTTTTGTTGCACGCATTTGTACCGACCAATCAGGCTGTGGCTTTTTCGTCTTCCGTGACCGCCTTCATCGACAGGCGTATGCGGCCCTGCTTGTCGACTTCCAGCACCTTGACCTTGACCACGTCGCCTTCCTTGAGCTTGTCGGAAACCTTCTCGACGCGCTCGTTGGAAATCTGCGAGACGTGCACCAGGCCGTCCTTGCCGGGCAGGATGGTGACGAACGCGCCGAAATCCATCAGCTTGACCACCTTGCCCTCGTAAATGCGGCCCGGTTCGACGTCGGCCACGATCTGCTCGATGCGATGCTTCGCGGCATCGGCCGCTTCGCGGTTGACCGAGGCGATCACCACGGTGCCGTCGTCGTTGATGTCGATGGTGGTACCTGTTTCCTCGGTAATCGAGCGGATGGTCGCGCCGCCCTTGCCGATCACTTCGCGGATCTTGTCCGGATGGATCTTGATGGTGAGCAGGCGCGGCGCGTACTCGCTCATTTCGCCGCGTGGCGTGGAGATGGCCTTGGCCATCTCGCCGAGGATGTGCATGCGGCCGCGGTGCGCCTGTGCCAACGCCGTGCGCATGATTTCCTCGGTGATGCCGTCGATCTTGATGTCCATCTGCAGTGCGGACACGCCTTCGGCGGTACCGGCCACCTTGAAATCCATGTCGCCGAGGTGATCCTCGTCGCCCAGGATGTCGGACAGCACGACGAAGTCGTCACCTTCCTTGACCAGGCCCATCGCGATGCCCGCGACCGGCGCCGAGAGCGGCACGCCCGCGTCCATCATTGCCAGCGAGGAACCACACACCGAGGCCATCGACGAGGAACCGTTGGACTCGGTGATTTCCGAAACCACGCGGATCACGTAGGGGAACGCTTCCATCGACGGCTTGACCGCCTGCACGCCGCGTTTGGCAAGACGGCCGTGGCCGATCTCGCGGCGCTTCGGACCGCCCATGCGGCCACACTCGCCCACCGAATACGGCGGGAAGTTGTAGTGGAACAGGAAGGTGTCCTTCGACTCGCCTTCCGGCGCGTCGATGATCTGCGAATCACGGCCGGTGCCGAGCGTCACGGTGACCAGCGCCTGCGTTTCGCCGCGGGTGAACAACGCCGAACCGTGGGTGCGCGGCAACACACCGACGCGCACGTTGATTGGGCGGATGTCTTCGAGACCGCGGCCGTCGATGCGCTGCTTGGTCTTCAGCACGCTGTCGCGCACGGTGCGATATTCGAGATCCTCGAATTCACCCGCGATGTCGGCAGCCGGCCAACCTTTCTCTTCGGCCTGCGCCTTCAGCGTTTCCTTGACATCGGATTTCAGCGCGGCGACCGCGTCACGGCGCTGCAGCTTGTCCTTGATCTGGAATGCCGCGGCAAGCTTGTTGCCGACTTCGCCGCGAACCGCGGCGACCAGTTGCGCGTCGCGCTCGGGCGCCTGCCAGTTCCACGACGGCTTGCCGACTTCGGTCGCGAGCTCGGCGATCGCACGGATCGCGGCCTGCATTTCCTTGTGGCCGAACGTCACCGCGCCCAGCATCACGTCTTCGGACAGCAGCTTGGCCTCGGATTCCACCATCAGCACCGCGTTGCCGGTGCCGGCGACCACGAGGTCGAGTGCGGAATCGTTCAACTGCGTGCGGGACGGGTTCAGCACGTACTTGCCGTCGACGTAACCGACCCGCGCGGCACCGATCGGGCCCTTGAACGGAATCCCGGCCAGCGTCAGCGCGGCCGAAGCGCCCAGCAGCGCCGGGATGTCGCCGTCCACTTCCGGATTCAGCGACACCACGGTGGCGACGATCTGCACTTCGTTCTTGAACGCTTCCGGGAACAGCGGGCGGATCGGGCGGTCGATCAGGCGGCTGGTCAGCGTTTCCTTCTCGGTCGGGCGGCCTTCGCGCTTGAAGAAGCCGCCGGGAATGCGGCCGGCGGAGTAGAACTTTTCCTGGTAGTCGACGGTGAGCGGGAAGAAATCCTGCCCTTCGCGTGCTTTCTGCGCGGCGACCGCCGCGACCAGCACCACGGTGCCGCCCATGCTGACGATCACCGACCCGGAGGCCTGGCGGGCGATCTCGCCGGTTTCGATGGTGACGGCGTGCTCGCCGTACTGGAACGTCTTGGTTACTTTTGCCACGGGAGTTGTCCTTGAAATGTGCGTTCGATGAAACGCCGAAAGCCGGCTAGCGTTCGGATGCGACGGCTGCCGGCGTAGGGATGGATGCGTGCGCCGCTCAGCGGCGCAGGCCGAGGCGGCCGATCAGCGCCTGGTAGCGCTCGGCGTCCTTGCTCTTGAGATAGCCGAGCAGGCGGCGGCGATGATTGACCATCTTCAGCAAGCCGCGACGCGAATGGTGGTCTTTCTTGTGCGACTCGAAGTGGCCGGACAATTGCTGGATGCGCGCGGACAGCAGCGCGACCTGCACCTCCGGCGAGCCGGTGTCGGTCGGCGCGCGGCGGTAATCCTCGATGATCTTGCTGGTTTGTTCGGTGGAAAGCGGCATGGGAGCCTTCTCGATGAATGAACGCGTTGAATAGAGCGGGTTCCGGCACGTGGCTTGTGCAACGGCACCGTGATGCCGTTGCACAAGCCGCCGCCGGGATGGATGGAACCCGCGTCGGGCGGGTCGGTGAGCCGGATATTCTAGCCGCAACAATCGGTTGGCAACAAGGGCCGTCCGGGCACGGGGGTCACCGATCCTCGGGAACGCCCAACAAAAACGCCCCGGACGAGCCGGGGCGTTCAAGTCAGCAACCAAAGCCCTGCGGGCGTTGGATTACTTGGCGCTGGAAGCAGGCGCTTCGGCAGGCGCCGAGGACTCTGCCTTCTTCGCGTGGTGATGATGCCTCTTCGAATGCTTCTTGGCGTGATGATGCTCCGACTTGGCCTTCGGCGCTTCAGTCATGGCCGGCGCGGAAGCCGCAGGGGCAGCCGCTTCGGCAGCAGCCGGAGCCGACGTGGCCGGGGTGGTCTGGGCGGCAAACGCCGGGATCGAGAACGCGGCCGCAACGATGGCGGCGAGAATCAGCTTACGCATTGCAATGGTCTCCTGGATGTGCGCGGGCCACGATGGCCCGGCGCTGCGCATATTCCGCCCAACCGGCACACTGGACGCTGAACGCAAACGGGCAATTTCCACCCGCCATCTTGCAATTCGGCGCTAGGGAGGATTGACCGGCACGCCCCGGTTCGCCATCCTGACCGGCTGCATCCTTCACCTCGATGGAACCCGCAACGCATGGCCGCCTCCACCCGCTACAACGCCGCCGACATCGAAGTGCTGTCGGGCCTCGAACCGGTGCGTCGCCGGCCCGGCATGTACACCGACACCACGCGGCCCAATCACCTCATCCAGGAGGTTGTGGACAACTCGGTCGATGAGGCACTGGCCGGCCACGCCAGGCAGATCGAAGTCACCGTGCACAGGGACGGTTCGGCCACGGTGATCGACGACGGCCGCGGCATGCCCGTGGACCTCCATCCCGAGGAAGGCGTGCCGGGCGTGGAACTGATCCTGACCCGACTGCACGCCGGCGCGAAGTTCTCGGACCGCAACTACACCTTTTCGGGCGGCCTGCACGGGGTCGGCGTGTCAGTGGTCAACGCGCTTTCGTCGTTCCTGGAAGTACTGATCCGCCGCGAAGGCACCGAATACCGGATGCGATTCAAGGACGGCGAAGCGGTCGGCAAGCTGGAGACGCTGGGCGACGTGCCCAAACGCCGCACGGGCACGACGCTGCGATTCCTTCCCGATCCCAAATATTTCGATTCGCCGAAAGTTTCGTTGCCAAAATTGAGGCACCTGCTGCGCGCCAAGGCCGTACTGTGCGCGGGATTGACGGTGACGTTGCTAGACGAAGCCAGCGGCGAGAAGGACGAATGGCGTTACGAGGATGGACTCGCCGAATATCTCAAATCCGAACTGGGCGGCGCGGCATGCCTGCCACCCGAACTGTTCGTGCACCACGTGCAGCGCGAGGATGGCGGGCTCGATATCGCCCTCTCATGGGTGCCGGACGGCGAACTGGTGCAGGAGAGTTACGTCAACCTGATCCCCACCATCCAGGGGGGCACGCACGTCAACGGCCTGCGCTCGGGCCTGACCAACGCGGTGCGTGAATTCTGCGACCTGAGAAATCTGCTTCCGCGTGGCGTGAAGCTGGCGCCGGAAGACGTGTGGGAACGCGTGGCATTCGTGCTGTCGGTGAAGATGCGCGATCCGCAATTCGCGGGACAAACCAAGGAACGCCTGTCCTCGCGCGACGCGGCAAGCGCCACCGAGGGCGCAATCCACGACGCGTTCTCGCTGTGGCTGAACCAGAACGTCACCGCGGGCGAAGCGATCGCGCAGCTCGCGATCGAGCACGCCGCGGCACGCATGAAGGCGGCAAAACAAGTCGTCCGCAAGAAGATCACGCAAGGCCCCGCCCTGCCCGGCAAGCTGGCGGACTGCGCGTCCACCGATCCCGACCGCACCGAATTGTTCCTGGTCGAAGGCGACTCGGCGGGCGGCTCCGCCAAGCAGGCGCGCGACAAGGATTACCAGGCGATCCTGCCCCTGCGCGGCAAGATCCTCAATACATGGGAAGTCGAATCCAGCGCGGTATTGGCATCGGAAGAGGTGCACAATCTCGCGATCGCGATCGGTTGCGACCCCGGCAAGGACGACATCTCCGGCCTGCGCTACGGCAAGATCATCATCCTCGCAGATGCCGATTCCGACGGCCTGCACATCGCGACGTTGTTGTCCGCCTTGTTTCTGCGCCACTTTCCGGCGCTGGTGCGCGAAGGACACGTTTGCGTCGCGATGCCGCCGCTGTTCCGCGTCGATGTCGGCAAGCAGGTGTTCTACTGCCTCGATGAATCCGAACGCGACGCGCTGTTGAAACGCGTCGAGCGCGAGAAGATCAAGGGTGCCGTCAGTGTCACGCGCTTCAAGGGCCTCGGCGAAATGAACCCTTCGCAATTGCGCGAATCGACCATCCACCCGGATACGCGGCGACTGGTACAGCTGACGGTGGACGACGGCGATGCGACATCCAGACTGATGGACATGCTGCTGGCCAGGAAACGCGCACCCGACCGCCGCAGCTGGCTGGAGGAAAAGGGCGACCTGGCGTCGCTGGAGGCGTGACGGCCGCCTTGCCACGGGTCATTCCGTCCTCGCCACGGGAACGCTAAGGTAGGCACAGCATCCGACCGGAGCCACCATGTCGCTCACGCCGCCGTTCAACCTGCAACGCTGGATCGACGAACACCGCCACCTGTTGAAGCCGCCGGTCGGCAACAAATGCATCGTCGACGGCGACTTCATCATCATGATCGTGGGCGGCCCCAATGCACGCACCGACTACCACTGGGACGAAGGCCCCGAGTTCTTCTACCAGTTCGAAGGCGAGATGGTGCTGCGCGTACAGGACGAAGGCCAACGCCGCGACCTGCCGATCCGCGCCGGGGAGATCTTCTACCTGCCCCCGCGCACGCCGCATTCGCCGCAGCGGATGAAGGATTCAATCGGTCTGGTGATCGAGCGCCGCCGCCTGCCGCACGAAAAGGACGGCCTGCTGTGGTTCTGCGAGAAGTGCAATCACAAGCTCTACGAGGAGTATTTCATCCTCGGCAGCATCGAAAAGGATTTTCCGCCGGTGTTCGAGCGCTATTACGGTTCGGCGGAAGCGCGCACCTGCAAGGCCTGCGGGCACGTCGACCAGCCGCCTGCGAAGCAACTGGTGCGCGGGGCGGGAATCGAACCCGCACGGATTGAATCCGGGGGATTTTAAGTCCCCTGCGTCTACCGGTTCCGCCACCCGCGCTTGGGAGCGTGGACGGCAGGAGCCGTCCGGGCTGCAAAAGGATCAGGCGGCGTCGCCCTCGCCCGCCGCACGCTGCTGTTGCAGGTTGCCGCGGTAGATCAGGTACGGCTCGGCCTGGCCGTTGATGACGGCTTCGTCCACCACGACCTTGCTGACGTGCTCCAGCGAGGGCAGCTCGTACATGGTGTCGAGCAGCACGCTTTCGAGGATGGTGCGCAGGCCACGCGCGCCGGTCTTGCGCTTGATCGCACGCTTGGCGATGGCGTTGAGCGCATCGGGCCGGAATTCGATCTCGACGTTCTCCATGTCGAACAGTTTCTTGAACTGCTTGGTGATCGCGTTCCTGGGTTCGGTGAGGATTTTCACCAGCGCGTCCTCGTCCAGCTCGTCCAGCGTGGCGACCACCGGCAGACGGCCGACGAATTCCGGGATCAGGCCGTACTTCACCAGATCTTCCGGTTCGACGTTGGCCAGCAAGGTGCCGACGTTCTGCCTGCGCTGCTTGCTGCGGATCTCCGCGCCGAAACCGATGCCGGTGGTTTCCGAACGTTGCTGGATCACCTTGTCGAGACCCGAGAACGCGCCCCCGCACATGAACAGGATGTTCTTGGTATCGACCTGCAGGAACTCCTGCTGCGGATGCTTGCGGCCGCCTTGCGGCGGCACCGACGCCACGGTGCCCTCGATGAGTTTCAGCAGCGCCTGCTGCACGCCTTCGCCGGAAACGTCGCGCGTGATCGAAGGGTTTTCGCTCTTGCGCGAAATCTTGTCGATCTCGTCGATGTAGACGATGCCGGTCTGCGCCTTTTCGACGTCGTAGTCACACTTCTGCAACAACTTCTGGATAATGTTCTCGACGTCCTCGCCGACGTAGCCCGCTTCGGTCAACGTGGTGGCGTCTGCGATCGTGAACGGCACATTCAAGAGGCGCGCCAGCGTTTCGGCCAGCAGCGTCTTGCCGCAGCCGGTCGGGCCGATCAGGAGGATGTTGGATTTTGCGAGCTCGATGTCGTCCTTTTTGGCACGCGACTCCATCCGCTTGTAGTGGTTGTACACCGCCACCGCGAGCGCCTTCTTGGCGCGCGACTGTCCGATCACGTACTGGTCGAGCGTCTCCAGGATTTCGCGCGGCTTGGGCAACTGGGTGCGGCCGGACGCGGCCTTTTCTTCCAGTTCCTCGCGAATGATGTCGTTGCACAACTCCACGCATTCATCGCAGATGAACACGCTGGGGCCCGCGATCAGCTTGCGGACTTCGTGCTGGCTCTTGCCGCAGAACGAGCAGTAAAGGATCTTGCCGCCTTCGTTGCCGCGGCCCGGCCGGTCCTCGCTCATCTCGTGC
>DATFGL010000185.1:0-8215 GCA_035249465.1 Rhodanobacteraceae bacterium | reverse complement strand
TGTCCCGGCGTGGCTACGGCAGGGGGCAACATGAAAGCCGAAACGATCGTTCTGCGCGGCTTGTATGCGATGACGGCCCTGGTGGTGGTGTTCGGGGTGTGTGCGTTCCTGATCCAGGCGCACTGACTTCGCAGCAACCTGCACACGCGAAGCGGAAACCTCCGGCGCAAGCCACGCCGGGCGGTTCCGCTCGCGCGCGGCGGCTTTCGTGAGTTCGTAATGCGGCGATCAGGGGAGATCGCACGATAATCACGGAATGTTCCATGTCATTTTGTATCAGCCGGAAATTCCGCCCAACACCGGCAATGTGATCCGGCTGTGCGCCAATGCCGGCGCGTCATTGCACCTGATCCGTCCGCTCGGGTTCGAGCTGGATCACGCCAAGTTGCGCCGCGCCGGGCTCGACTACCACGAGTTCGTCAACGTGATGGCGCACGCTGATCTCGATGCCTGCCTCGCGGCACTGCAGCAGCCGCGCGTGTTCGCATTCACCGGCCACGCGACGCACCGCTACACCGATACCCGTTTCGCCGATGACGACGCGCTGTTGTTCGGACGCGAAACCAGCGGCCTACCCGCCGGGGTTCTTGCGGCCATTCCCGAGCCGCAACGCCTGCGTCTGCCCATGCAGCCCGACAACCGCAGCCTCAATCTTTCGAACGCGGTCGCAATTGCGGTGTATGAGGCATGGCGGCAACTGGGCTTTCCAGGTGCAGCGTGAGCGTGCCGAACCGCTGAAGAACCGTCGCGAGCGAAGGCAGATTGCGTGACGCCGACTACGCCGATGTTCGCTCCGGCATCCTGCCTGCGCGGTGCGAGCACCGCCGGCGCGCGAGGTGCCGACTAAACCGGCAGGACTGCCGGTTTGAACGCCCCCGGATCAAGTCCGGGGTGGGCTCCGGCGGCCGCAGGGCGAGCCACATGGATGTGGCGAGTAGCGCAGCAGGTTGTTCAGTGGTTGGCTTCAGCGCAACAGGATCCATACACCCAGCGCGGCGAACAACGCCGCGGCAGCGAGCCGTGTCGCGCGCAGCGGCAGGCGCGCGGCGAATCGCGCGCCGAGGAATGCCACCGGCACGTTTGCGACCAGCATGCCCGCGGTGCTGCCCGCGATCACCTGCCACAGCGGCTGGTAATGCGCGCCCAGCACCACGGTCGCGATCTGCGTGCGATCGCCCAGTTCAGCCAGGAAAAACGCGATCACCGTCGCCACGAACACGCCGCGGCCGCGTCGCGGTGGCGCGTCGACCGGTTCTTCCTTCTCCGGCAACAACGCCCACCCGGCCACGGCCAGGAACGACAACCCGATCAACCAGCGCTGGACTTCCGGCGTCATCCAATGCGCCAGCCATGCTCCCGCTTCGGCGGCGATCGCGTGGCTGAGCAGGGAGGCGACGAGAATGCCCGCGCAGATCGGCCACGGTTTGCGGAACTTGGCCGCGAACACCAGCGAAAGCAGTTGGGTCTTGTCGCCAATCTCGGCCAGCGCGACCGCTCCGAGAGAAACCAGGAAGGCTTGCAAGGGGAATCTCCGAAGGGCCGGGTGACGCATGACAATCCTCATGCGCGCTCCGGCCCGGACACGCGCACGTGGACTGTCGGTCTCGCCGATCACGCCAGTGTGTCAGACGACACCCTGGCGTGCGGGTCATGGATGACCCGCCACGGATCAAGCACTGCAAGTGCTCGATCCAGCGAAGCCAAGTCCGGACATGTGCCGGACTTGGCGCGTTGAAAAAGTGCAGGAAAGCACTTTTTCAACATTCAATATGCGATCGCCTGCGCCACGGCCTGCGGGCCGAGTGTGTTGACGCAAGCCCTTCAGCAACATGCCGAAAGCGGCTACTCCCCGACGGAGTTGGCGCAGCCTATCGGGTCCCCGGGGGCCGTGCAACGTTACAATTCGCCGATGCCAGACCAACAACCGAACGCCTGGATTCCCCAGCCCTTGCGCAGGCTGGGCGGTCTCGCCCTGACCCTGGCCCTGAACCGGCTGCTGGCACTCGATCCCGACGCGCGTGCCGCGGTCGGTAAACTGGAAGGCCGCCGCATCGGCGTGCATCTGCGCGGGCCGGAAATCGCCTTCGCGATCGCCGCGCGCAACGGTACCCTGCAGATCGAGCCGCCGCCCGATGGCGGTGACGACGGCAGCGTCAACGATTTCGAAGTCAACGCGACGCCCGGTGCGCTGCTGGCGATGGCGCTCGGCCGCGGCGACGGCGCGCGGCCCGCAGGCCCCGCGGGCAAGGTGGACATCGCCGGTGATGCCGAACTGGCGCACCGCGTGCAGCAACTCGCGCGCGACTACAAACCGGATTTCGAGGCGGCGTTCGCGGCCGTGTTCGGCGAAGTGACCGGCACCGCGATAGCGCGGGCGCTGCACGACGCCGCACGCTGGGCGGGACAGGGTGCGAAGCATTTTCGTGATGACGGTGTCGACTGGTTGCGCGACGAGGCGCGCCTGACCGTGCCGCCCACCGAGATGAATGCGTTCCTCGACGATGTGGATGCCCTGCGCGAGCGCACCGAGCGCCTCGCCGCGCGCGTGACGCGACTGGGCACCAAGCCATGACGCCGCTGCGCCTGTTGCCGCGTGTCTTGCACGTTGTCGCGGTACTGGTGCGCTATCGCATCGATGACCTGATCGACGAAGCGCATGTGATGCGCCCGTTGCGCTGGTTGCGGGCGTTGCTGCCGCGGCCGCGCAAGCAGATTGCCGCGCTGCCGCGCGGCGCGCGCCTGCGCCTCGCATTGACCGAACTCGGCCCGATCTGGGTCAAGGCGGGGCAGGTGTTGTCCACGCGCCGCGACCTGATTCCCGAAGACGTCGCCGATGAACTTGCGCACCTGCAGGACCAGGTGCCCCCATTTCCAGGCGATGTTGCGCGCACGATCGTCGAGGAGTCGTTGGGCAAACCGATCGGCGAGTTGTACGCGAGCTTCGATGAAGTGCCGCTGGCATCGGCCTCGATCGCGCAGGTGCATCCCGCGCGCCTGCCGGACAATCGCGAAGTCGTGGTCAAGGTGTTGCGCCCGAACGTCGCGAGGAACATCGCGCGCAACCTGGAATTGCTGGACGCATTGGCCGGCATGGTCGAGCGCTGGCATCCGCAGGCCGACAAGATTCGTCCGCGCGACATGTTCAACGAAGTCGCCAAGACCCTGCACAATGAATTGAACCTTCAGAACGAGGGTGCCAACGCCAGCCTGCTCCGCCGCAATTTCGAAAACTCCGACGACCTGTACGTGCCGGAAATCTTCTGGTCGCACACGGGCGAAAAGGTGCTGACGATGGAGCGCGTGCACGGCATCCCCGCCGATGACGTGGCCGCGCTCGACAAGGCCGGCATCGACCGGCGCGTGGTGGCGGCGAAGGGCGTGCGGCTGTTCTACGAACAGGTGTTCCGCGACAACTTCTTCCATGCCGATGCGCACCCCGGCAACATCTGGGTCGACCCCACGCGTACCCGCGATCCGCGTTTCATCGCGCTGGATTTCGGCATCATGGGTTCGCTGCCGGACGAGGACCAGTACTGGCTCGCGGAAAACTTCATCGCGATGTTCGAGCGCAATTACCGCCGCATCGCGGAGTTGCACCTCGCGGCCGGCTGGATGCCGCGGCACATTCGCGTGGACGAGCTGGAAGCCGCGATCCGCACCGTATGCGAGCCGTATTTCACGCGCCCGCTGTCGGAAATCTCGCTGGCCGAAGTGGTCGCGAAACTCTTCGGCACCGCGCGCAAGTTCGAGCTGACCTTGCAGCCGCAGTTGATCCTGTTGCAAAAGACACTGCTCAACGTGGAAGGCCTGGGGCGCCAGCTCGATCCGCAGATCGACATCTGGTCGGTGGCGCAACCGGTCTTGAAGCGCATCGTCGCTGACCGTTACAGCGCGCGCCACGCCCTGCGCGAAATCCGCAAGCGTGTGCCGGAATGGCTGCGCATCGCGCCGCTGATTCCGGAACGCATCCACAGCGCACTCGAAAAGCTGGCCGAGGGCAACGGACCGCTGCAGTTCGGCGAGCGCGAAATGGAAAACCTGCGCATGCTGCAGCGTGAAATCCAGCGTCGCATTCTCGCGGCTGCGTTCGGCGGCGCGCTGCTGATCGGCGCTGCGCTGGTATACGCGCTGGGACAACGTCAGAGTGTCTGGTTGCCTGCCGTCCTCGCGATCATCGGCTTTGTCAGCTTTGCCACCGCGTGGCCGTGGAAGCGTGCGAAGGAATAAAGTGTCGAGTTGGACTTCGCATACGCACAATCGTAGGTTGGGCTGACGCCGGCTTCATCGGCGGAGGCCCAACGTCATCGAGCCATGTTGGGTTTCGCAGGCGCTTCGCGCCCAGCACTTTGCGATTCTGCGTTGGGCTTCCCCCGGATCGAGTCCGGGGGAAGCCCAACCTACTTGGCGCGCCCTTGGTTGGCCACCGCCGCTTCCTTCGCGGCAATGGCGTCGGCATCACCGAGGTAAAAGTGCTTGACCGGCTTCAACGCATCATCGAACTGGTACACCAGCGGGATGCCGTTGGGAATGTTGAGGCCGGTGATGTCGGCGTCGGAAATCCCGTCCAGATATTTCACCAGCGCGCGCATCGAATTGCCGTGCGCTGCCACCAGCACGCGCTGGCCGGAACGGATGGCGGGCGCCAGCACCTCGTGCCAGTACGGCAGCACGCGTGCCACGGTGTCCTTCAGGCATTCGGTCAGCGGAATCTGCGCGGGATCGAGTTTCGCGTAGCGCGGATCATTCGCGCAGAAATTGTCCGCGGGATCGAGCGGCGGTGGCGGCACGTCGTAGCTGCGCCGCCAGATGTGCACCTGCTCGTCGCCGTGCCTTGCGGCGATCTCCGCCTTGTTCATGCCGGTCAGTGCGCCGTAGTGGCGCTCGTTCAAGCGCCAATCGGTGAGGACGGGAAGCCATGCGCGGTCCATCGCGTCCAGCACGCCCCACAGGGTGTGCACCGCGCGCGTCAGCACCGACGTGTGCGCGACGTCGAACGCATGGCCTTCGCGCTTCAGCAGTTCGCCAGCTTCACGTGCTTCCACGCGGCCCTGTTCCGACAGGTCGATGTCGGCCCATCCGGTGAAGCGGTTTTCCCGGTTCCACAGCGACTGGCCGTGACGGATCATCACGAGGGTGTGCATGGCGTGGCACTCTTCGATGAAACTCTCATTGTAGTGACGCGCCGGACGGGTCCTCCGAAGAACCGTCACGAGCGAAGGCAGATTGCGTGACGCCGGGGCGCAGCAAGCGGAGCGTACACGTCAGTACGTGAGCATTGCGAGCATCGCCGGCGCGCAAGCTGCCGAGCGCAGCAGGTTATTCAGGGGCCCAGAAGTCACAGTTACCTTTCGCCTATTGTCGACACCACAATAGTCAGGCACGATCGGCACTGAACAAAGCGCACCGCGCAGGAGGTCACCCATGCGATCCGCACGTTTTTGCATCCTTGCACTTGCCCTGCTGGCCTTGCCGCTCGCGCTCGTAGCGTGCGTCAATGGCGTCAATGGTTCGGTCGATGTCGCGGCCGGCACCAGTGTTTCCGATGCCAGCACCGTGAACGGTTCGGTTCACGTCGAGGCCAACGCCAAGGCCGACAAGGCCTCGACGGTCAACGGCTCGATCCACCTGGCCGAAGGCGCCAAGGTGGGCAAGGCCGATACGGTGAATGGCGGCATCACGCTCGGCGAGCACGCAACTGCCGGCAGCCTCGAAACCGTCAACGGCAGCGTGACGCTGGACAAGAACGCCACGGTGTCCGGCGACGTCACGGCGGTGAACGGCAAGCTCGATCTCGCGGCCGGTTCGGCGGTGAACGGCAAGCTGACCAACGTCAACAGCCACATCACCATCGATGGCGCGCACGTCGGCCAGGGCATCACCACCGTCAACGGCGACATCGACATCACCGGCAACGCCGTGGTGGATGGCGGTATCAAGGTAGTGAAGCCGAAGGACAACGGCATCTTCGGCATCCACTTCGCCAGCGACAACATCCCGACCATCACGATCGGCGCCGGTGCCACGGTGAATGGCCCGCTCACCTTCGAACGGCCGGTCAAGCTTTACATCAACGACCAGGCGCATGTCGCGGGAACCATCACCGGCGCGACCGCGGTGAAGTTCAGCGGCGCGACGCCGCCGACGTCCTGAGCGGGATTACGGCGTATCGATCAGGCGGCGCGTTCCGCAAACGGGCGCGCCGCCGTTGTTTCTGCAGATTGCTGCTCGTCCGGCGCGTTCCGCTCGACGGCCGGAGCGTGCGCGTGGGTTTGCTTTGAGCATGCTTGCCGGGGGCGCACGCAGCCGGCCCCCGATCCAGTACCGCCGCCGGCCGGGTCGTAACGCGGTATTCGAGGGCGTGCAGCCAGCGGGGTGGGGCTGCGTCATGTTGCCGGCGGCAACGATTCCACACGGAAGGGGATATTGGGGCTGGGATAAAAACTAGGGAATACAGCAGTTTGGCATAAAAAACGGCGCCGTGACGCGTCCTTCGGCTCCGTGCCGGGCACGGTTTGTGCAAGACGTTCTGGGTACGCGAGAAATTTGAACTACGTCACATTTGTAGTATAAGAGTTGTCCGCTTCACGCACGGTCAAACCGGCGGCAGTGAAGGAGCAACACTACAGGAGGGCGCCAGTATGTACCGACTGTTCCAACAAAGATCGCTGCGTTGGCAGCTCTTGTTGATACTCGTCGAGTTCGCACTGCTGGTGGGCTGCGTATACACCGCCGTGGCGTTGCGCTTCTGGGGGGATTCCGCAACCCAGATCGAGTTTGGCCGCAGCGCGCACTGGAACGCGCTGCTGGTGGCGGGAGTGCTGGTCCTCGCGATGGGGGCGCTGGGGCTTTGTCAGGTGCATCTCAGGGTCACCTGGCTGAGGAGGCCCAGTCGGCAGGGCGTGGCGTTCCCGGGTTTCGTGGACGCCGGTCTCTTCTATGTGAAAAACCACAACTTTGTCTTCGACCTGGCCATCCTGGTCCAGACCGTCGAGGTCGTGCTGTTCGGGCGCGGTGCGCGCTGGACCCGGGAGGATGTATGCATGTGAAACCGCTGCCGCGAAACGGTGTTCTCTGGTTGCTGGTGCTCGCCGTTTTGCTGTTGTCTGCCGGCTGCGCCACGGCGCCGCCTGTGAACACCACCGCTGCGGCTGCCGCGCCCGCGGAGCGCTACATCATCGGCCCGGGCGATTCGCTCGAAATCTACGTGCGCGACAACCCCACCGTGACGACCACGGTGCCGGTGCGTCCCGACGGCCGGATCTCGATTCCGCTGGTGCAGTCGATCGTGGCGGCGGGCAAGACCCCCGACCAGTTGGCGGAGGGTCTCGAGAAGGCGCTGAGCCGTTACATCCGTTCACCGATGGTGACCGTGATCGTCAAGAGTTTCGTGGGCGAATACAGCCAGCAAGTACGGGTCGTTGGACAGGCGGCGACGCCCAAGGCCGTGCCTTACCGCCGCGGCATGACCCTGCTGGACGTGATGATCGATGTCGGCGGTCTCACCAAGTTCGCGGCGGGCAACAGCGCCAAGATCGTGCGGCACCTGCCCGATGGGCAGGAGCAGACCATTCCGGTGCGGCTGGGCGACCTGATGAACGGTGCGGTCAAGGACAACATGGCCATGCATCCCGGCGACATCCTGATCATTCCCCAGTCATTGTTCTGACACGCGGATAAGGGAAGTTGGCGATAGCCGACAACAACGAGAAACAACGATGGCCAAACAATCGATCGATTTGCATGAATTGCTCCAGTACGTGCTGCTGGAGGCGCACGCCGCGTGGCGCTACCGCTGGCACGCGCTGATCCTCGCGTGGTGCGTGCTGGCTCTTGGGGCGCTGCTGGTTTTCAGCCTGCCGAACCAGTATGCAGCCAGTGCGCAGGTGTATGCCGACACCGATGCCCTGACCAATCCGCTATTGCGCGGCATCGCGGTGCAGCCCGACGTGCGGGAGCGCCTGCAGGTCATCACCCAAACCCTGCTGTCGCGCCCCAATCTCGAAACGGTGGCCGACAAGACCGGGCTGTCGTTGCGTGCGACCGCCCCCGCGGACAAGGATGCACTGCTGGTGCAGTTGGGCGCAGCCGTCAAGATCAAGGATGCGGGTGCCAAGAATCTCTACGACATCACTTACGCCGACCCCGACCCCAAGATGGCGCAGAAGGTCGTTCAGGCGTTCTTGCAGATCCTGATGAACGACACCCTGGGTGAGAA
>DATFGL010000184.1:0-16111 GCA_035249465.1 Rhodanobacteraceae bacterium | reverse complement strand
CAGGTAGCGCTTGATGTGGAGGGCGGGTGCGGTCACAACGATTCCCCAGGGCGGCGACAATTGTAGGCGATGGGCGCCGCGCGCGCCGGCAAGGCGTGATTTTTTACGCGCCGCGGCGAATCATGGGGAAACGGACGGGGAATGCGGAACGATGGAGGATAGGGAACGACGGCGGCGATTCGAAACCTTGTTGCACGAGCACCAGCGGATCGTGTTCAAGGTCGCGCGGGTGTATGCGCGCGACGCGCATGAACGCGACGACCTGGTGCAGGACATCGCCGTACAACTGTGGCGCTCTTTCGCCGGGTTCGATCCGGGCCGTGCGAAGTTCTCTACATGGATGTACCGGGTCGCGCTGAACGTGGCGATCTCGACCGCGCGTAGTGCAAGGCGCTCAAGTGCTGGACGCCTCGAACCTCTCGAGGTCATGCATCTCGACAGCGTCGCCGATCCGGGTGTTACGCCGTACGAAGCCATGGAGCGTGACCAACGCCTGATCGCGCTGCATGCGTTCGTCGAACAGCTCGATGCGCTGAACCGCGCGCTGGTACTGCTGTGTCTGGAAGACCGCAGCTACGCCGAGATTGCCGACGTGCTCGGCATCAGTGAAACCAACGTGGCCACCAAGCTCAACCGGATCAAGAACAAGCTGCGCGGGCAAATGGCCGCGCCACAAACCGAAGGAGTAAAAAATGGAACTCGATGAGATGAAGCAAGCCTGGCAAGAGCTGTCGTCCCAACTGGGCGCGCTCCGAACCGAGTGCGAGGCGTCGTGGATGGATACGCGCAAAGTCCGCGCCGCCAAGCCCTTGCGACTGGCGTGGGGCATGATCTGCTTCGAGGCTTTCAGCAATGCCCTGATGCTGGCGTTGCTCGCCGCGTTCATGGCACAGCACGATCAATGGCGCTTCCTGATCCCGGCGTTGCTGTTGGTTCCGCTGTGTGTCGCGCTGTTCGCAAGCAGCGTGCGCCAACTGGTCATGATGGTGCGGTTGGACCTTGGCGCGAACGTGGTGATGATTCAGCAACAGTTGGAACGTTTGTACGTCATGCGCCTGCGTACGGTGCAGTTCGAATTGCTGTTCGCCTGCTTGGCGTGGGTGCCGGTGGCGATTGTCCTGATGTGGGGTGTTTTCGGCGTCGACCTGTATGAGTGGGGCGCTGCGTGGCTGGTAGCGTGCGTCGCATTTGGTGTATTGGCGATCCCGGTGCTGTGGTGGCTGGCGAGGCGGTTCGGGAAAGCCTTCAACCAGTCGGCGTTCGGACGCTTCCTGCTGGAGGACGTGACCGGCCACGGCCTGGCTGCGGCCCGTCGCCGGATGGCCGCACTGGGTGCCTTCACGGCCGACATGGAATAAAAAAACCGGCGCGAACGTGTCGCGCCGGTTTGAAGGGCCCGCACCATAGCCTGTGGAATCTTTATTTGTTGCCCTGGTTGTCGTTCGCCTCGATGAAGGCCGCGGCATCGTCGTGCAATTGCTTCAGCGACGGCAGGTGCGCGTACACCATGTGGCCCGACGGGAAGAACGCGTAGCTGATGTTCTTCTGCAGCGACTCCGGGATCGGCAAGTGTTGCATCTCGTAGATCGCCGTGTAGAACGGCGTCGCGAGGTCGTAGAAACCGCCGAACAGTTTCACCTTCATGTTCGGGTTGTATTTCATCGCCACGGCGAGATCCAGCATGACATTCGGCGTGCCGCCGCGCGAGAAACGCTGACCCGGCGCCATGTGCTTCCAATCCCAATGGAAGTCGTCGGCGCCGTACACGGAGGGCCGGAAAGTCATGCCGTCGCCGAACTTGAGGTCGTTGCGCACGTAGTTGTTGAAGGCCGACACGTACGCCGAACTGATCGCCGCGGACTGCGGGTCGTATTCCGTGGTCTTGGCGAGCGGGTCCATGGACGGGCCCGAGAAGCGGGTGTCGAGGCGGCCGGTATCGGAATCCGAGCCGCTCAGCAGTTGCTGTTCGAACATGCCGCCGGTGACGCGCAGGTTGGCCTTGAGCAGATAGGCGACCGGCAGGCCGGTGTAGTCGCTCAGCTTCTGGGCGACCTGCTGTTTCTTCTCGGCGCTCAGCGTCGAGCCAGCGGCCAGCGCCTGCTCGTAATCGGTGGTCGCCCACCGGGTCGCCTCCTTCAGCAGCGGTGCCAGACCGCCGTTGTTGTATTTCGGAAGCTTGTGGTGGTACCACGCGGTGGCAGCAAAGGTCGGCAGTCCCAGAACGTAGGACATGTCGACGCCCGGGTTCATGTTGGCGCCGTCGATGCTGAGCGAGAAGTTGAGGATCTGCGACAGCAGCATCACGCCGTTGAGGTCGACGTTGTACTGGGTCTGCAGCACGTTCGAGAGCACCGCCGAACGCGTGGTGCCGTAGCTTTCGCCGAACAGGAACTTGGGCGAGTTCCAGCGGTTGTACTTGGACAGGAACTGGGTGATGAAGCGCGAGAACGCCTGGGCGTCACCATCGATGCCCCAGTATTCCTTGGCCAGTTCCTTGTGGCTCTTGGCGCGTGCGGCATCGTCCTTGCCCTGGCTGAGCAGGCGGCCAAAGCCGGTGCCAGGCATGTCGATGAAGACGAGATCGCTGGCGTCCAG
This sequence comes from Rhodanobacteraceae bacterium, assembly GCA_035249465.1. Taxonomy (GTDB): domain Bacteria; phylum Pseudomonadota; class Gammaproteobacteria; order Xanthomonadales; family Rhodanobacteraceae; genus 66-474. Next base: position 13,516 of record DATFGL010000184.1, on the reverse strand, counting down.
CAGACTGTAGTCGTTGTTGACCAGTTGGTACGGCGCGGCGGGCGTATGCGTGTCGTCATTGGTGACGATGCGTTGCGGGCCCCACGCGCCCATGTGCAGCCATACCGTCGAGGAACCGGGACCGCCGTTGTAGATGAAAGTGACCGGACGCTTGGACGGGTCGGCGCCCTGCTTGAAGTAGGCCACATAGCTCATCGCCACCTGCGGCGTGCCTTCGTTGACGCCGGTGCCGTCGAGCACCAGCGTGCCGGCGACGGCCTCGTAGCTGATCGCCTTGCCTTCGACGGTGACGGTACCGTGGGTGGTGGACGACAGCGGCGTCGACAGCTTCTGGATCAGCGATTCGGATTGGTCACTCTTGCCCGCGCCGGCTTGCGCAGAGCTGCTGGTGCTGGACGGCGGCGCGGCGGCGAAGGCAGGCGCGCCGCACAGCAACAGCGAGGCGAGGGCGACGGCGAGGCGATTGGCTTTCATGGCGATCCCCGAATGGTCTGGACAGTAATGCCCGGCGCGGCATGCGCCGGAACCGTTCGAGTATGCACACACCGGCGCGCGGCGGCATACCCCGAAAGTCATGGCAGCCGCTCAAAAAACCGGCGCGATCGCATCGCGCCGACCGGGAACTGCCAAATTTGCGAAGAAAGTTACTTGCCGACGCCCTGGTTGTCGGTGGCGCCGATGAAGCTCGCGACGTTGTCGTGCAGCTGCTTCAGCGACGGGATGTGTGCATACACCATGTGGCCCGAGGGATAGAACGCATAGGTGATGTTCTTGCGCAGGCTCGGCGGAATCGGCAGGTGCTCTTCCTCGTGAATCGCGCCATAAAACGGGGTAACGAGGTCATAGAAACCGCCGTTCACCATCACCTTGAGGTTCGGGTTGTACTTCATCGCGGCGGCGAGGTCGCGCAACACGTTGACACCCTTGTTCCATACCAACTGCACGCCGGGTTGCTTGTGCTCGAACTTCCAATCGAAGTCGCCATACACCGACGGGCGATATTCCATGCCCTCGCCGAATTTCATCTCGTTGCGTACGTAGCTGTTGAATGCCGACACAAACGCCGAGCCGATTGCCGCTCCTTGCGGATCGTAGTCGGCTTCCTTGGCCAGTGGATCCATGCTCGGGCCTGCATAGCGGGTGTCGAGCAAGCCGGTGGTGGTGTCGCTATCGCCCAGCAATTGATGGGTGAACATGTCACTGTTCACGCGCAGGTCTGCCTTCATCAGATAGTCCACCGGCAGGCCGGTGAAGTCATGCAACTTTTCGGCGACCTCGCGTTTTTTCGCTGGACCAAGCGTCGAGCCTGCGAACAACGCCTGTTGGTAGTCCCCTTTTGCGAAAGCAATGCTGTCTTTCAGCAATTGTGCGAGTGTGTCGTGGTTGTATTTCGGCAGTTTGTGGTGGTACCAGGCGGTGGCCGCATAGGTCGGCAGCGCGGTCACATAGGGCAGATTGTCGTCGGGGTTGATGTTCGCGGCGACAGGGCTGATGCGGAAATCGAGAACCTCCGAAAGCAGAACCACGCCGTTGAGATCGACGTTGTCCTGTTCCTCCAGGATGCGTGCGACCACCGCCGAACGCGCGGTGCCGTAGCTTTCGCCGAACAGGTATTTGGGCGAGTTCCAGCGGTTGTACTTCGACAGGAACTGGGTGATGAAGCGCGAGAACACCTGAGCGTCGCCGTCAATACTCCAATATTCATCGGCCAGTTCCTTGTGGCTCCTGGCGCGTTCGGTCTCGTCCTTGCCCTGGCTGAGCAGGCGGCCGAAGCCTGTGCCAGGCATGTCGATGAATACGACGTCGCTTGCGTCGAGCAGGCTGTAGTCGTTGTTGACCAGCCGATACGGTGCAGCCGGCGTATGCGCGTCGTCACTGGTCACCACGCGCTTCGGACCCCACGCGCCCATGTGCAACCACATCGTCGAGGAACCGGGGCCGCCGTTGTAGAGGAACATGATCGGGCGCTTGACCGGATCGGCACCCTGCTTGAAATACGCGAAATAACTCATTGCCACCTGCGGCGTGCCTTCGTTGACGCCGGTGCCGTCGAGCACCAACGTGCCGGCCACGGCTTCGTAGTCGATCGCGTTGCCTTCGACGGTAACGGTGCCGTGGGTGGTGGACGACAGCGGCGTCGACAGCTTCTGGATCAGCGATCCGGACTGCTCGTTCTTGCCGACGCCGGCTTGCGCGGAGGTGCTGACGCCGGAGGGCGGCGCGGCGGCGAACGTGGACATGCTGCACAGGAGGAAGGGCGCGAGCGCAACGGCAAGCCGGTTGGCTTTCATTGGCGATTTCCGGCTGGTGGGCGAGAGGGGCCGGCGCGTGCAAGCACCGGGGCGGCCGGAGTATGCGCCCGCGAGCCCGCGAGGGCATACGCCGAAAGTCATGTGCGGGCTCGCACAAAAAACCGGCGCGATGTGCATCGCGCCGGTCGTGGCATGTCAGCCACTTCGCGGAAGCTTACTTGCCGCCGCCCTGGTTGTCGGTCGCGTCGATGAAGCTGGCGACGTTGTCGTGCAGCTGCTTCAGCGACGGGATGTGTGCATACACCATGTGGCCCGAGGGATAGAACGCATAGGTGATGTTCTTGCGCAGGCTCTGCGGGATCGGCAGGTGTTCTTCCTCGTAGATTGCCGCATAGAACGGCGTGGCAAGATCATAGAAACCGCCGTTCAACATCACCTTGAGGTTCGGGTTGTACTTCATGGCACCAGCGAGGTCGCGCGTCACGTTGACGAGCGGCCATGCGAAGTGCATGTCGGGCTGCTTGTGCTTGAAGTCCCAGTCGAAGTCGTCGGCGCCGTAGACCGAGGGGCGATACTTCATCCCGTCGCCGAACTTCAGGTCGTTGCGTACATAGTCGTTGAAGGCCGACACGTAGGCCGAACTGATGGCGGCGGATTGCGGGTCGTAATCCGATTCCTTGCCCAGCGGATCCATGCTCGGACCCGAGAACCTGGTGTCGAGGCGGCCGGTAGTGGTGTCGCTGCCGTTCTGCAATTCGTGTTCGAACATGCCGCCGGTGACGCGCAGGTCGGCTTTCAGCAGGTAATTGACCGGCAGGCCGGTGAAGTCGTGCAGTTTTTCCGCGACTTCGCGTTCCTTGGCCGGGCTCAACGTCGAGCCGGCATACAACGCGTCGCGGTATTCACCCTTGGCGAATTCGATGGAATCCTTCAGCAGTTGTCCCAGTTTCTCGCCGTCGTACTTCGGCAGCCTGTGGTGGTACCACGCGGTCGCGGCGTAGGTAGGCAGCGCCAACGCGTAGGGCAGATCGTTGCCCGGGTCCATGTCCGCGCCGTCGACGCTGGTGCCGAAATTCAGGATCTGCGACAGCAGGATCACGCCGTTGAGGTCGATGTTGTCCTGGGTTTCGAGGATATAGGACAGCACCGCCGAGCGAGTGGTGCCGTAGCTTTCGCCGAACAGGTACTTGGGCGAATTCCAGCGGTTGTACTTGGAAAGAAACTGGGTGATGAAGCGCGAAAACGCCTGCGCGTCGCCGTCGATGCCCCAGATCGACTTGGCCAGTTTCTTGCGGTCCGCCGCACGCTCGGCGTCGTCCTTGCCCTGCGGCAGCAGGCGGCCGAAGCCGGTACCCGGCATGTCGATGAACACCAGATCGCTGGCGTCGAGCAGGCTGTAGTCGTTGTTGACGAGTTGGTACGGTGCGGCCGGCGTATGCGTGTCGTCACTGGTTACGACGCGCTTCGGGCCCCATGCGCCCATGTGCAGCCATACCGTGGAAGAGCCCGGGCCGCCGTTGTAGATGAAGGTGACTGGGCGCTTGGATGGATCGGCGCCTTGTTTGAAGTAGGCAAAGTAGCTCATCGCCACTTCGGGCGTGGACTCCTTGGCGCCGGTGCCATCGATCACCAGCGTGCCGGCCACCGCCTTGTAGCTGATCGCCTTGCCTTCCACCGTGACAGTGCCGGTGGTGGTGGACGACAGCGGCTTCGACAACCGCTGCACCAGCGATTCGGACTGGTCGCTGCTGCTTGCGCCGGATTGCGCGGAACTGCTGCCGCTGGCGGGTGGGGCAGCAAAGGCGGGAGCGCTGCATAGCAGCAGAGAGGCGACAGCAACGGCAAGACGGTTGGCTTTCATGGGCGATTCCGGCTGATGGGCGGGAGGGGTCGGCGCATGCGAGCGCCGGGGCCGCCGGAGTATGCGCCCGCGCGCCCGCGAGGGCATACGCCACAAGTCATGCTTCGGAGTTCCCACTCACTGGCCGGATGCTGCCACTGGCGCGGGATGCGCGGGATCGATCACCCGCACCATGCGAAAACCCACGTTGGTATAGCCGACGCCGGAGTCGGCGGTGCCCTGGCGCCCGAGCGGCGTCTGGTGACTGCCGTCGCGCCACGACAGTCCGCGGAACACACGCGAACCGGTACTGCCGCCCGCCATCCACTCGCTGACGTTGCCGTACATGTCGAAGGCACCCACGCCGCTGGGCGCGTAATGCCCGACGGCCGCGGTGTATTCGGCGCCGTCGTTGCACGACAACTTGTCATTGTCCATGGCGCTCTTGCGGCTGACGTCGTCAACGTTGCCGAGCCGGCACGGGCTTTCCCTGGGCACGCCCTGCGCCGCGCGCAGCCATTCGGCGCCACTGGGCAAGCGGTAGTCTTGACCGGTGGTTTTCGACAGCCATGCCGCGTACGCGGCGGCATCGTCCCAGCTCACGCAAACGGCAGGATGATCGCCGCCCTGGGAGAAGCCCGGGTTCTGCCAGGTGAGATGCTGCATGCGCGAGAACGGGTTGTAGGCTTCCAGGCACTTCGACGCGGGGCGATGTGTCGCCTGCACGAAGGCGGCGTAATCGGCGCGCGTCACTTCGACGCGCTGGATCGCGAAAGCCGGCGCACTGTCCGCGGCCGGCACATAGGCGAGCACGGGACCATTTGGATCGCGCAGCAGCGTTCCCGCTGCAAGCGTGGTGGCTTCGCGTTCCGCCGCGGCGGGGTCGAAGCCGGCGGGATAGCGCGCGGGCAACGCGTCGGCCAGCGGTTTCAAGGCGACAACGCGTTTGGCGTCGTGATTCCGGGCCGCCGTCGCAACGCTGTTGCCGACGGTTTTCGCGAGCGCGGCCCGTTGCTCCCGCCAATCGCGGCTTGCCGAAATGCCTGCATGCGTTGCCAGCAGATCACATTGTTTCAGCAGGGCCACGGTTTGCGAGGGCCTGTCATCGCGCCAGGCGTTGTCCAGCCGGTGACGCAGCGTCGCGAGCATCGCGTCGATGCCGGCCACCGCGGCCGGATTGCCGGGATCGAGCGCCAGCGCAGCGAGGTATTGCTCGGCGGCGTTGTCGCCGGGCGGCGAAAAAAGATGATCGCCTGCGCGCAACGCATCGGCTTGCGCGATCAGGATCTGCACGCGTCCGGCGAGCGGTGCGGGCGTCTCGGGCGCCGTGGGCTGCGCCGAGGCCGCGGATACTTCCACAATCGGCGCGCTGGCTGCCGACATCGCGTGGGCACCGCTTGTCGTCACGACGGGTGCGCGATGGTGCTTCCACGTGGCCCAACCCGCGATCGCTCCCGCCGCCACGACCAGTGTGGCCGCGGCGACCGCCCATGCCGGCACGTGCAACTTCACCGGGTTGCGAACCGGACGCACGCCACTTTCCGGCAGCCCGTCGATCGCGGACAACGCATCGGCCATTTCTTGCGCGCTCTGGAAGCGCCGTTCGGGTGCCTTGGCGAGCGCCTTGTCGATCCACGCCTGCCATGCGCCGACCATCTGTGGCAATCGTGGAATGGGCTGCTCGACGTGCGCGATGGCGGTGGCCACCGCATCCTCGCCATGGAACGGCAGCGCGCCCGTCAGCAGCTCGTACGCCAGCACGCCCACGCTGTACAGATCGGAGCGCTGTCCGGGTGGGTTGCCGCGCGCCTGTTCCGGACTCAGGTAGCCGGCTGCGGCAGGGTGCGGATGACCCAATTCGGCGGCGCAACGCGCGATCCCGAAATCGGCCAGCCGCGCGTGCCCGCGCTCGTCGAACAACACGTTGGCCGGTTTCACGCCGCCGTGCACGATTCCGCGCCGGTGCGCATGACCCAGCGCGTCCAGTATTTCGCGCAGCAACGCCGCGACCTTCAGGGGTTTCGAACGCAGGTTGTGCCGCGAGAGTTCGGCGCTCAACAGGAACGGCATCGAGTGGAAGGTGCGGCCGTCCGCGGTACGTCCGATCTGGTGCGCACCCACGATATGCGGATTCGAAAGCCGCGCGCTGGTGCGCAACAGTTGTTCGAAGCGCGCGATGGCTTCGACGTCCACCGTGTCGAACACTTTCACCGCGACCTGCCGTTCCAGCGAGCGCTGCATAGCGACGTACACGGTCGCCATGCCGCTGGTTCCGATCGGACGCACCAATCGGTAGCCGGGCACATCCGTCTGGTTGGCGTCGATGTCGCTCATGGAAAAGGCGCGCACGCGTGCCGGAAGGCCAGGCGCGCCGAAGCGGACCCGGACCGGGACAGGTATTGACTGCGGCGATGCGCTGCATTCAAGGCGATCAATCCTGGCCTTCGCGGCGACCTTCCAGATGGAACCGGTGCAGCAGGCGATGCATGAACGGTGCCAGCAGCAGGCCGGCAGTGCCGACCAGCACCAGGCCGCTGTAAAGCGCATAGATGCCGGCGAACAGTTTGCCGGAGGCGCTGTGCAACGTGTCCACCGGGCCCATGCCGCCGAGGATCATCGACGCGTTCAGGAAGGCATTCAGCCAGCCCATGCCTTCGGTCAGACGGTAGCCGAGCATGCCCAGGATCAGTGAAACCACGATGACCGCCGTGGCGGCGGCCGCCGTCTTGCCGACGCGGCGCAGCAGGAACAGCCGCCATGGAAGCAACGGTTCGCTGCGGTGTTCATAGTGGAACAAGTGGCGGAACATGCGGGCTCCTGCTTTCGCGCCAATTATGCAGTAGCCGTGCCGCGCGTACGCGGCTTCAGAACAACAGCGAAGACATCTTGCGGCGCGTAGCCGACACCAATGCCTCGTCGTGCACGATGCGGAACGCGTCCAGCAGGCGCTTGCGCGCGAGGCCGTCATTCCAGGTGCGGTCGGCGGCCAGGATAGCCAGCCAATGCTGCATGGCGCCCGCGGTGTCACCGCCCAGCAATTGGCGTACGCCCAGGCCATCCAGCGCGGCGAAGTCGCGCGGATCGCGTTCGATGCGCGCCAGCAAATCCGCGGCTGGCGGGATCGCGGCGACGGACTGCTGCATCGCCAGCAGCGCGGTCAGCGCCTTGGTGCGATCATCCTCGGCCAGATCGACGGGCAGGGCATCCAGCGCGGCCCGCGCGTTCGCCGTATCGCCCGTCCGCGCTTTCGCGAGTGCGAGGTCGAGCTTCAGGCCCGCATCATCTGGCGCGGCGGCGAGCGCCCGGCTCAGGCGCGCGACCGCGGCCTGCGGCGTTTCGGCCGGCGCGTTCTCGTCGACCTCCTGCGCGGGCGCTTCGATGCGCGCGGCGGGTTCGACGCGATGGCGCGTCAGGAATTCGCGCACTTGCGATTCCGGCAACGCGCCGGAAAACGCATCCACGATCTGCCCGCCCTGGATCAACACGACCGTAGGGATGCTGCGCACGCCGAACATTCCGGCCAACTGCTGTTCCTTGTCGCAGTCGATCTTGGCCAGCCGGAACGCGCCGGCGTATTCACCGGCGAGTTTTTCCAGGATCGGGCCAAGCGTCTTGCACGGCCCGCACCACGTTGCCCAGAAGTCCACCAGCACCGGCGTCTGCAAGGACGCCTGCAAGACATCGGTTTCGAAGTTGGCTTCGCCTGCTTCGAACACGAACGAGTCGGCGGACGCGGTCGCGCTGTCGGGTTTTGGTTTGAAATTCATGGGCGGATAGGTGGAGGCCGTTGCCTCACATTCCAAGGCTGGATTTCAGCGCGGCGCCGGTGGGCTTGCCGCCCTGTTTGTACACGGTGCCTTCCTTCATCACGAAATCCACGCTCTTCATCAGTGCGATGTCGTCGAGTGGATTGCCCGGAACCGCCACCACGTCAGCGTATTTGCCGGCGCTGATGCTGCCGAAATCCTGCGAGTGTTTCAGCAGTGCCGCGGCGTGCGTGGTCGCGGCCTGGATCGCGTACATGGGCGGCATGCCCGCCTGCACCATGTACACGAATTCCTGCGCGTTCTCGCCGTGCGGGTACACGCCGGCGTCGGTGCCGAACGCGATCTTGACGCCCGCCTTGTACGCCTTGCCCGCGGTGGCCATGATCTTCGGCCCGACTTCCAGCGCCTTGCGCGCAACCTGCGGCGGATACCAGCCTTCCTTCGCCTTCTCCATCGTGAACTCGCCGGCGATGATGGTCGGCACCAGCCAGGTGCCGTGTTCCTTCATGAGTTTCATGTCTTCGTCATTCATGAAGGTGCCGTGCTCGATGGAATCGACGCCGCCCAGCACCGCGCGGCGGATCGCCTCGGCGCCGTGCGCGTGCGCGGCCACGGTGAATCCGTAGTCGTGCGCCGCGGCGACAACCGCCTTGATCTCGTCCAGCGTCATTTGCGGGTTTTCGGAACTGGAGCTTTCATCCAGCACGCCGCCCGACGGCATGATCTTGATGAGGTCCGCGCCGTCCTTGTAATGCTGGCGCACCGCCTTCCACGCATCGGACGGCGAATTGATGATGCCGTCCTTCGGGCCGGGATCGCCCTGCAGGTCCCAGCGAAAGCCGTTGGTCGGATCGGCGTGGCCGCCGGTGGTGCCGATGAACTGCCCGGCACTGAAGATGCGCGGCCCCGGCACTTCGCCCGCGTTGACCGCGTTGCGCAGCGCGATCGACTCGTTGTGCTCGTCACCGACGTTGCGCACCGCGGTAAACCCCGCCAGCAGCGTGCGTCGCGCGTACACCGTGCTCCGGATCGCGTAATCGGCCGGGTTCAGCCGGAACTTGTCGCTGTAGGTGCTCTTGCCGAACTGCATCGTCAGGTGCGTGTGCGAATCGATCAGCCCCGGCATGCAGGTATCGTTCGCGGGCATGTCGATCACCTCGGCGCCGTCACGGTTTACCGAGCCCGCCACCACTTCCTTGATGCGCCGACCGTCGATGACGATGCTGGTTGCGCCAAGCATCTTTCCGGCGACGGTGTCGATCAAGTGGGCGCAATGGATCACCGTGACCTCCGGCGCCGGTGACTCCGATGCGGTCGGTGCATCGGCCGCCTGCGCGGCGGTGATGGTCAATGCGGCGACGGCCGCAATGAGTGGAAGCCTTGAAAGGTGGCTCGCAGCGCGCATCGTGTTCCCCTCGTCTCGGTTAAGGCGGGAATCATAACCAGACGGCAAGGTGGCTGTCGCAGGTCGAAAGTTCATGTGGCGTCAATGCTGCAAGCGGGTAGGGGGCTGGGCTGGGATTCAAGCCGTTTGCGCCGAGCGTAGTGAGCGAAGCGAACGAAGTCGAAGCGCAGCTGTCCTTCGACTTCGGCTGCATCTTCATTCAAGATGGGCCTGCGCCCAGGACGAACCGCAATTCGAGCGCCGCTTGGCGCTTTTGCTGCACTGCGGTAGGCTGGCCCATTCCCCGCCATCGATGCCGCCGCACAGCAGCCATGCAGGAAACCTACGACCGCAGCGCCTACAACCCCAGCGCCGTCGAAGCCGCCGCGCAGAAGTTCTGGTCCGACACCCGCGCGTTCGAGGTGAAGGAAGACTCCGCGCGCGAAAAGTATTACTGCCTGTCGATGCTGCCGTATCCGTCTGGCGCGCTGCACATGGGCCACGTGCGCAACTACACGATCGGCGACGTGATCAGCCGTTTTGCGCGCATGCAGGGCCGCAACGTGCTGCAGCCGATGGCGTGGGATGCGTTCGGGCTGCCGGCCGAGAACGCGGCGATCAAGCGTGGCATCCCGCCCGCGAAGTGGACGCGCGAGAACATCGCGCACATGCGCGGGCAGCTCAAGGCGATGGGTTTCGCGATCGACTGGTCGCGCGAGTTCGCGACCTGTGATCCGTCGTATTACGTGCACGAACAGCGCATGTTCACGCGCCTGTTCAGGCAGGGGCTCGTCTATCGCAAGAACAGCGTGGTGAACTGGGATCCGGTCGACCAGACCGTGCTGGCCAACGAACAGGTCGTGGACGGCCGTGGCTGGCGTTCCGGCGCCGCCGTCGAGAAGCGCGAGATTCCGCAATGGTTCCTGAAGATCACCGACTACGCGCAGGAGTTGCTGGACGGACTGGACAAGCTGTCCGGGTGGCCAGACGCGGTCAAGATCATGCAGCGCAACTGGCTGGGCCGCTCGGAAGGCCTGAAAATCCGTTTCGACGTCGAAGGGGGTGGCTCGCTGGAAGTCTTCACCACGCGGCCTGACACCCTTATGGGCGTGACCTATCTCGCGGTCGCCACCGAGCATCCACTGGCGCTCGAAGCCGCGCGCAACAATCCCGCGTTGCAGGTGTTCATCGAGGAATGCAAACAGGGCGGCGTTTCGGAAGCCGAGCTGGAAACGCGCGAGAAGCGCGGCGTCGATACCGGCTTGTCGGCGTTGCATCCGGTGACGGGCGAGCGCATCCCGATCTGGATCGCCAATTTCGTGCTGATGAACTACGGCACCGGCGCGTTGATGGCGGTGCCGGGCCACGACCAGCGCGACTGGGAATTCGCGACAAAGTACGACTTGCCGATCACGATGGTGATCGTCAGCGATCCGATCCGCGACGTGATCCGCGAGCTTGCGCGCGATGCCGCCGACAACACCGACGCGATGAGCGCGGCGCTGGGGCAATCCAGGGCGATCGATGTGGCCGAGCCGCGCCCGATCGAGGACCTGCTGGAAGAATTCGAAAACCGCATCATCACCGAAGGTCCGTTCACCGAGCACGGCACGCTGGTCAATTCCGGTGAGTACGACGGCATGGATTATCGGCAAGCGTTCGACGCGCTGGCCGAACGTTTCAAGCGCGAAGGCCGCGGCGGGCGCCAGGTGAACTGGCGGCTGCGCGACTGGGGCGTGTCACGCCAGCGCTACTGGGGTTGCCCGATCCCGATCATCCATTGCTCGAAGTGCGGTGCGGTGCCGGTGCCGGAGGACCAGTTGCCGGTGGTGCTCCCCGAAAACATCGCGTTCAGTGGTGTGCAGTCGCCACTGAAATCCGATCCCGAATGGCGCAAGACGGCGTGTCCGCAATGCGGCGGTGCGGCCGAGCGCGAAACCGACACGTTCGACACCTTCATGGAGTCGTCGTGGTACTACGCGCGCTACTGTTCGCCGGGCGCGGCGACGCAGGTTGATGCGCGCGCGAACTATTGGCTGCCGGTCGACCAGTACATCGGCGGCATCGAACACGCGATCCTGCACCTTTTGTATTTCCGCTTCTATCACAAGCTGCTGCGCGACGCGGGGCTGGTGCATTCGGACGAGCCGACGACCAACTTGCTGTGCCAGGGCATGGTGGTGGCGGAGACGTTCCATCGCGAGGACGGCGACCACGGCAAGATTTGGATCAATCCCGCCGACGTTGACATCCAGCGTGACGAGCGCGGCCGTGTCGTCGGTGCGACGCTGAAGGCCGACGGCCAGCCGGTTTCGATCGGCGCTTCGGAAAAAATGTCGAAGTCGAAGAACAACGGCGTCGATCCGCAGGTGATGATCGACAAGTTCGGTGCCGATACCGTGCGCCTGTTCTCGATGTTCGCCTCGCCGCCAGACCAGTCGCTGGAATGGAATGAGGCCGGAGTCGAAGGTATGGCGCGTTTCCTGCGCCGGTTCTGGCGCGACGTGGTTACGCATGCGTCGCAACCCGATCATCCCGGGATCGATCCGGCTTCATTGAACCCCGCGCAAAAAGCGATGCGCCGCCAGTTGCACGAAACCATCGCCAAGGTCGGCGACGACATCGGCCGCCGCCGCAACTTCAATACCGCGATCGCTTCGATGATGGAATTGCTGAACGCGCTGTCGAAGTTCGACGACATGAGCGACGCCGGCCGTGCGCTGCGCCACGAAGTGCTGGAGGCCATGGTGCTGCTGCTGAACCCGTTTACGCCGCATGCGAGTCACGCGCTGTGGCAGGTGCTGGGTCACGAGGAAACCCTGATCGAGGACGTGCCGTGGCCGAAGGCTGACCCGGTCGCGCTGGTGCGCGACAGCGCGACGCTGGCGGTGCAGGTCAACGGCAAGCTGCGCGGCACCCTCGAAGCCGCGCTCGATGCGCCGCGCGAACAACTCGAGGCCGCCGCGCGCGCGCTGCCGGGCGTGGTCGCGGCCATCGGCGACAAGGCCGTGCGCAAGGTGGTCGTGGTGCCGGGCAAGATCGTGAATATCGTTGTGGGTTGAAGCAGTACCGGTGGGTGCCGCTGCTATGCTTTCGCGCACCCACAGCATCGGCAAGATGTTCACCCCCTTCGGTACGGAGGGGGTCGACGCGCAAGCGTCGGGGGGATGTCGGCCCAAGGCGGTAAAGCCATCCCCCTCGGTCCCCTTCCTGTGGAAGGGGGAAGCAAAGCGAAGCGTTTTCGGTGCCTTCGTTGCGCTTGGGATCCCGAGTCCAATGCATAATGCATGCGAATGGAGCTGATTTGATGCGCAACCTCAAGTGGCCCCTCCTCGTGTCGTGCATCGTCACCAGCTTTGCGCTCGCCGGCTGCGGCTTCCACCTGCGCGGCAGCGCGGCGTTGCCCGCGGTCATGCAGCAGCAGGTGTTCTTGCAGGTGAGCGGCGGCGGCGAGTTCCCACGTTCGCTGGCCGCGGCGTTGCGCGCAAGCAAGGTGAACGTGCTGGACACTTCAACCCAGGGCGTCGCCACCTTGGCAGTGCCGGTGGCAGCGTTTTCCTCGCGCATGCTGACCAGCGGCGCGGTGCAGCGCGTGGGCGAATACGTGGTGGGCTTCGACGTGCAGTTCACCCTTACCGATGCCCAGGGCAAGACGGTCGTCCCGATGCAGACGATTTCGCTTTCGCATGAATTCGCGATCGACCAGACCCAGTTCTCGGCGATCACCAGCGAGACGGAGGCCATCCAGCGCAGCCTGGTACGCGAAATGACGGATGCGGTGATGCGCCGCCTGGAAGCGCAGGCGCGCCTCGGCACGCCCGTCGCGCCGTCGGGCACCGGCATGCCGGCTTCCGCATCCAGTACGCCGGCTTCCGCGTCCAGCCCGGGCTAGGGTCTGTTGACGCTATGCCACATGGCCGCGCCGTCGGCCCATTGCCCGCAGGGCAAGGAAGAGTGAGGAAGATGTATGTCGATACATCGACGAACGATGACACGGTCATGCGGGCAATGGGCCACGGCCCGCAGGGTTGCTCCGCAGCGGCCGCCAGACGGCAGTGCACGCCTTGACCATGGGCCCACCATGACGCTACGGCGCGCGTCTTGTCCGGCAACCGCTGTGGAAGCAACGCGGTTCGTGTGGCATAGCGTCAGCAGGCCCTGATCGTGGCCGACGCCTTCGAGGGTTTTCTGAAGACGCTGGCGAAGGGTGATCTCGCGCCGGTGTATCTGTTGGCCGGCGACGAACCGTTGCAGTTGCAGGAAGCGGGTGACG
>DATFGL010000183.1:0-2861 GCA_035249465.1 Rhodanobacteraceae bacterium | reverse complement strand
GTGTCACTTGATCGTTGATGAACAGGGCCAACAGGATGCCGATGACCACCGAGAAAACCTGCACGGCGACGTCGCCGAGGCTGATGGCCTCGCGTTTCAGCCAGCGCCGGCGTCCCGGGGGCGTCTCGTTCGACATGGTTGATGTTGCAGGTTTGCGCTACACCACACTTACCAGCTGCACACGACCTTGCCGCACTCGCCCGACGCCATCAGGTCGAAGCCCTGCTGGAAGTCGTCGATCGCGAGCTGGTGGGTCAGCACTTTCTGCAGCGGAAAACCGGTCAGCAGCATCTGGGTCATCTTGTACCAGGTCTCGTACATGCGGCGGCCATAGATGCCGTGCAGGGTGAGGCCCTTGAAGATCACCTTGTCCCAGTCGATGCCGGAGCCGTTCGGCAGGATGCCGAGCAGCGCGACCTTGCCGCCGTGGTACATGCAATCGAGCATGTCGTTGAAGGCGCGCGGATTGCCCGACATCTCCAGGCCCACGTCAAAGCCTTCCATGTGCAGGTCGGTCAGCACTTCGCGCAACGGCTGTTTCGAAACGTTGATGACACGCGTCGCACCCATGTCGGCGGCGAGCTTCAGGCGATATTCGTTGACGTCGGTTACCACGATGTTGCGCGCGCCGACGTGGCGGGCGATGCCGGCCGCCATCACGCCGATGGGACCGGCACCGGTGATCAGCACGTCCTCGCCGACGAGGTCGTATTCCAGCGCGCAATGCGCGGCGTTGCCGAACGGATCGAAGAAAGCCGCAAGCGACGAGGGGATCTGGTCCGGCACCGGCCACAGGTTCGACTGCGGCATCGCGACGTACTGTGCGAACGCGCCGTTGCGGTTGACGCCGATGCCGACCGTGTTCGGGCAAAGATGCGGGCGGCCGGCGCGGCAATTGCGGCACATGCCGCAGGTGATGTGGCCTTCGGCCGACACGCGCTGGCCCACGCGGTAACCGCGCACCTCGCTGCCGACCGCGACGATCTTGCCGACGAACTCATGACCGATCACGAGGCCAGGCTTGATGACGCGCTGCGCCCACTCGTCCCAGTTGTAGATGTGCAGGTCGGTGCCGCAGATGGCGGTTTTCTGCACTTCGATCAGCACGTCGTTGTGGCCGTATTCCGGCACCGGCACCTCTTCCATCCAGATGCCCTTGGCGGCGTCGCGCTTGACCAGCGCCCTCATCATGTTCGGCATGTCGGTGCCTTGTCCTGTTGAAATACGGGACATTATAAGACGGTGCCGCAAGACAGCGCCCGTACAATCCGCGCATGCCGAATATGGCCCACAGCATCGACCAGCGACCGCCCACGGTCTTCCTGATGGGGCCGACGGCCACCGGCAAGACCGCTCTGGCGTGCGCGTTGGCGGAACGGTTTCCGATCGAACTGGTCAGCGTGGATTCGGCGCTGGTCTATCGCGGGCTCGACATCGGCACGGCCAAGCCCGATGCCGAAACCTTGCGACGCCATCCGCACGCGCTGATCGACATCCGCGACCCGGCGGAACCGTATTCGGCGGCGCGGTTCCGCGACGATGCCCTGGCCGCGATGCGAGCCATTGCCGCGCGTGGTCGGGTTCCGTTGCTGGTCGGCGGCACCGGTCTGTACTTTCGCGCGCTCGAACGCGGCCTTTCCGAAATGCCAACCGCCGATCCCGGCCTGCGCGAGCGCCTGCGTGCCGAAGCCGGGCACGAGGGTTGGCCGGCATTGCACACGCGGCTTGCGCAACACGACCCCGAAGCCGCCGCGCGTATCCGGCCCAACGATGCACAGCGCATCCAGCGCGCGCTGGAAGTGATCGAATTGACGGGAGATACGGTCACCGCCTTGCATGCCGCCGGGGGAAACGCACGGCGGCTGCCTTACCGTGTCCTGAAACTTGCGTTGGTCCCGGCGAATCGCGACGTTTTGCGCGAGCGCATCGCCGCGCGTTTCGACGCAATGCTGGCTTCCGGGTTCCTTGACGAGGTGGAACGTCTGCGTGCGCGTGGCGATTTGCACGCGGACTTGCCGGCGCTGCGCGCGGTGGGCTATCGCCAGGCGTGGGAATTCCTCGACCGCCAGTGCCCGGCGGAAGCATTTCGCAAGCGTGCGATCGATGCGACCCGGCAGCTCGCCAAGCGGCAGGCGACGTGGCTGCGTGCCGAACTGGATGCGCGCGTGTTCGATCCCGGCGAGCCCGATTTCAGTGAATCCGCCGCAGCCGCGGTGGCGCTGTTTTTTGGCATGAAGGCAGCGTGAAGGCGGCCAAAAACACACCGTTCTGCGCTACCATTTGAATCCGCGAGGGAAACCGTGCGGGAAACCGGAATCGGAAGGCCACAAAAATGTCCAAAAGCCAATCGTTGCAGGATCCGTTTTTGAATGCCCTGCGCCGCGAGCGCGTGCCGGTTGCGATTTATCTCGTCAATGGCATCAAGCTGCAGGGTATCATCGAGTCGTTCGACCAGTTCGTGGTGCTGCTGCGCAACCAGGTCAGCCAGATGGTGTACAAGCACGCCATTTCGACCGTGGTGCCCAGCCGTGCCGTCAAGGTCGGTGCAGACGAGGCTGGCCAGGAAGACGCCGAGTCGCCGGCGCAGGATTGATTTTCTGTTCGAACGCGAAGTTGTCCCACTCGTTCGGCAGGAACTCTTTGATCGAAAGCGACAGGCGCTGGTTCTCGCCGTCGACGTTGATCACGCGCGCCTTCACCGAGTCGCCCTTCTTCAGCACTTCACTCGGATGCTTGAGGCGGCGGTTCCACAACATGTCGGAGATGTGGATCAGCCCGTCGATGCCTTCCTCGACTTCGACGAATGCGCCGAAGTCCGTGAGATTGCGCACGCGGCCTTCGATGATCGTGCCGACCGGATA
>DATFGL010000182.1:0-2549 GCA_035249465.1 Rhodanobacteraceae bacterium | reverse complement strand
CCAGCGATGTGGTCTCGGTATCGAAGGCGACCAGTTCCGCGCCACGCAGTTTTTCCAGCCACGCGTCGAATCGCGCCTGCGTGGTGACGAGTTCATAGTCGCCAGGCGCGGCGGATTCCGCGTCCACGGAAGGCGCGGCGTCCGGTACCGCTGTCGGCTTCGCTTCGGCAGTCTCGCGCTTCCCGCTTTCCGGCGTTTTCGCGCCCAGTTCCTTCAGCGCGGCGTTGAAAGCATAGCGCGCGTACAGCACGCGCAGCGCACCGACGTCGCGTTCGCGCAGGTGCAAATCCTGCGGCGCGAATTCCAGTTCGCAATCGGTCTTGATCGTCGCCAGTCGCCGCGACAGCGGCAACTGCAGCAGCGCGCCGCGCAGGCTCTCGCCGATCTTGCCGCCGACTTCGCCCGCGTGCGCGATCACGCCGTCGAGATCGCCGTATTCCGTCAGCCACTTCGCCGCGGTCTTCGGTCCGCACTTGGGCACGCCGGGGATGTTGTCGACCGAATCGCCCATCAGCGCCAGCAGGTCGATCACGCGCTCCGGCGGCACGCCGAATTTTTCGATCACCGCGTCGCGATCGAGCACGCTGCCGGTCATGGTGTTGACCAGCGTGACGCGGTCGTTCACCAGTTGCGCCAGGTCCTTGTCGCCGGTCGAGACCAGCACGTCGTGGCCGGCCGCGGCGGCGGTGCGGGCGAGCGTGCCGATGGCATCGTCGGCCTCGACGCCGGGCACGCGCAGGATCGGGAAACCCAGCGCGCGCACGATTTCCAGCATCGGTTCGACCTGCGCGCGCAGGTCGTCCGGCATCGGCGCGCGGTTGGCCTTGTATTCGGCGTACAGGTCGTCGCGGAAGGTGCGGCCGGGTGCGTCCACCACGAAAGCCGCGTAATCCGGTTTTTCGTTCAGCGTCGCACGCAGCATGTTGACCACGCCGAACAGCGCACCGGTCGGCTCGCCGCCGGCGTTGCTGAGTGGCGGCAGCGCGTGAAAGGCGCGGTAAAGGTAACTGGAACCGTCGATGAGGGTCAGTTTGGGCATGCGCGGATTGTCGCACGCGCCCGCACGCGGGACTCACGCGGGGCGTGTATGCTGGTGCTGCGAACTGTCGATTCGGGAGATGCGCCGTGAAAGTTCTGGCATGGCTTGCCGCGAGTGCGTTGCTGCTGGGCGCGCCCAATGCGCAGGCGCAACAGGTACTGGCGCACGCATCATCCGCGCCACCGCCACCGGGTTCGGCGTTGCCGCCACCGGACATCAACGATCCTGGCGCCAAGCCGCAAGCCGTCCCGCTGCCCAGCACCGGCATACCGCCTTCGGTGGCACCCGCCGGCCGAGATGGTGGCCGCGACAGCACCAACGTGACCACGCGCACCGACGCCAACGGGGACACCATCGAGGAATATCGCCGTGGCGGCCAGGTGATCATGGTGCGCGTTACGCCCAGACACGGTGTCACCCAGACCTACAAGGTCGACAATTCCAACGGCAGTCTGGTGCACGATCCGAGCCAGGGGCCGGTGTCGCCGGTGTATTACGACATCTACAAATGGGGCGGTCCGAAGAAGCCTGCCGGCAGCGCGCCGGCCGAGGCTTCGACGAGCGGACAGTGAACCGAGTCCGTAGTCCGTAGGTTGGGCTGATTCCGGGCTTCGCCCGGAAGAAGCCCAACGTTGCGGATACGCCCATGTTGGGCTTCCGCCGATAAAGCCGGCGTCAGCCCAACCTACGCTTCAGGCATCCAGCTCCGGGTAGTGACGGAAGATGCCGTCGTTGTTGAACGGAATGCGTCGCGTCGAAGCAAGATAAGCCGCGATGCCGGGCCGCTCGGCGATGCGGTCGTGAAGTGCGACGGTTCGCGGCAGCGATGTTTCTAGTCGGCGCATCGCGCGCGGGAACGCGTAGCGCAGACCCTCGATGACCTGGAACAACGACAGATCGGCGCAGCTGGCGGCGTTGCCCACGAGGCAGCGTTGCCGCCCGCGCGCGTTGTCCGTCAGCACGCGTTCGAACCAGCCGAGGAACTGCGGCAGGCGTTCGCGCCGCAGGTGCGCGCCGCGGCGTTTGGCTTCGTCGCGCTGGTCCTCGTAGTACAGGCTGCCCGAGATCGGGTGGTGGGTGTCATGGATTTCCGCGACCAGATCCGCGATCGTCAGTTGCAGCTGGTGGACCCACAGCCGGCCGCTTTCGTCACGCGGCGCGAGGCCAAGACGCGGCCCAAGGAACAGCAGGATGTTTGCGGTCTGCCCGACAAGGCGCCGTCCGGCCTTCAGGAATGGCGGTGCGAATGAGGGATGGCCTGTCGAAGGATCGTCGAGCATCCGCAGCAGTGCCGCGGTGCCGCCGCCCGAACCTTCCGGCAGCCGCGCGACGTCGGCGTAATCGGCGCCGGCATCTTCCAGCGCAAGCCGCACGAACTCGCCGCGGCCCTGGATCGTCGGCCAGTAGTAGAGCTCGTATTTCACGATCACGGCAGATTGGCAGTGACGATGTGAACTGGTGCCGCGGCCATGGGTGGTTCCAGTGCGAGGCAGGCCATGGATGGCCTGCA
>DATFGL010000181.1:0-23581 GCA_035249465.1 Rhodanobacteraceae bacterium | reverse complement strand
GCCGAGGAGAAATCCAATGATTGACCTCAACACCCTGCGGCCGGAAGTGCGAATGGCGCTCGAAGTATGCGACCGCGACCTGCCGGAAACATGGCATAGCCAGACGACGCAATGGGGAGTAATCCGCGCCGAACTGCTGCGTCTGAACGGAGGTCTGAATGCAGAAAGACTAGGACATGAGACATACATCGCAAAGTACACAGCGATGCGGGAACGTGCCGAGCGCGCCGAGGCTGAACTGGCGGTGATCAGGGAACGGTTGGAAGGTGCACCGCAGGCGGACGTGAAAGAGGTCCACATTGGAGTGCGCTACGGGAAAATCTTGGAAACTATGCCAGCGAAATGGATCGGCAAGCGCGTGCGCCTTGTCGTGGAAGATTCCGATGGCTGAGGTGCGCCTCTCTCGCGCGGAGATGCGGAACCTTTGCGGGTTGCCGCAGCGCAAGCGCCAAATGGTGAGCGTATGAAATCCGAGTTCTGGCTATTCGGGAAATTCGAGACCCCGCTGATCGATGTCGGTCAGGTCGCGGACCTATTGCGCGTGAAGCCCAAGACGGTACTCAACCGCGTTGCATCCGGAAACTTCCCGCGCCCGCGCGAGCCGGGCTTGTGGCACATTGAAGACGTCGGGAATTATCTTGACCGTGCCAAGGATGTACCACCAAGCGCGGAAGCCGCGTAGAATATAGCTATAGAGCCGATCCATCATGGGCGCAACGCACAGGCGCCACGTGTTCGCGTTCGTCGATTGCATGCCCCAATGATAAGGCCACAGGCCGCGCCACCCCAGCGATTGCTTAACACGCCGCCGCCTAGACTCGCGCATCGCTCCGCGAAACACGATGATGAAAGCGCCCACGATGAAAGCGTCCACGCCCCTCTGCGTCGCCCTCGCCGCCATGGCTTTGGCCGCGTGCCAACAGCAGCCCGCGACCGCACCGGCTTCCGCGCTGTCAGCCAGTGCGTCCGCACCCGTCATCCCCGCACCGGCTACGGCACCCGCCCCTGCGTCTGCCAGCACCGCGCCCGTACCGGGAGACCACGCGGTCACCAAACACTACAAGATCGCGATCAATTTGCCGACGCTGCCCGCCGCTGCCAAGCCACTGGCCGAGGCGATGCGCACCACCGCCGACAACGCCAAGCGCGATTTCGTGCAAGCCTTGCCCGATCCGGAAACCTTGCCGGAATTCGCCAACCGGCAACTCGAATTGTTGCTGGATTTCAAGGTCGCGGCGCAAACACCCGCGTTCATCAGCGTGCGTGAATCCGGAAGCTCGGATACCGGCGGCGCGCACCCGAATCCGGTGCAGGCGACGTTCGTGTTCGACCGCAAGACCGGCAGATTGATCGCGCTGGACGACTTGTTCACGAACCCCGACGCCGCCCGCAGGGCGCTGGCCAATTTCGCGCACGACACCCTGCTCAGGAAGCTGATGGCGAACGCGCCCAAGCCGGGCGAAGGCTCCCCCGATGCGATCCGGGAATGGAAGTCCAACATGCTGCAGATGCTGGACGGCGGCACCAAGCCCACCACGGTGAACTATTCCGTGTTCGTGGTCCAGGCAGGCGCGGCGCAGGACGCGCCCAGCCCCGGCATCACGCTGATCTTCCCGCCGTACCAGGTCGCGCCTTACGTCGACGGCACGCAATCGGTGGACGTGCCGGCAAACACCTTCGCGAAATTCCTGAAGCCGGCGTACCAGGGCGATTTCACCGCACAATGAGGCGGGCCGCGGACTGACTTTCGGCCCATCCCGCGGTGGACCCGGCGTGCTAGCGTGCGTGCATCGCCCCGGGAGACTTCGCCATGAGCAAACGCAGCCTCGCCGCCATTGCGGCGTTCGCCCTGTCCGTACCTGTCGCGTTCGCCGCGCCGCCGACTTCCTCCAAACCCGACCTGCGCCCGGACAAGGCACCCGTGCCGGCACCCGCGTGGGTCGTGCAGAGCAATGGCTACGCGCAGGTACTGCTGAAGACCCTGGCCGAATTCAATCCCGAGTTCGCCTCACGGTTCGGCCTGCCAGGCTACGACGACAAGGTCGTCGACCTCAAGCCGAACGTCGACCAGCGTTCGAGGGAAGCGTTGACCAAGGCGCGCGATACCTTGCAGGCGGATCTCGCCAAAACCACCGATTCGAACGTTCGCGAGGATCTGGAAATCATGATCCACACGACCGACCGCTTCGTCGAAAGCAGCAAGCTGCAGGACCAGTACATGCTGCCCTACACGGATGTCGGGCAGACGATCTTCCAGGGTGAGTTCGGGCTGCTGCAGGACCAGGTCGCGGCCGCGCGCCGGCCGCACGCGCTGGCGCGCCTGCAGTGCTACGTGGGCATGGCACCGGGCTGCGCCCCGGTGACCAAGGAAGCCGAGGCGCTGTTCGAGGCCAAGGCCGGCGACAAGAAGCTGCTGGGTCCGTACAAGGCCGAAGTGGAACAGAACCTCGCCAACACCAAACGATACGTGGACGGCATCCGCGGGTTGTATGCGAAGTACAAGATCGATGGCGCCGGTCCCGCGCTGGACACGCTGCAGAAGCAGTTGGATGCCTACAGCGCGTGGGTGAAATCGACGGTGCTGCCCCGCGCGCGCGCCGACGCGCGCCTGCCCGAGGCGATCTACGCGGACAACCTGAAGAACGTCGGCATCGACATTCCGCCACAGGAGCTGGTCAAGCAGGCCGAACAGTCCTTCATGGAGATCCAGTCGGAGATGGAAACGCTGGCGCCCTACGTTGCCAAGGCGGAAGGTTTTGCACCGACCACCGACTACCGCGCGGTCATCAAGGATCTCAAGAAGCAGCAGCTCGACCGCAACAACATCGAGCCCTACTACCAGACCGTCATCGACAAGATCGAGGCGATCATCCGCGAGCACCACCTCGTCACGCTGCCCCAACGCAAGATGATCATGCGCTTGGCGTCCGAAGCCGAAAGCGCCGCGCAACCCGCGCCGCACATGGACCCACCGCCGCTGATCAACAACCACGGCGAGCGCGGCAGTTTCGTGCTGCCGCTCGGCAACCCGCCATCGGGCAACGGCAAGAACGAAGCGTATGACGACTTCACCTGCAAGGCCTGCGCGTGGACGCTGACCGCGCACGAAGGCCGGCCGGGCCACGAGTTGCAATTCTCGGCGATGGTCGAACACGGCGTGTCGCTGGCGCGCTCACTGTTCGCGTTCAACAGCGTCAACGTGGAAGGCTGGGCGCTGTACGCGGAATGGATGATGGTGCCGTATGAGCCCGCGGGCGGGCAGATGATCGCGCTCCAGCTGCGGCTGTTGCGTGCGGCGCGCGCGTTCCTCGACCCGATGTTGAACCTGGGACTGATCACGCGCCAGCGTGCGCACGACATCCTGGTCAACGATGTGGGCATCTCCGAAGCGTTCGCGCGCGAGGAACTGGACCGATTCATGTTCCGCTCGCCGGGCCAGGCCACCGCGTACTTCTACGGCTACTCGCGCATCCTGCAATTGCGCGCGCGCACCGAGGTCGCGCTGGGCCGCAAATTCGACCTGCAGCAGTTCAACGATTTCATCCTGTCGCAGGGCCTGCTGCCACCGGACCAGTTGGCCGAAGCGGTCGACAAGCAGTTCATCCCGGCGCACGCGGCGCAATGAGGCTCCTGCGCAGGCGCGGATGATCTGCGCCTACGCCCACCTCGCGATCCGGACGTCCTCGAGCAGCGTTCCGGACCGTTACCTGCTGATGGTGAACTTCCCGAAATCGACGCCCAGGTTCCACCCCTTGCCGGTTCCGCTCAACGCCAGCGAGACGTTGCCCTTGGTCATCACGGTGCCACGCGCCGACCTGGCTGCACCCGCGTGGGCTTCCCCGACCGCATAGGTCCCCAGGATTTCGTCGATCTTGAAGATGCCGGAGAACTTGCCGACTCCGTCGATGCTGGATTTGCCGAAGGTCAGGCCGCCGCCCTTGCTGCGCAGCTGGACTCGCATGTGCTGGCCGTTGCTGCAGCTGACGTCACCGCTGCCACTGGCGGTCTTGTAGAACGCCGACCAGCCGTGGATCTCGAAATGCATCTTGCAACTGATTTCACCGCCAGCCGCGCGGGCGCTGCCGGCGTACACAAGCGGTGCGCCGGCCAGCAGAGCGGCGAGAACGAGGTTGCGTGCGACGGGCATGATGGCCTCCTGTTGGGTTGTACCGAAGTTGCCGGAAGCATTGTTGCTCGGGCGCCTGAACGAAACCACAGGCGCCCGCAGCGGTTGTTCAGTTTGCCCCATCGGCGTGAAGCTGCGCGCGAAGCGGCTTTTGCGAAAAGTCAGACCATGGATGGCCGTTCTGGACTGGATGACCGGGGAGCCGTCTGTCGGCGCCAGCCCTGCGTCGAAGTGGCGATCTAGGAAAGATCGTGCGAAAACTGCCGCTTGAACTCCGCCGCGAATTCGTTCGTGCTGAAGCGGTGGTTCTGGGTGCCGGGCTTGGCGATTTTCAGCGCACCCATCAGCGACGCGATCCGTCCGGTGGTCGGCCAATCAAACCCACGCAGCAGTCCGTGCAGCAGTCCGGCGCGGTACGCATCCCCGCAACCGGTGGGATCGGCGACCGCACCCGGCTTCGCCGCCGGAATCTCATGCGTGGCGCCGTCCGTGTGGATCACCGACCCGTCCGCACCGTGGGTAACGATGCAGGCTTTCACGCGCCTGGCGATTTCAGTCTCCGACCAGCCCGTTCGCTCGGACAGCAGGCTGGCTTCGTAGCTGTTCACCGCCACGTAATCGGCCTGTTCGATGAAGGCACGGAATTCTTCCCCCGAGAACAGCGGCATCGCCTGGCCCGGATCGAAGATGAAGGGGATGCCTTTCGCGGCGAATTCGGCGGCGTGCTGCAGCATGCCGTCACGGCCGTCGGGGGCGACGATGCCGATCGCGGCATCGGCAACGTCCGCCACGCGGTTCAACTGGCTCTGCATCATCGCGCCGGGATGAAAGGCGGTGATCTGGTTGTTGTCCTGGTCGGTGGTGATGAAGGCTTGCGCGGTGAAGGTGCCGGACACCTCGCGCACCTGGTCGAGGCGGATGCCGAGTTCGTCGAACCACGCGCGATAAGGCGCGAAATCCTGCCCCACCGTCGCCATCGGGATCGGCTCGCCGCCCAGCAATTTCAGGTTGTAGGCGATGTTGCCGGCGCAGCCGCCGAACTCGCGGCGCATCCGCGGCACCAGGAAGGACACGTTCAACATGTGCACCTTGTCCGGCAGGATGTGGTTCTTGAAGCGATCCTCGAACACCATGATGGTGTCGTAGGCCATGGAGCCGCAGATCAGGGCAGCGGGCATCGGCAAGGTTCCTAGTTCGCAAGACACGAACCGGCGATCCTAGCGGTTGCAGCACGCGCTTTCGAGCAGGCGGTCGAAAAACCGCGCCCGGCCCGTGATTTGCCATGCTTTCGTCCTTGCGCCGGGGCCGCGCTGTAACTAGACTGGCGCGTTCTTTCCCCTTGCCTGTCGCCCAGGCTCGCACCCGGCCGGTTCGCGCATGTTCAAACTGTTCCGCGGCATCTTTTCCAACGATATTTCCATCGACCTCGGTACCGCGAACACGCTGATTTACGTGCGCGACCAGGGCATCGTGCTCAACGAGCCGTCCGTGGTCGCGATCCGCCAGGATCGCGGCGCGGGCGGCCCGCGCTCGGTGGCGGCGGTCGGCAACGACGCCAAGATGATGCTGGGCCGCACGCCCGGCAACATCGTCACGGTGCGGCCAATGAAGGACGGCGTGATCGCCGACTTCACCATGACCGAGGCGATGCTGCAGCACTTCATCAAGCAGGTGCACAAGAACCGCTTCCTGCGCCCCAGCCCGCGCGTGCTGGTGTGCGTGCCGTGCGGCTCGACCCAGGTCGAGCGCCGCGCGATCAAGGAATCCGCCGAAGGCGCGGGCGCGCGCGACGTGTTCCTGATCGAGGAACCCATGGCCGCCGCGATCGGCGCCGGCATCCCGGTGCACGAGGCACGCGGTTCGATGGTGCTGGACATCGGCGGCGGCACGTCCGAAGTCGCGGTGATGTCGCTCAATGGCATCGTCTACTCGCAATCCGTGCGCATCGGCGGCGACCGCTTCGACGAAGCCATCATCAATTACGTGCGCCGCAGCAACGGCACCCTGATCGGCGAGCCCACCGCCGAGCGCATCAAGATCGAAATCGGCTGCGCCTATCCGCAGAAGGAAGTGCGTGAGATGGAAGTGTCCGGCCGCAACCTCGCCGAGGGCGTGCCGCGCATGTTCACCATCAACTGCAATGAAGTACTGGAAGCGCTGCACGAACCACTGCATGGCATCGTCGCGGCGGTCAAGGCCGCGCTGGAGCAGACCCCGCCGGAACTGTGCTCGGACGTGCACGAGCGCGGGATCGTGCTGACCGGCGGCGGAGCGCTGCTGCGCGACCTCGACAAGTTGATCTCCGAGGAAACCGGCCTGTACGTGCAGGTCGCCGAAGATCCGTTGACCTGCGTCGCGCGCGGCGGCGGGCGCGCGCTGGAGCTGATCGACATGCATGGCAGCGACTTCTTCGCCAGTGAATGATGCGTTCATCCATGAACGCTGCATCGGCATCTACACGACAAGCCTGCAACCCTTCGTGCCCTCTAGCTCCACCACGGCCATCCATGGCCTGACTTTCCAGAACAGCCACTTCGATCAAGGTGCGCGCTGAAAAGCTTCATTGGCTTGCGGCGTTTTCGTGGACCATGCCGCCACGGCTTGCTGACATTGTTGCTACGCTTTAGCCCCGCTTTGCCCCACCCGCACCGCCATGGCGCTTCCGCAAAAGGAATCCTCTCCGATCTTCTCGGACGCGACCGCGGGCACGCTGCGCCTGATCGCCTACCTCGCGCTGGCCGCGATCCTGATGGTGCTGGACCACCGCAACGGCTGGTTGCACAGGGTTCGTTATCTCACCGCGGCCGCGATCGTTCCGATCTACAAGCTGGCGGCGGCGCCGGCCGATTGGGTGCATGGCGCCAGCACGGCCTTCACCCAGCGCAGCGCGCTGATCGACGAAAACCGGCAATTGCGCGAAGCGTTGATGCTGGCACAGGCACGGCTCAACCGCATGGATGCGGTGGCGCACCAGAACGAACGCCTCAAGCAACTGCTGGACACGCAGCATCTGCTCGGCATGCACGCGCAACTGGCGCGGCTGATCGACGTGCAACTCGGGCCCACCCGCGACCGCGTGATGTTGAACGTCGGCGCCGATGAGGGCGTGCTCGTCGGCCAGGTGGTGATCGATTCGCATGGCGTGATGGGCCAGATCGTCGAAACGCTGCCGCACGCGTCGGTGGCGATGCTGGTGGTCGACCCCGACCATGCGGTTCCGGTGATGCTTGCGCGCAACGGCCTGCGCGGCATCGCGCATGGCACCGGCGACCCGGATCAGTTGGTGGTGCCGAACCTGCCGTTGTCTTCGGACATCAAACCCGGCGACCAATGGGTCACGTCCGGGCTGGGCGGGCGCTTCCCCGCGGGTTTTCCCGTGGGCACCATCACCGAGCTGAGGCACGGGTCTTCGGGCATGTTCCTGGAGGCGCTGGTGAAGCCCGCCGCGGAACTGCAACGCAGCGGCGAAGTGCTGCTGTTGCGTGAGCAGCCCGACCCGGTCGGGCCGCCCGCACCGGCGCCCGAGGTCGGGCCGCCAGCTTCACTCGCCCCGGCTACGCTCCCTGCACCCGGCGCGGTCCGGGCAGCACTTGCCGCATCGCCCGCAGGGGCTGCAACAACGCCATGAACCGCCTGCACGCACAAGGCTGGGCGTTCTGGATCGGCATCGCGCTGGCGATGTTGCTGATGCTGATGCCGCTGCCCGCGATGATCCAGCCGCTGAAGCCCTACTGGCCGGCGCTGGTGCTGATCTACTGGTCGCTCGAATCCACCGACCGCGTGAGCATCGGGCTGGCGTTTTGCGTCGGCCTTGCCGCCGATCTCTTGAACGGCGCTCTGCTGGGCGACCAGGCCTTGCGGCTGGCGGTGATGGTGTTCATTGCCTTGCGCTTTCGTTCGCGCCTGCGATTCTTCCCGATGTGGCAGCAATCGCTGGCGGTGTTCCTGCTGCTGCTCAACAACCACGTGTTGCAGGCCCTGATCCGCGCCTTCGCGGGAGACCCTGCGATGCCCGCGCTGTCGTGGCTGTCGCCCGCGGTGGGCGCCGCGATCTGGCCGTTCGTGTTCCTGCTGCTGGACGACGTCAACACACGCCTGCGCGGCAAGAGCGCCGGGGCCGGTTGACGTGAACGGGCGCGGCGAGCTCAAGGACGAACGCGCGCGGCGCGCACGCTTCGGCCGGCGCGCGCTGGCCGGATTCGCAATCATGCTGGCGCTGGTGCTGGTGGTGGCCGGGCGCTTCGTTTACCTGCAGGTGTACGAACATGCCGACTACTCGACGCGCGCCAAGGCCAACCGCGTGCGGCTGCGCCACCTGCCGCCGCCGCGCGGTTTGATCTATGACCGCGAGGGCAAGCTGCTGGCCGACAACGTACCCGCCTTCCGGCTGGATGTGATACCGGATCAAGTGGCGCACATGGACGCGATGCTGCAGCGGCTTGCGGCGGTCGTGCCATTGACCGACGACGACATCCGGCGCTTCAAGCAAAGCCTCAGGCAACACCGCTCCTTCGAATCGGTGCCGCTGAAGTTTCGCCTCACCGAGAGCGAGCGCGACCGCTTCGCGATCGACCAGTGGCAATTCCCCGGTGTCAGCATCGCGCCCTACCTCACCCGCAATTACCCGTACGGTGCCGAGTTCGCGCACGTGGTCGGCTACGTGGGCCGCATCGACGACAGGGAACTGCAGCATATCGATCCCGACAGGTACGCCGGCACCACCCACATCGGCAAGACCGGCATCGAAAAGGAATACGAGGATCTGCTGCACGGCACACCCGGTTACGAAGTGGTCGAGGTCAATGCCAACCAGCGACCGCTGCGCGTGCTGCAACAAGTCGCGGCCAAGCCCGGCAAGAACCTGTACCTGACCATCGACGAGCGCCTGCAGAAAGCCACGATCGACGCTTTCGACGGGCAGACCGGCGCGGCGGTGGTGATCGATCCGCGCAATGGCGACGTACTGGCGATGGTCACCGTGCCGAGTTTCGATCCCAACCTGTTCGTCAACGGCATCAGCCAGGCCGACTACACGGCGTTGCTGGACGACGAGGAAAAACCGCTGCTCAACCGCGCGATGCGCGGCGGTTATCCGCCGGGTTCCACGGTCAAGCCGTTCCTCGGACTGGGCGGTCTGGAACTGGGCCTGCGCAAGGCGACGGACACGGTGCTGTCCACCGGCACCTGGTATCTGCCCGGCTCCTCGCGTGGTTATCGCGACGACACGCGCTACGGTGCCGGCAACGTCAACCTGGTGCAGGCCATCGCGCAATCGGTCAACACGTATTTCTATTCGCTCGCTTACAAGATGGGCATCGCGAAGTTCGACGAATGGATGGCCAAGTTCGGCTTCGGCAGCCCCACCGGCATCGACCTGCCCGATGAAACTGGCGGCGTATTGCCCTCGCCCGAATGGAAGCGCAAGACGTTCAACAAACCGTGGTATCCCGGCGAAACCGTGATCGCGGGCATCGGCCAGGGCTACTGGATGGTGACGCCGCTGCAGATGGCGCACGCACTCGCCACGCTTTCCGGCGGAGGGTTGTCGCACACGCCACACCTGCTGGCCGCGACCAGCGACGGGCTCGGCAAGCCGGAAGTCGCGTACAAGCAACCCGCGCCCGTGCAGATCACCCACGATCCCGCCGATCTCGAAGCGGTCAGGCAAGGCATGTTGGGCGTGATCTACAACCCCCTCGGCACGGCCTACGCGGCTGGTATCGGCAAAGGTTTCCCGTACCTGATCGCGGGCAAGACCGGCACCGCCGAGCGCTATTCGCGCACCAGCGAGGCGTACAACACCAACAAGAACCTGGCATATCTCGCCTCCCGCCATCGCGCGTGGTTCATCGCGTACGCGCCGGCCGACAATCCGCAGATTGCGATCGCGGTGGTGCTGGAACACGGCGCGTGGGGCGGCAGCGCGGCCGCGCCGATCGCGCGCAAGATCCTGGATCAGTGGCTGGCCGACACACCGCCTTCGCAGCGGCCGCCGCTACCGGTCACCGCCGCCGCCACGCCACCTGCGGCGTCCGCGCCGACGACGCCATGAACGACTTCGCCGCCAGCCTCGCCGCGCGCGCATTCCGGCTTGGTCGCCGGGTGTTTTCGCGCCCGCGCATCGACCTGCCGCTGGCGATCGGCCTGCTGGTCCTCGCGTTGATGGGGCTGACCGTGTTGTACAGCGCCAGCAACC
This sequence comes from Rhodanobacteraceae bacterium, assembly GCA_035249465.1. Classification (GTDB taxonomy): domain Bacteria; phylum Pseudomonadota; class Gammaproteobacteria; order Xanthomonadales; family Rhodanobacteraceae; genus 66-474. The sequence goes on along the minus strand of DATFGL010000181.1, from coordinate 13,259 downwards.
TCGATACCGGCACGCTGGCCGGACAGGCCACGCGTTTCCTGATCGGCGCCGCGCTGATGATCGCGATCTCGCGCATCCCGCCCAACTTGCTGCGCGCATGGACGCCATGGTTCTACGTGATCGGCGTGCTGCTGCTGGTCGTGGTCAAGGTACTGGGCGAAGGCCAGGGCGCGAACCGCTGGCTGGACATCGGCGTGATCCGCTTCCAGCCGTCCGAACTGATGAAGCTGGCGGTGCCGATGACGATCGCGTGGTACCTGCATCCGCGCCCGCTGCCGCCGCGCTGGCGCGACCTTCTCGTCACTGGTGTGTTGATTGCGATCCCCGCTTTTCTGATCTTCAAGCAACCCGACCTCGGCACCGCGCTGCTGGTCGCGGCCGCTGGCCTGTTCGTGCTCTTCCTCGCCGGCCTGCAATGGTGGAAGATCGGCGCCGCGATCGTTGCGGTGGCCGCTGCCGCGCCCGTCGCCCTGCATTTCTTCCACGGTTACCAGCGCCAGCGCATCGTGACGTTCCTGCACCCCGAGAGCGACCCGCTCGGCAGCGGCTGGCACATCCTGCAATCGATGATCGCGGTCGGCTCCGGCGGCGTCCTCGGCAAGGGCTTCAACCAGGGCACGCAATCGAAACTGGAATTCCTGCCCGAGCACACCACCGACTTCATCTTCGCGGTGCTGGGCGAGGAGTTCGGGTTGATCGGCGTGCTCGCACTGCTGGCGGTATACGCGTTCATCGTCGGGCGCTGCCTGTGGATCGCCGCCAACGCGCGCGACACGTGGTCGCGGCTGGTGGCGGGCGCATTCGCGCTGGCCTTCATGGTGTACGTGATCGTCAATGGCGGCATGATCGCCGGCCTGCTGCCGGTGGTCGGCGTGCCGTTGCCACTGGTGAGCTACGGCGGCACATCCGCAATCACGCTGCTGGCGGGGTTCGGGGTGGTGATGTCGATCCACGCGCATCGCAAGTGGGTGAACTAGCGCGCCCAGCCGATGCCTTGAATGGCATCGGCTGCGCCAGTGAACGCCCGAGGCAGGACGCCGAGGGCCGGGTTGCCTGGCAAGCGCACGACGCGCGAGCCTAGCAACCCGTGTTGCATCCCGCGATTGCTGCTTCCGACTGTGACCGCGCGGTCACTTCACCCTTCTGGCCGCCACGATCCGGTGCACATCATGGGTCGCGACGCCCACCTCGCGCGGCGGCGGCACGAAGAAGTCGGGATGTTCGAGGGTTTTCCGCATGTCGGCGCAACCATCCGCCCAGTGCTCGTGCTGGGTGCCAAGCCCGAACGCGTAATCCTTGAACTCGGCTTCGTGGCGCTTGGTCTGGTAGATCAGGTGCACGATGTTGAACACGCAGTTGCACGTCCAGGGCTGCAGCGTCTTGCGCAACTCGGGATCGAGCTGGTCAACGGGTACCCGCGCCAGCAATTCGCTGACCGCGCGGCGCAACCGCTGCAGGCGCGCACCGGCATCGGTGCCGAGGCGCGTACGGCTGGAATACTGGATGTCCTTCTGACGCTCGAGCACGTCCATCAAGGTACGCGGCAGGCCGCCGCGCGCGCTCCACACGTCCACCTGCAGCACCAGACTGTCGCGGCGCGGCGTGTCTTCCCACACGCGTTCGAGCGGGGTGTTGGATACCAGTCCGCCATCCCAGTAGTGCTTGCCGTCGACCTCGACCGCCGGAAACGCGGGCGGCAGCGCGCCGGATGCCATGATGTGCTCGGGCCGTATGCGCTCGCGTACCGAATCGAAATACCGCACGTTGCCGGTCTCGACTTCGGTGGCGCCAACCGTCAGGCGTGGCCCGCCGTGCGCATTGATGCGATCGAAATCCACATGCCGTTCGAGCGTCGCCCTGAGCGGCGCGGTGTCGTAAAAACTGGTGGCGCGCGGGCTGCCGTCGGCGAACAGGAACGGTGGCTGCGAGCGCACGTTGAAGAAACCCTGCTGGCCAAACAGCAGCGCACCGAGAGCACCCAGCGAATTGGCCCATGCGTCCAGCGCGTCACTCGGTGGCATCCAGCCGAGCCATGCGCGCACGCCAGCCGCGATCTCGCGCGCGCCACCGGCCGGCTGGCAGATCGTGTCCCAGAATTCATGCAGGTGCGCCACGCGCTGCTCGGGTGCGTTGCCGGCCAGGATCGCGGCATTGATCGCGCCGATCGAGGTGCCGACAAACCAGTTGGGCCGCAACCCGGCCTCGTGCAGCGCCTCATACACCCCGCACTGGTACGCACCCAACGCGCCGCCGCCCTGCAGCACCAGCGCGACCGTCGCGTAAGCCTTGGCCGCTTGCGCCGGCGCCGGCAACTCGTTGCGTTGCGGGGTACGCGCCACTGCAGCCACAGCCTTCGCGCGCGTCCGTGGGGAGCGCTTGCCGGTTGCCGGGACGCGGTTCATTGCATGAACCAGCCGTGGCTGACCACGAGGCTCTGCCCGGTGAGGGCATTGGTCTCGAAGCCGGCGAAGAACAGCGCCACCGCTGCCACGTCATCGACGGTGGTGAATTCGCCATCCACCGTTTCCTTCAGCATCACCTTCCTGATCACGTCCTGCTCGGAAATGCCGAGCTCCTTCGCCTGTTCCGGAATCTGCTTTTCGACCAGCGGGGTGCGCACGAATCCCGGGCAGATCACGTTGGCGCGCACGCCATGCGCCGCGCCTTCCTTGGCCACCACCTTGGCCAGCCCGATCAGGCCATGCTTGGCCGTCACATAGGGCGCCTTCAACACCGAGGCTTCCTTGGAATGTACCGAACCCATGTAGATGACTGCGCCGCCCTTGCCGCGCGCGTACATGTGCCGCAGGCAGGCGCGCGTGGTCAGGAACGCGCCGTCCAGATGGATGGCGAGCAGCTTCTTCCAGTCGGCAAACCGGAACTGATCAACCGGATTGACGATCTGGATTCCGGCGTTGGAAACCAGGATGTCGACCCCGCCCAGCCGCTGCACGACCGCATCGACGCCCTCGTCCACCGCCGCTTCATCGGTGACATCCATCGCGACGCCCATCGCCCCGCCGCCCTTGGCGACCAGCTCCTTCGCGGCCGCGTTGGCCGCATCGAGGTTGATGTCCGCGATCGCCACCGCCGCGCCATGCGCCGCATACACCTCGGCGATCCGTTTGCCGATGCCGCTGGCCGCACCCGTCACGATTGCCACCTTGCCATCGAGTTGCATGATCCCGTATCTCCTCATTGAACGCGTCAGTATAGGCATGGGTACCGACCGGGACGCGCAGCGAAGGTTCCACGAAGCCCGCACACAGGGCAAGCGCATGCGCGGCGCGTTGCTAGAATGCGCGTTTGCCTTGCAAACCGCGCCTCGCGCGGAATCCGTATGGACAAGAGTTTCGACCCCAGGCAGATCGAATCGAAGTGGTACGCGCGCTGGGAAGACGCCGGCTGCTTCAAACCTTCGGGCCAGGGCGAGCCCTATGCGATCCTGCTGCCGCCACCGAACGTCACCGGCACGCTGCACATGGGCCACGCGTTCCAGCAGACCATCATGGACGCGCTGATCCGCCATGCGCGGATGTCCGGCAAGAACACGCTGTGGCAGGGCGGCACCGATCATGCCGGCATCGCGACGCAGAAGATCGTCGAGAATCAATTGGCCGCGGAAGGCAAGACGCGCCATGACTTCGGCCGCGAACAGTTCGTCGAGCGCGTGTGGCAGTGGAAGCAGGAGTCGGGCTCCACCATCACGCAGCAAATGCGCCGCCTCGGCGCGTCTGTGGACTGGTCGCGCGAACGCTTCACGATGGACGAAGGACTGTCCGCCGCGGTGCGCCGCGTGTTCGTCGAGTGGTATCGCGCCGGTCTGATCTACCGCGGCAATCGCCTGGTGAACTGGGATCCGGTGCTGATGACCGCGGTATCGGACCTCGAGGTGAACAACGTCGAGCGCGACGGACACCTGTGGTCGATCCGTTATGACGTGATCGATCCACAGCCGAGAGCCCCCGATCACGTGGTGATCGCGACCACCCGCCCGGAAACCATGCTGGGTGACGCCGCGGTCGCAGTACATCCCGAGGATGAGCGTTACGCGGCGTTGGTTGGCAAGAAGTTGTTGTTGCCGCTGGCGAAGCGCGAGATTCCCGTCATTGCGGATGATTATGTCGATCGCGAGTTCGGCACTGGCGCGGTGAAGATCACGCCCGCGCACGATTTCAACGACTACGTGATCGGGCAGCGGCACAAGCTGGACTCGATCAATATCCTGACGCTGGATGCGAAGGTCAACGATAACGCACCGAAGCAATACCACGGCCTTGATCGATACGCCGCGCGCAAGCAGATCCTTGCCGATCTGGAAGCACAGGGCCTGCTCGTCGAAACCAAACCACACAAGCTGCAGGTGCCGGTGAGCCAACGCTCGGACGCGGTGATCGAGCCGATGCTGACCGACCAGTGGTTCGTCGACCTGACCTCCGAAACGCAGAAAGACGGCCGACCCGGCGGGCGGCGCGCAATCACGCAGCCCGCGCTCGACGCCGTGCGCAACGGCGACATCAGGTTCGTGCCGGAAAACTGGGCGACCACTTACACGCAGTGGCTCGACAACATCCAGGACTGGTGCATTTCGCGCCAGCTGTGGTGGGGCCATCGCATCCCGGCGTGGTACGACGAGGCCGGCAACATCTTCGTCGGCGAAGACGAGGCTGACGCGCGCGCGCATGCGACCGCGCAACCCATCGGCGCGTTGCGCCAGGACGAGGACGTACTGGATACCTGGTTCTCATCGGCGTTGTGGCCGTTCTCCACGCTCGGCTGGCCGTCGAACGAACCGGTGAAGAACGAGCGCGGCGAAACGGTCGCCAACTGGCCGACCGACAGGATTTTCCTGCCGAGCCAGGTGCTGGTCACCGGTTTCGACATCATCTTCTTCTGGGTCGCGCGGATGGTGATGACAACCTTGTACTTCACCAAGCAAGTGCCGTTCCGCGACGTCTACATCAACGCGATCGTGCGCGATGCGGAAGGCCAGAAGATGTCGAAGTCCAAGGGCAACACCCTGGACCCGCTGGACCTGATCGACGGCATCACCCTGCCCGCGCTGGTCGAAAAATCCACGAAGTCGCTGTTGATCCCGCAGGTGCGCGAAAAGGTCGAGAAGCGCATCCGCAAGGATTACCCCGACGGCATCGCGGCGATCGGAACCGACGCGCTGCGTTTCACCTTCGCCGCGCTGGCCAGCTACAGCCGCACCATCAATTTCGATCTCAAGCGCGCGGAAGGCTACAAGGCGTTCTGCAACAAACTGTGGAACGCGGCGCGATTCGTGTTGATGAATATTGAGCCCCTCTCCCCCCGGGAGAGGAGTTGGGGTGAGGGTACGGAACCCGCGCAGGGCATTGAACCCTCATCCGCCCCCGCGGGGCACCTTCTCCCAAAGGGAGAAGGAAAAACCGAAGCGGAGCGCTGGATCATCACCCACCTGCACGCGACGCTCGCGGAAGTCGAACAATATTTCGCAACGTACCGCTTCGACCATCTCGCGCAGGCGCTGTACGAATTCGTGTGGAACGAATATTGCGACTGGTTTCTGGAACTGTCGAAACCCGCGCTCAACGGCAACGATGCCGAAGCCGCGGCCTCCACACGGCGCACGCTGCTGGTGGTACTGGAAACCGCGCTGCGCGCGCTGCACCCGATCGTGCCGTTCATCACCGAGGAAATCTGGCAAGCGGTGGCGCCGCAACTGGGCCTGGATGGAGCAAGCATTCTCGACCGGCCCTACCCGCGCGCGAACGAATCCGCGACGGACCCGACAGCCAGCGCGGAGATCGAATGGTTCAAGGCGGTGCTGACCGGCGTGCGCAAGATCCGTTCGGAAATGAACATCGCACCGGGCAAAACCATCCCGCTGCTGCTGGCCGACGGTGATGCCGAAGACCGCCGCCGCGTGGAGAAATTTTCCGCGCAGATCGAATTCCTGGCGCGCTGCGAAGCGCCGCGCTGGTTGCAACACGAAGCCGAGCCTGCCGCCGCGGCCGCCGTGGTCGGCAATTTGCGCGTGTTGATTCCGCTGGCCGGTCTTATCGACCTCGACGCAGAGCGCGCGCGTCTTTCCAAGGAAATCGCGCGTATCGAAGGCGAGAAGAAGAAATCAGAAGGCAAGCTCGGCAACGCGAACTTCGTACAAAATGCGCCGGCCGAAGTGGTCGAACAGGAACGTACGCGGCTTACCGACTGGAGCACCCAGCTCGGCGCACTGCGCGAGCAATCCTCACGCCTGGGCTCCACGTAGGAGTGCCGGAAGGCGCGGTCGCTATAGCCGCCGGCATCGGAACAACGGATCGCGGCTTTCGGGACCGCGGCTGCCGCCGCTCCTACAGTCGCGCCTACTCCTTCGCACCGGCCTCGTCGGGAAACAACACGTCGATGAAGCCGAAACGCGTGAAGTCGGTGATGCGCGAGGGATACAGGCGCCCGATCAGGTGATCGCACTCGTGCTGCACGACGCGCGCATGGAAGCCCTCGGCGGTGCGGTCGATCGGCATGCCGCCCGGATCCACACCTTGATAGCGGATCAGGCTGTGCCGGCTGACCACGCCGCGCAGGCCCGGGACCGACAGGCAACCTTCCCAGCCATCCTCCATGTCGCGCGAAAGCGGCGTGATCAACGGGTTCAGCAGGATCGTGCGCGGCACTTCCGGTTCTTCGGGATAACGATCGGAATGCTCGAAGCCGAACACCACCAGTTGCAGGTCCACGCCGATCTGCGGCGCGGCCAGGCCCACGCCATCGGCCGCCTGCATGGTTTCGAACATGTCGGTGACCAGGTCGTTCAGTTCGGCGGTGCCGAACATCGAGGCAGGCACCGGCGGCGCCACGCGCAGCAGGCGCGGGTCGCCCATCTTCAGGATTTCGCGGATCATGCTTGGCTCCTGCGGGTTCAGGGGCGCCACCTGCGACGCAACCACAGCAGCGGGGCGGTCGCAATGAAGTGCGACGCGATGCCGCACGCGACCAGCGCGCGCGTCGCCGGCCTGCGCGCGGCCGGATCGAATTTCCGGAACCAGCGCCACATGCCTCGATGCTTATGGTAACTGACGAATACCGGGCGGTGCGCGCTGGAGCCACCCTTGCCGTGACGCACGCGCACGTTGCCCGCGAGCCACACCGTATGGCCCGCGTCGCGCACGCGTCGGCACAGGTCCAGATCCTCGCAATGCAGAAAGTAACCTTCGTCAAAGCCATTCAAGCGTTCGAAAAATGCGCGCGGCAGCAGCAGCAACGCCCCCGACACGTTTTCGATTTCGACCGGCTCTTCCGGGATCGATCCCGGCACATCGACGCCTTCGTAGCGCGCATTCTCCGTCTCCCGCTTCGCGCGCCCCGTCATTTCATTCAAGGATCGGCGCAGCAGCGGATCGCGCCGCCGCGACGCCGGGTCCGGCCTGCCATCCGCATCGCAGACGACCGCGCCGACCACGCCCGCGTCGGGATGCGCGCACAGCACCTCCAGCATGCGCGCCAACGTGTCCTTTCCCAGCAGGCAATCGGGATTCAGCACCAGCAAGGTGTCACCCCGCGCCTGCCGCGCGCCGATGTTTACCGCCGGACCGAAGCCGAGATTCGCGCGGTTGTAGATCACGCGCAGGCGCTCGTCGTGCCCGTACGCGCGCGCCAGCGCCTGCGGTACGCCGTCACGCGACGCGTTGTCGACGACGATCAATTCCATCGGTACGCCGGATGCCAGCGCGCGCGCCACGCACTCGCGCAACGGCGGACCGCTGTCGGCGGCGACGATGAGGATGGACGTCAGCGTTGCGGGCATCCGCGCAGTCTAGCGGTCCGTCATTCTGCCGGGCCAATCAGGAATGACAGGCGCCCTTCTTCTCCCAGGGTTCCACCGCGCAACACTCGTCTAGCGCTGCACAACCTGCATGCCGCCGATATGCAGGCCATCCGCGATTGCCGTGCGTAGGCGCTCGGCGGCGTCGCGGCTGACGACCGGACCCGCCCGGACACGCCAGGCTGTACCGTTGGCTATCTGCGCGCTTTCGACGTAGCTCGCGAAGCCCAGCTGCTGCAGTCTGCCGCGCAGGGCCTGTGCGTTGGCATCGCTGGCGAAGGAGGCAACCTGCACCGCCCAACCGCCCGACGGCGTGGCTGCAGGTGCATCAGTCGCGGGCAAGGTTTCCGCGGGCGTCGCGGCCGAAGCACCCGCGTCATCGCCGGCAGCCGGCGCGCTGCTGGCACTGCCTCCCGGCAGGATCGGTTTCAGCGACTCGAATTGCGTCTGGTACTCGTCGGTGATGCGGCGCGCGTCCTCGGGATTGCGGATGACGCGCGGCGTGATCAGCACGATCAGCTCGGTGCGCGCCCGGTTGCGATCGGTGGTGCCGAACAGGCGGCCGAGCACCGGAACCCGGTTGAGGAACGGCACGCCGTTGTCCTGGATCGTGTCGGTCTGCTGGATCAACCCGCCCAACAACACCGTCTGCCCACTCTGCACCGCGACCTCGGTGCTGAGCGCGCGATTGGTGATGGTGTAGTTGCCGTACTGGTCCTTGGTGGTCGGCTTGCTGACGATCTGCTGGATGTCCATGTACACCAGCCCGCCGGGGCTGACGCGCGGGACCACGTCGAGCAGCACGCCGGTGTCGATGTAGTTCACCGCAGTCGCGTTGACCGAGCCGGTGGTACCGCCCGTGCCAAGGCCAGGGATGATCGCGGTCTGCACGACCGGGATCTTCTCGCCCACCTTGAAGGTGGTTTCCTGATTGTTGAGCACCACCGTGGATGGCGCCGACAACACCTTGGCGTCGCCACTGCTTTCCATTGCGCTGACCGCCACCTGCAGCTTGTTGCCCGCGAACGAGTAGAACAGCGCATCGCTGGCCGGGTTGTATTGCACGCCCCCAAGGCCCACCGCTCCCTGATGACGGTGGTAGGACTCGTTGGTGTTGGGCGGCGAACCGGGCTGCGTGCCGATCAGGCCGCCGAGGTAATACTGCACGCCGAACTGGAACTCGCCGGTCAGGTTGACTTCCAGCACCTTGGTTTCGATCTGCACCTGCAGCGGTTTCTCGTCGAGGCGCTCGATCACCGGCAGCAGCTTCTGCCACGCGCTCGGCGTCGCACGGATCAGCAACTGGTTATTCTCGTTGACCGCCGCGATGCGCACGCCTTCGCTGGTGGTGAACGCGACATTGCCCTGCCCCGCCTGCTGCTGGCGGCGGCTCTGGGTTGCACCCGAGACCACTCCGGAGTCGCCACCGCTGCCGAACTCGTCGCTGGTACCGGCTCCCATGCCACCCGAAAAATTATTATTTTCCGACGAGAAGTTGCCGAAGCCCTGCTGTGCGCCCAGGCTTCCGGGCGAGGACTGCTCCAGTGGCGAGAAACCCGGCGCCACCGCGCCCGCGGGTGTCTGCTGGTTGCCGGCGGGATTGCCGAACAACTCGTTGAGGTGCTTGGCGAGGTCGGACGCCTTCACGTTGATCACGTTGTACACGTACAACCCCGACGCGTTGCCGGCGCCGTTGTCGATGGTGGTGACCAGCCGGCGCACCTCGTCGATGTAGGAAGGCTGCGACGTGATCACCACCAGCGAGTTGCTTTGCTTGAGCGGAATCAGCCGCACCATGCTGGAGATGTTTCCCGGCAGCGGTGCGCTCGACACCTGCGCGCCCGCGATATTCGTGGTCGCGGGTGGAGCAGCGCTGCCCTGTTCGCTGAACAGGCTCTGGAGCTGACCGACCAGGTCGTCCGCCCGCACGTGCTCCAGCGGAATCACCGCGACCGACATTCCGCGCAGCCAATCCACGTCGAAGGTGCGCACGATGCGTTGGTAATTGGCCAGTTCGTCGGGCGTGCCGCCCATCACCAGAATGTTTCGCAGCGGATCGATCAGCAGGAACGCCTTGGGGTCGGCGAACGGCTTCAGCAGCTTCTGCATCGCCTCGGCTGACACGTAATGCAGCGGAAACAGTCGCGCCGCGTAGCCGGCACCCGGCGACACGGCGCCAAGTCCTGGCACCAGGTTGCCGGGCGCGGCCTGCTCGACCGGCACCACGAGGTAGCGGCCGTTCTGGTGCACCAACGCGTTGCCGGTCCACGACAACAACATCTGCAGGATCGGCAGTACCTCGGCTTCCGTCACCGGCTGCGAGGTGGCGAACGTGACCGTACCCTTGACGTCCGGCGCGATCGAATAATTGGCGTGCAGCACATCGCCGAGGATCGCCTTGACCGCGGCCTGCACCGGCTGGTTGTCGAAGTTGAAGGTGATGGTGCCGCCCGCGTTGGCGACGCCGCCGGCCTTGCCGTGCGCGGCGGCCGGATTGATGAACACGCCGGTGCCGTACTGCTGCTCCGGCGCATTCGCGGTCGAGAGCGGCTGGGTTTGTTGCCCGGTGCCGACATTCAGCGGCTCGGGCACCGGCTTGTGCGTGCCGGCGATCGCCTCCCGCTGCAGGCTGTAGTCATCGTTCGGCCGGATCTGGGGGGTGCAACCCGCCAGCACCGCGACGGCGCAGATGACCCCAAGCGTGGCTAACTTCTTGTACACGTCGCGCTCTCCAGACCCATCCACTGCACGGAGCCGGTCAACCGGACCCCTCAACCGCCGCCATCGTTCTGTCGGGCTGCACGACGCCTTGCGGCTTCAATTCGCGCCTTGAGCTCCCTCGCGCGCGCCTCGGTCGAGGACTGCCCTCCGGTCCCGGACATGGGCACCCGCTGCCCCGAATCGATCTGCGCCTGGCGCGAGACCATAGCAGATGCACCCTGTCCCGCGCTCTGCTGGGGCTGCGCACCGTCCTGCGCCGGCGCGCTCGTGCCGGGCGAGGGGCCCGGGATCAGCTGCAGGTTCACGCGCGAGCCCGAGACATCCACCACCGCGCTGCGCGGGTGCAATTCGACCAGCGCCGGGCCGCCCCTGGATGGCTGGCCCTCGATGATGCGGTAATCCTTGTTGCTGGTCTTGTCGTGCAGGATAGCCATCTTCAGGTCCGGCAGCATGATCACGCCGGTCAACTGCAGGTCGCCGGTCGCCTCATCGCCGCTGCCGGCCGCGGCTTCGGGCGTACGCGAGGGGTTGAACAGCGGGCGCTGCCAGACCGCGGCGTACTGGTCCAGCGGCGGCACCGCGGGCGCCGGCAGGTTGGTTCCGAGCGGCGGCAACCTCGGCGGTGCGGCTTTTTCGTGCCAGTGCGCGCCGCGCCCGAGGCCCAGCCACAGGGCGATCAGGACCAGCAGCAGTACCGCAGCCACGATGCCCAGCGACGGCGTGAGGCGGCGGCGGTCGGCGGCGTTCATGGCGGTGACCCCGACGGACGCAGGTAACCCGACAGTGAAAGCTGCGCCTGCATGCGCCCGGTGGGCGAGCGCGCAACGGTGAGGTTGTCCACGAACAGGTACGGCAGGCCGCGATCGAAATCGTGCAGCACCGCAGCCAGCGGCTGCATGCCGCAATCGAGCGTGATGCTGACGCTGACGCGGCGAAACGGCTCGTTGCCGCTGTCCTGTTCGATCGGCATCTTGGAAGGCATGCTGCACCCCGCGCCTTCGTGTTGGTGCGCCGCCACCACGTCGGTGGCGCGCTGGATCAGGTCGGCCGAAGCGGTGCTCGGATCGGCTGCCGAGAGGAACGCGCCGACGGTGGCGCCGCCGCGCTCCAGGTCCGCGACGCGCTTCTGCAGCAACGGCTGCTCGGCAATCGCCGCGGCGTATTTCGCGTGGATCGATTGCAGGTCGTGCATCTGGCTGTCGACGCTCGCCAGCGGCGCCACGAACCACCAGTGCAGCAGCAGGAAATACGCGACCGCCAACGCAACCAAGGCCAGCGCGATCGCGGCCACGCGCGATTGCACCGGCGTCATGCGTCGAGTGTCAATGCGCATCGGCGGGGCCTTGTTGCCTGACGCGCGCGGTCAGCTCGAAGCGTTCCTTGCCGGTGGCCGGATCGGGCTGGATCACGCCCTGCAGCCTGGGTTCCCCGAACACCCTGGAGCCGCCCAGCGTGTCGACCAGCGCCGCGGCCTTGTCGGCCTCGCCCTTGATGTCGAGGCCACCGGAATCGTCCAGCGTCATCGCGTCCAGCCACGCCGTCGCGGGCATGCGCCGGGTCAGGTCGTCGAGCACCGCGAGCGGTGGCGGATTTCCGGCCTTGCGCTTCACCAGGAATTGCGAAGCGGCGACCGCCGCCGTCAACTGCGCGCGCAACTGTTCGGATTGGGTGGCCCGCGCACGCATCGCATCCACCTCGTCCTGCATCTTCGCCAACGCCGCGCGGCGATTGCCCAGCCACTGTCCCAGCACCAGCACCACCAGCAACACGCAGCCCGCGGCGAGTATCCAGTTCAGGCGACGCCGCTTGTCCAGTCTGCGCGGGCGGCGGCCCGCCGGCAGCAAATCGACACCCGCGAGCGTGCCGTTGCCGGTTTGGACGTCCACGCAATCGGGGTGCACGCCGATCGCGGCAAGGCGTTCCAGCATCGGATCCAGTTCGGTCCGCGGCGCGGCGTACAAGTCCAGCACCACCTGTCCCGCGGGCGCGGGCGCCGGGCTGACGCGCACGTCGTAATAAAGCTGGTCGGGTTTGAAGGGCGTCTGCCGGTCGAGTTCATAGCCGACCACCTTGCGCGGATCGGCCGCGGCGGCCAGCGGCATCGGCAACCGGCGCTGCAGCACCGAGGTGCCCGCCACCACCAGCACCAGGCGGCGATCATCGGGATCGATGCCCGCGCACGCAGTCGTGAAGGTCGCACGCTGGACTTCGGTCGGAAGCTCCGCCGGAATCGTGGCCAGCACGTCGCCGGTGCGGGCGCGTTTCACGAGCAACCCATCCGCGCCCATCGTCAAGCGCAGCACGTCCGGACCACGCTGCAGCCATGCGCGTATCCGCACCGGCAGCAACCAGGTCAGCTCGCCACCCCACCAATGCAGGAACCCCGGCAGCGGCGAGCGCGACCAGGCAAGCTTCATGCGTTCGATGGATGGTGCGCTCACGGTGGCCATGGCTTGGTCGGGTTTCAAGGAGCCTGGGCGGAATCGGTGCGCCAGTCCAGCACTTTGTACGGGCGTGCCTGGGTTCCCGTCAACGCCAGGCGTAGTGTCACATCCAGGCCGGCCCGGTTGCCGTCCGGCATTTCCGCGACGCTGAACACGCGTTCCACCACGCCACCATATCCGGCCACCAGCGGCCCGTTCGCGACCGCGCCGAAGGCCTGGCCGTTGCCCGCGCCGCGCCGCGCCGCGCCCTTGCGGCGGGCGTCCACCAGCGTTTCAGCCTGCGCCAC